>NZ_JAKKRN010000015.1:0-125078 GCF_025654245.1 Shewanella sp. SM29
GAGTCGTCGCGGGAATTGTTGGGATAACGCACCAATGGAGCGTTTCTTTAGAAGTTTGAAATCTGAGTGGATCCCCGCCAGTGGTTATGGGAATTTTACAGAAGCAGATAAAGAGATCACAAATTACATCACTGGATATTACAGTGAGACCAGACCCCATCAATATAATGGTGGGTTAACGCCAAATGAGTCAGAACGTTTATATTGGAATGACTCTAAAATCGTGGCCAATTTTACTTGACCACTACATTTTAACTTTCTAGTTGATTTTGAGCTTGCTAAATCGCCCTTAGATGCGGCCAAAAAGCTTATCCAAGGTGAAATTGAAGGTGTCACTGTTTTACCCGCTTCAAGAGCTAATAAGCCCAAAGTTGAAGCTGAAACAGTAGAACTCACAGCAGAGCAATTGGCTCGTCGTCAAGCCCTGTTCGAGGCGGCATATCAATATTACGTAGAGCCTATGTTAGTAGATAACAGCAAGCCTCTTGCTGTTCTGATGGAAAAGCGAAAACTCCGCAAAGAAGTATTGATCTATAACGACGTAGGTTATTCCCACGGCCAACTTTGGAGGGTGTTAAGAGCCAATGGTTTTAGCCTTGAGGAAATGTATGCATCAGGATTGGTTAAGGCAGGTAAATCTAATCCTATAGACTTTTTCCCAAGAGATGTCTATATCTTTCCCCATTATGATGAGGAAGGTAATCTTTGCCGCTTTACTTTTAAAGATCCCAAAAAAGAAAAGCAATATCAACTACCTAAGCAATATTGGTTGAATAACATTCAGTTTTATGGCCAGCATCTCCTTGGTAACTTTGATAAGGTTGCCATTGTTGAAGGAGAACACGATCTACTTGCGTTGCTTTCACATAATTGGGATGGAGCAGTACTAGCAACCAACGGCCAAATTAACCAAGCACAACTGGCGTGGATTAAGGACAATCTACATGACAGAAATGTAGTGACCTTCTTCGACAGTGACCCAGCGGGTGATAAGTATCGGGAGAAGCTCGCTCTACTGGGCTTACCAGCACTTGTCCAAGTCACCTTACCAGAAGGGCAAGGTAAGGATATTGATGATTATTTGCGGCAAGACAACGCCCTTTCTATTGAGGTATTGGTAGAACAATATGGTGTTGTAGCCCCACAAGCGTCGATAGAGACAACTTCAGAAACGATGCAAGATGAAAGCCCTGCTAGCCACCAGCAAACTAAGTTGTCTATGGACATCATTTCAGCTATTTGGGGTTCGTTCGATGAAGATACGCTAAATGACGTTGGTAACGCAGATAGGCTGGCAAAAGTAGTTGACGGAAAATTAGTCTATGTGCCAGAACTCAACTGTATGTACGAGTTTAATGAGCAGTGTTGGAGGCCTATAGGTGATAAAGAATTGGCACTAGCTCGATGTATTGGTGAGGGAATTATTGCTCAAGCGAATCGTATGCTAGAAGATCCCGCGACGCTTAAGGACAAAACGAAGCGGCAACAAGCAGATCAGTTATTAGCATTTGGTAGACAGTCACTCAATCGCAAAAAACTTGCCGATATGTTGGAGATCTTCAAGTCTAGCAACTTGATTTCTGCAAAAGCCTTCGATGCAGACAAAATGCTAATGGGGATTAACAACGGTGTGCTCGACCTCGCAACCGGAAAACTGCTTCCTGCAAATAAGGAGATGTATATCAGCCGTTATAGTGATATCAACTACAAGCCTGATGTCACTTGCCCACGTTGGCTTCAGTTTATCGATGAGATCACCTGTGGCGATGTCGAATACGCTAAGTTTTTGCAGCGAATGGTAGGCTATATCCTAACCGGACGGACTGATGAGCAAGTCTTGTTTTTCCTCTACGGTCATGGTTGTAATGGTAAGAGTACCTTTATGAGTATCATTCAGCGATTAATAGGGAGCTATTACCACCAGATAAGCAGCGATGTCTTACTGCAATCGAATAACAGTGGTAAAGGCCCTAACCCATCCCTAGCCAAGCTGAATGGTAGTCGTCTAGTAGTTGCCAATGAATTGCCAGAGGGCTCTCGAATGGATGAGAACCTTGTAAAGTCGATGACAGGTAATGATGTGATTGTCGCCCGTCAGCTTTATGCCAAGGTCGAGCTTGAATATATCCCCATGTTTAAGCTCATCATGGTCGGCAACCATAAGCCCGTCATTCGCGATACCAGCCCCGGCATGTGGCGACGGATGATTTTACTGCCCTTTAACGCCAGTTTCAGCCAGCAGCAAATGGACCCGCAATTAATGGATAAGCTCTATAACGAGCTATCAGGTATCCTCAATTGGGCACTTGAAGGCGTGCAGATGTGGCTAAAGGATGGCATTAAGGCATCTATCCCTAACTCAATTAAGTCAGGGATTGCGGAATATCGCCACGAGTCAGACTTACTTGCGATGTTCTTAGAGGAATGTACGAGCAAAGGTGATTTTGTGTATACCGATGAGCTTTACGATGCCTTTAGGAAGTGGGCAGAACGGGATGGCGACTGGAAAATGACCCGCAATATCATGACCAAACGGCTGGTGGAGAAAGGCTTCGAAAAAGGCCGTCACAATAGCAAAGCCATGATTAAGGGGATTAAGTTGAAGTCGATTTATGACGATACCTCTGAGCCAATTCCACAAGCTAGCATGGGGATGAGGCATGCGACACCTACAAACCCAAACTCCGAGTATAGCGTTTAGGTATCTGATAACGAAAAACGTAAAGAGAGGCTTTAAGCCTCTCTTTTGCTATCAATCACATCAACACATTGGCTTGTGTATCTACCCATGGAGAAATCACATCAGATCACAAGGGATAAATAACTTACAACCCCTTGAGATACTGAGCATAAAGAATGTCAGCAAAGTCAGTCTCGGTAATCTCTTGAAGCACTAAGTCTCGGATGGCATTCGCTAGCAGTTCATTATCCTCTGTGATTTCATAGTCGTTAAGAGATAAGTATTCGAGTGCTACTGCTAAACCAGTTCGCTTATTTGCATCAGGACAAGCGTGAGATACCGCTATACAAGCAGTGTATTTTGCAGCAATCTCAAACACATCATCTAAGCCTTGGTAGACAATCGCATTGTCAATACGGCTCAACGCTCCCTGAAGTTTGGGAATATCAACCGCACCTTTCATGCCGGGCTCTGTCGAAAGGATTAACGCATTAATTTCGACCACACGTTCAAAAGGAAAACAGATGATATCCATTACATATCAGCCAACTTTTGGAAAGTTTTGGGATGGGTTCTTAATGCTAGTTTGGTTTCTGACTTAACGATTTGACGTCCAAAGTCACCTGATAAATCAAGTTGTTTGGTCGCTTTGATCTTCGGTCTAGTTACCACTTGAACACCATAAACTTCTAATTTTCGATTCATAATCTCATACCTTTATGATCTTCGACTTGCCAACAGTATAGCCTGAGACAACAAGGAAAAATACAGTAACGAACTAAGGCTCGTACACCCGAGTACTAAGCCTTAGCGATTAAGCTACCACCTTGTTATTATTGAGCACACCACTTCGGAATATCTATCACTGGCATCTTATCTATCTCCTGATGGAGCTCTGAGTAGATACCATAGTTACGCCCCGTATTCCCCGCATTTGAGTGCCCTGTTATCGCATTTTGGACATCCTCACGCATGACCTTTCTGGCTTCGGTGATAAAGCGATGGCGGAATGCATGTAGCGGTTTTAGGAAGTCAAAATGCTCGATATCGAGTGTCTTAAAGGCATCTTTCAGATAACGTGCGACCGCGAGGTGATACTTAGCCTTACTGTTGGGCTTGAGCGTTGGGAATAATCGCCCATCTGCTGGCAAGGTATTCAAGTAATCCAGTAACCCTAACTGAATGAGAGCCTGACAAATTGGCACCCTTCTCGACTCCCCCGTTTTAACGGATTGGTCATCGCGTAGCTCCTGAATATGGAAATACCATCGCTCGCTATTATCGCTATCTTGCTTGATATCTTTCACGTAAAGCTGAGCAATCTCCTCTGCCCTTGCTCCTGTATAGGCCAGAATAACAGGCAACCAGTAAGGAGCTTCACCGTATCTTGCCTTTTGAGCATTGGTACGTTGCCTAAAGAGTGGCAGGGAGAAAATCTTTGTCAGTTCGGCATTTGAGTAGCCCGGATCTCTAATCACCCTCACCGTTTTTTTGCCGGGCGACACTTGATGGCAAGGATTCTTCGGCAAAATGTCTAACTTGACCGCCTGTTGGAAATACCCCGAAATCAGCTTAAGTTCCTTATCAGCAGTATTGATGCTCACACGAGCCAAGCCTCGTTTATCCGCGATATCGATTTGCTTGTTGAAGGGTAATGCTCGAATCTCTTGGCTTGGCTTACTCGGACAGCGAATAATCCAACTGAAGAATTTACGCATATCTAGCTTTTGGATGTCACCAATAGGCTTATCGGCAAAAAACTCTATCAGTCGCTCACAAGGGCGATTGCGGTCACCTTGCCATGATCTGAAGGCAACTTCTGAGCTCAGAGCCTTCTTCTGATTATTCACCCAGTCAATCAACTGCGAAACGCTAGAAGATACGGATAATTCAGCTTCCTTTTGTTTGCTTGGAGCTGTACTGCTGGTGGTCATGGCCGTAACGATAAACCCTAAATCCTTAAGCTGCTGTAACGCATCACCGCTCGGATCTGTAGGTTGGATATTCGTATCAGGTAGGGTCGGCTCAAAGCCTCGGTTTAGCTCCCGCCGAACGAGTCCTTGTTTACGCCGAGCGAGTTCTTCATGGTCGATTGCAGAGTTACAGAGCCTGATACAGGCATTTGCCAATTGGATTGCGAGATACAATCTTAATGAATGGTCGTAAAGTCGGCATTGAGAAAGCTCAAGGGCTTCATCAACGAATGCACTCATATGCCGCACAAAGCGTTGTTCTTCTGTTTGTTGGCGGCTTGTTCCATTAGCTTCATGGAGCACTTCTAGCGGCTCGCTGAACCACTCAGTCATGCTTGCAAGTCCCTCGGGAGTTTCGAGCAGATATCTTGCTTGAATGTCTGCTTGCGTTAGCCGTCCATGCTCATGAGCCACCCAATAGCTGACAATAGCATCTAACTGAGCTGAAGATATTCTCTGCTCGTTCTCTTGATTGTCGAAACGTGACTGAGCACGAGCAATCGCAGACTCGAACTCCGCAATCACACCAGCAGCCCTTGTTTTGGCTTCATAGGCATCTTTAGTTTCTAGGCTTCGCTTAAGCTCAACTTTGCCATCAAGAAAGGGCCGTAAATGCTTAGGAATACCCTTGCGGATTTTCCAGATTCCAGACTTTGGATCGCTGTATGGTTGAATCATAAATGCCATCGTTTTGTACCACCCTTTTGTACCACCTTAAGGTGCCAAAGGTTGGTGAGCCATTGGATTTAGAAACTATAATTCATAGGTTTATGATAGAAAAGAAAAAACCCGACCATTTGATCGGGTTCTTAGAATGTGGCGGTGAGAGAGGGAGTCGAACCCTCGATACGTTACCGTATACACACTTTCCAGGCGTGCTCCTTCGGCCACTCGGACACCTCACCATATGTCGATTTATGTTAGCGTGGTTAATCTTTCACGTTTAAGAATCACTAACGATTTCGTATAGCCTTGCCGAGAGGCTTTCATCGTTAACGGAGCGGTACTGTACGCAAAAGCCTAAAGGGGGTCAAGTAAAAAAGACTCAGTTTCAGGCGGTTGCACAATTGCTAAACAAACCGCCGTGATTTATTGAATCTTTTCACCGTTTTATACCGTTAATTGACGGTAAATTTGTGTACTTCTTTTGACATTGAATTCGCGTCAAACGTCAGGGCTTTGGTCAGCTCCCTAAGCTCATCGGAGATCCTTTGAGTATTAAGGTAAATCTCACTGATCTTCAGTGCATTACGATTTACGTCTTCGGATACCGCCGATTGCTCATGGGTTGCTGTGGCAATTTGCTCGTTCATGCGGTCAATAATGTCTACTTGCTCCACAATACGTTTCAATTCGATGCCTGCCTGTTCAGCTTCATGAACACTGCTATTAGCCTGAGCTAACCCTCTGTCCATGGCTTGTACTGCAATGCTCGCTCCCGCCTTCAATCTATCTGTCATATTTTTAATGTCAGAGGTCGAGGTTTGTGAGCGCTGCGCTAAACTTCGGACTTCGTCTGCAACTACAGCAAAACCGCGGCCCATTTCCCCTGCGCGGGCAGCTTCAATGGCGGCATTAAGCGCGAGTAAATTAGTTTGCTCAGCAATACTGCTGATCACTTCAAGCACTACCACTATGCCGTGAATTTCACGGTCTAAATCGTTAATGGCTTTAGACGCCCCACTAATATCGTCGGCTAACGCTTTGATCGCTTTGCTGGTTCGGCCGACTTCGAGGTTGCCTTCTTTAGCCTCTATATTGGCGGCGGAAGACGCTTCGGATGCCTGCACTGCATTGCTAGCAATCTCGGCCACTGTTGCACTCATTTCTGTCATAGCGGAGGCCACTTGCTCTGCCTCACTGTGGCCCGCCATCACATCTTGCTCCATGGCATGGGTACAGAGATCCATTTGCGCCACAGCTTGTTGCAATTTAGCGCCACTGGAACGTACATGTAGGATCACCTTTTCAAAATCACTCATCATGTCGTTAAAGGCGATGGCGAGTTCACCGAATTCATCGGAGCTAGAGTGAGTCAGACGCACACTTAAGTCGTAATGTTTACGGGCTTGCGTGATGGTCGAATATAAGTGATGCACACTGTCATGCAAATAACGGATAACAGAAAGACTCAATATCAAGACTATCGCCAATACTGAGATTAAGGTCGCGAGCACTAAGAACATTTTCTCATTCGCTAAGGTTAATCTTTCATGGGTGGTATTAAGTAAATCTGCCGAGACTTGCTGTTCAAACTCACGTAATAGTTCAATCCGGGCGGTCGATTTACTGAACCACTCTTCGGGACTTTGTTGCAGGATTTTTTGATTATCTTGCTCGAATGCGATTTGACGTAACAGCTCAACGTCATGCATTGCAGCTGAACTCTGTAAACGGTTAAACGAGGATAATAAATCAGAATTTGCTAGCGCTAAAAAACGCTCTTGATAGGTATTTTGCTCCGAAACCAAAGTGATAAATTTGGCATAAACCTTAGGCTTAAATCCAGCTTGGCCAAAGGTTGAGCTGAGTACCGCCCTTTCAATCCCCGCCCTTTCCTTTAATTGCAAAAAAGCACTAAAAGCCGTCGCTTTAATGGCGATTTCTTGATTAGCACCCGTTTTTGCGGTTTCATCGACTATTGTCAGTAATAACTTATTTAACTCAGTGTAATAGGCAACTTCATCGGCGACACTGATACTTAAATTATCCACCTGCAAGCGGATGGCATTTAAACGCCCGAGTTGAGCGTTTAGCTCTCTAAGTTTTGGGGCAAATATCTCCGGCAGAAGATTCTCAGTGATAAAACGCTGATAGAGGCCGAGCTGCGTATCCGTTAATTGTCTTTGACCAGGTATTTTACCCGCAAACGCTTTTCCTGCTGAGCCAATAAATCCAGCACTCATGCCGCGCTCTTTTTGTAACTCATGCACTAAATTACTGTTAGTGACGGCTAGCTCGCTTAATTGCACTACTAAGGTTAAATCTTTTCTATATTCATATTTTTCAATGAGGTAAAGCGCGCCACATAAAAAACAGGCTAACAGTGGAGGCAAGACAACCATTAATAATTTTTGTTTTAGACTGAGATTACCAATCCATTGCCATTTCATAGAAATATCCTTTTAAACTTAGTTTTAGATCCAAAGACCGAACACTAGGTATAGCATAATATCAACCGTAGGACGACTAAGGTTTATTGAAATTGCGCAAGCTAATATCCTGATAAACGAGGATTTCCCCCATATTCCATCAATTGTTTAGATTTTGCTAATCGCAGAGCAAACTTGAGAAACGTCAAACAAGGATCAGATAGAAATAAAAAACGCATTGAAAATTCCAATGCGTTTTTCTAGAGAAAGGAACACTTAATACTGTGACTGAAGATGACTCTAGCTGAAAAGCTGTGGGAATAATCCCTTCACACCAGCCGCAATGACTTCGATACCAATAGATAACATCAAGAGTCCCATGAGACGGGTAATCACGTTAATACCCGTTTTGCCGAGGATCTTATAAATGATAGATGCCATTCTAAACAGGCCAAAACTTACTAAACCAAACACTATCACAGTAATGAACATCGCAATAATGTTCGACAATGAATTATGCTCAGCGGCAAAGACAATCACCGAACTGATAGCGCCAGGTCCCGCCATCAGTGGCAAAGCCAAAGGCACAACCGCCACAGATTCCATCGCCGAGGATTCGCGGTCTTCCTCTTGGTTACGCTTCACTTCACCTAACTTACCTTGCAACATTGACATCGCAATAATGGCAATCAGGCTGCCACCAGCAATTCTAAAGGCAGATAACGAAATGCTGAACATATTCAGAATGTGCTGCCCCGCCACAATCGTGACTAAGAGAATCACCACAACCGCAAAGTTCGCTACTTTACCCGTGTGATTCCGCTCAGCCTCCGTTTGATGGCTAGTTAAGCTCACAAACACAGGCAACAAGCCAACCGGATTAATGATGGCAACGAGGCCAAGAAAAAATTTAACGTAAAGAGTTAACTCCAAGGGACTATCCTTATGTGCGTGTCACGCGGTCTTCATCAAAATAAGCTTGAGGGCAAGTATAGTATCTCAAGCGCTATTGACTGAAAAATGAGATTTTTGAGGTTAAATCACAACTTCGAATAATATTTAGTTATCGAAGCCGATGCATTTTCAGCGCAATTTTAAACAAACAAGTTACCCTAAGTGTAGTTTTATTACATAAAAGCACGATATTGTCGTTGATATCACACTTTCAACGCGGCTTTAGGTGTAATTTTCTACCATAAAGAGGATTTAGTGAATGCCTTGATTCACTAAATCTTTTTAGGAGTATTAATCATGACAGTGACCAATGCACAAGAACTGGATCTCATGGTCGAGCGAGTGGCGAAAGCACAAGCCGAGTATGCGACATTCAGCCAAGCGCAAGTCGATAAAATTTTCCGTGCAGCGGCCCTTGCCGCTGCCGATGCGCGTATCTCGCTGGCCAAAATGGCCGCCGCAGAAACCCGCATGGGTGTCGTTGAAGACAAAGTGATCAAAAACCACTTTGCCTCTGAGTACATTTATAACAAATATAAAGATGAAAAAACCTGCGGAATTTTATCTGAAGATGTCACCTTCGGTACTATTACCATTGCTGAACCCGTAGGTATCATTTGTGGCATAGTCCCCACCACTAATCCCACATCGACCGCGATATTTAAGGCCTTAATCAGCCTTAAAACCCGTAACGCAATTATCTTCTCGCCCCATCCTAGGGCCAAAATATCGACCACAACCGCAGCAAAATTAGTGCTGGATGCTGCCATAGCTGCGGGTGCGCCCAAAGACATTATTGGCTGGATTGATGAGCCCAGTGTCGCACTGTCGAATCAATTGATGACTCACCCTAAGGTCAATTTAATCCTCGCAACCGGTGGACCTGGCATGGTGAAAGCCGCCTACTCTTCCGGTAAACCTGCTATTGGCGTAGGTGCGGGTAACACACCTATTGTTATCGATGAAACCGCCGACATCAAACGCGCAGTCAGTTCGATTCTCATGTCGAAAACCTTCGATAACGGTGTGGTTTGTGCGTCAGAGCAAGCGGTAATTGTGGTCGACAGTATTTATGAGCAGGTTAAAGAGCGTTTCGCAACCCACGGTGGCTATATGCTATCGAAGGATGAAACCGCTGCGATGCAACACGTCATTTTAAAAAATGGCGGTTTAAATGCTGATATCGTTGGCCAAAGTGCTGCCAGTATCGCGAAAATGGCGGGCTTTGAAGTGCCACACTGGACCAAAGTGTTGATAGGTGAAGTCACCGATATTTGCGACAGTGAAGCCTTCGCCCATGAAAAATTATCGCCATTACTTGGCATGTACCGCGCCATCGACTTTAACGATGCCATGGATAAAGCCGAAGCCTTAGTCGCACTCGGCGGCATTGGCCACACATCAGGGCTTTATACCGACCAAGATACCCAAACAGAACGTGTTCATGCCTTTGGTTTTAGAATGAAAACAGCACGTATTTTGATCAACACCCCAGCTTCACAGGGCGGCATTGGCGATCTGTACAACTTCAAACTGGCGCCTTCGCTGACGTTAGGCTGTGGTTCTTGGGGCGGCAACTCGATTTCAGAAAACGTTGGCCCGAGTCATCTGATCAATAAAAAAACCGTCGCTAAGAGGGCCGAAAACATGTTGTGGCATAAGCTTCCTGCATCTATCTATTTCCGCCGCGGCAGTTTGCCCATCGCGCTCGAAGAACTGAGCGATAAAAAGCGCGCCTTAATCATCACAGACAGATTTTTGTTCAACCACGGTTATTGCGATGAAACCATGCGGATTTTAAAAGCCCAAGGCCTTGAGACCGAAATTTTTTACGATGTTGAAGCCGACCCCACCTTAGCCATAGTGCGTCAAGGCGCTAAGGTCGCTCAAAGCTTTAAACCCGATGTGATAATTGCGCTCGGCGGCGGCTCACCAATGGATGCGGCTAAGATTATTTGGGTAATGTACGAGCATCCAGATGTTGATTTTGCTGATTTGGCGCTGCGTTTTATGGACATTCGTAAACGTATCTACAAATTCCCTAAAATGGGCACCAAAGCCATGATGGTGGCAATTCCTACCACCTCAGGCACTGGCTCAGAAGTCACACCTTTTGCGGTAGTGACAGACGAAATTACCGGTAAAAAATACCCGATTGCCGACTATCAACTCACGCCCAATATGGCGATTGTTGATCCAAATCTTGTGATGGACATGCCTAAATCTCTGACCGCCTTTGGTGGCATAGATGCGGTGACCCATGCATTAGAAGCCTATGTCAGCGTGATGGCGAACGAGTACAGTGATGGCCAAGCGCTACAAGCCCTCGATTTACTGTGCAAATATTTACCCGATGCCTACAACTTAGGCTCACAATCACCTGTCGCCCGTGAAAAGGTCCACAATGGCGCCACTATTGCGGGTATCGCCTTTGCTAACGCTTTCCTTGGGATTTGCCACTCAATGGCACACAAACTGGGCGCCGAGTTCCATCTCGCCCATGGCCTAGCCAATGCGCTGCTGATCAACAACGTAATACGCTTTAACGCAACGGATCTGCCCACTAAGCAAGCGGCCTTTAGCCAATACGACAGGCCAAAAGCCCTGTGCCGTTATGCTGCCATCGCAGATCACTTGAAACTAGGCGGAAAGACGGATGAAGAAAAAGTCGAAAAATTGCTTGAGAAAATCACACACCTCAAGAAGACGATTGGCATTCCTGCTTCTATCCAAGAAGCCGGTGTCAACGAAGCCGACTTCCTCGCCAAGTTAGATGAATTAGCCGAAGATGCGTTCGATGATCAATGTACCGGTGCCAACCCACGTTACCCATTGATTAACGAGCTGAAACAACTGTTCCTCGATAGCTATTATGGCCGAGCCTATAGCGACAACTACTAGATATCGCCTACCGATGCTAGGCACGAGCTTAATAAAAGCCGCGCGACATAAATGAAGAAGCCCTCGAATGAGGGCTTTTTATTGCGTGATGTTCCGTGAATGACCTAATTAAGGAGTCGATGCGTTAATCGATCGCACACAAAATGACTTCACTAGCCTAGCTCAACGGGGCATCACTCAACTTACGATCACTAAGCTAATCACCACTTAGCTGAATATCACAACAAACTGTGACTAACGCTGTGCCAGTAAATAATCAATGGCGCTGGTGATGGCTGCAACCTGCGCCAGATTACATTCGGCAGGCGTGGCCGTTGGGCTATCTGGGTACACTTCTGTCGTTGTGTTATAGATACAGCCAGTGACACTGCTGCAAAGCCCTAATGACTTAAGCGGATAGTTAATCACCCCGTGCTGCACCACAGTCGAGCCAATGATCTCGCCTTTCTCATCGGCAGGAGCAATGTGCGTCACTTTACTCACACCATCAATAATGGCTTTCTGAAAGGCATCCATTGAGTTTTCGGTATCACCCACAGCATAAAAACCATCTGGGATAGTTCCTTTGACGTACTCTTTTCCATCACGGGCGCAAAGTGCTGGACGAAATTCTAATTCATCGGAATCCGTGGTTTCATGTAAGTCCACATGCACATCAAAATCTTGCTCTACGGATGCGACTAAGGCCATCAAGGCCGCCGATTCTTCCGCTGGACTGTTGGCATAAAATGAACGATTAGGATCGATAGCCTTAGGGTTCCAACGATTGATGGTTTCGTAACCCCAAGGACTCACGCACACGACGATCACAAGATTGACGCGATCAACATAATGCGCCACCTTATCCGCTAAAAATGCCAAGGCACCATGAACACCGCTGGTCTCGTAACCGTGCACGCCACCCGTGACTAATACTGTCAGTTTTTGAGGATCGAAGGACGCTGACTTAACCGCAAGCAAGGGATAACGCTCCGCATTTATCGACAAGGCGCCATATTGCACAACGGTAAGCCCAAGTGCCAAGAGTGCTGCTTCCATCGCCTTGAGTGGCGTCACGACATCGTCCTGATACAAACGCTTTATTTTGGCGCTTGCAAGCCACGCAGCTTTTTCAGCCTCGCCCCATTTTTCGCCTACGGTGCCGATGGGATAAAATGTTAAATTTGCCATAATTCCTCTATTTTTAGTTCTATTCGGTAAAGTTCTTTTTATTCAAGTTCTTTGCACTCTAGTGCTTTAATTCAAGCTCTTTTCGCTCAAGCTTTTTCGTTGAATTACTATTTAGTCGAATGATAGTGCTCGTGTTTGGATGATAAATGAATACAGTCAACCTAAAGCACTAGCTGCATGGGAATATCGCGGATCCCGCCGCGTTCTCGCTCGGGTCCAAGGGGCACAAAGCCAAAGCCTAAGTACACAGCCTGCGCATTCAGCGCCGAGTTCACGGTAAATATGCCCGAATTGCCTTGGGCTAAACATTGAGTTTTGGCATGTTCCCACAACATTCGCGCCACGCCTTGCCCCTGCGCATGGGAAGCGACAAAGAGATGGTACAAGTGGCTATTCGCCTTCATCCCCACTACGCCTGCGAGTTGACCCGAGTCCGTTATGGCAACATGGTACTGATAACCCATAGCAAAGTAGCTACCAATCGCCTCTATCGACATGGCATTAACTAAGATTGTAGCCCCCTCTGCAGTGCAAGTTGGGGCGATAAATTCTTGGGTTAATTGAGTGAGTAATACGCTTATTTCAGGGATGTCAGTTAAGGTTGCGGCTCGAATGTTCATCTTAACTCCTTGATTAAAAACATTTCTGACATAATAAAAAGCCAGAACAGAGTTCTGGCTTTGTTAAAACGCTGAACAAAGTGCACGTAATTGAAAACGCTTAGCTTATTTAAAGCGCCCCGCTTAAAACACTCTAATAGTCAACTCGCCGATGATAATCCTATCAGGACGAGCCTTGCTTCTATGGGCTTTCGTCGGTGCAAAGCCCATAAACGCACGGGTCGTTATTGCTTAGTCCAGCGGTCCATCCAACCGAAGACATTAGCATACCATTGCTCTAAGTTTTCAGGTTTTAAGATCCAATGGTTTTCATCAGGGAAAATCAATAACTCTGATGGGATCCCTTTGCGCTGCATAAAACTGAATGCCGCTAAACCTTGACCATAAGGGACGCGGAAGTCCTTCTCACCGTGGATAACCAGCATGGGTGTTTTCCAGTTTTCAACATAATTCACTGGGTTAAACTTCTCATATAACGCTTTGTTATCTGAATAAGTGCCGCCAAACTCATGCTCTGCGAACCACACTTCTTCGGTCACGTAATACATAGAACGCATATCGAACAGACCCGCGTGGTTAACTAAGCACTTGAAACCGTCGTTCCAGTTACCTTGGATCCAGTTCATCATGTAGCCGCCGTAAGAACCTCCGAGCGCACAGGTGTTTTGCGGATCGAGCCATTTTTGTTGCTGGCTCACCGCTGCTAGGCCTTTTTGCAGATCTTCTAATGGCTTACCACCCCAATCTTGGCTGATTGAATCAGTAAAGGCTTGGCCGTAACCAGTAGAGCCGTGGAAATCCACCATAACGACGCCATAACCCGCACCCGCCCATAATTGGGCATTCCAACGACCACTGAAGGCATTACCAAATGAACCTTGCGGCCCACCGTGAACGAGATAGGCAATTGGGTATTTTTTCCCTTCTTGGAAGTTCGCCGGTTTGATCCAGTAACCGTAAACGTCTTCGTTATTCCAACCTTTAAAGCTGAACTGTTCAAACTTACCAAACTTGATCTCGGCCAATTTGTCTTTATTCACTTCGGTCAGACGTTTAAGCCCTTCACCTTCAGTCGTAATGCTATAGAGATCGCCCGGTTCAACTAAGGTTTTGCTATCGAAAATCAGTTGTTCGTTAGTGACCGCAATTAAACTGTTCGTGCCATCACTGTAGACAGAACGCACATCGCCAAATTGGGTATTCACTTGGAAAATAGAGACTTGACCTAGGTCTTGTGCCGTCACATACAAGGTACGATTGTCAGGAGCAAACATCAGTGAGCTTGGGCTGCGATCCCATAATGGCGCAACTTCTTTGGTTTGGCCTGTGCTAGTATCGCGCAGCATAATGCCGTAGCGATCTGCTTCAAAACCCGGTTTTTTCATCGCTAAATAGGCCATGTAACGACCATCGCTCGAAAATGTTGGCTGCGCATCCCATGCAAGATTGTCTTTGGTTAAGTTGGTTGCGGTGCCGCCTGTCACTGGCACTTGCCACAAATCATAGTTAGTGGTCCAAGCTTGATCTTTGCTGGGGGCTTTCGCGCTATATACCACAAACTTACCGTCTGGGGTGAAGGTCACTTCTTCCATACCCGAGAAAGGTTTTGGCGGCGTTTCAGTATCTAAACCTTGAGTCACATCAACCACTTTAGTGAGTCTCTCACCGTTTACCGCACCAACAAATAAATGGTTACGGGCGTGGTCTTCCCACGTATCCCAATGGCGAACCATTAACTGCTTGTATTCACGGCCAGTCGATTTACGCTCAGCTTCGGCGGTAAATTTATCCTTTGAGCAGGCTAAGTCCTTACACTCGGGGAATACCCGCATGCTGAGTACAACTTGTTTACCGTCGTTTGATAATTTGTAGCCATCAATATCCAAAGGTAAATCAGAAACTTGTACCGCTTCACCGCCCGTTAATGGCAGTTGAAATAACTGGCTTGAACCACTGCGACTGGCAAGGAAATAAATCGACTTGTCGTCAGTAGCAAAACTGACATCATGTTCAGTGCCTGTGGCAGAGGTCAATTGTAACGGCTTGGCTTTGGTGTCGGTCAGATCCAATAAATACAGATCAGAACTGCCCTCTCCCTTATCGTTTACCGTTTTAAGACCATAAACTAATTTAGTGCCATCATGGGACACAGTCGCAGAGTGCATCTTATTGAGTTTAATGAGTTGTTGCACAGTAAAAGGCGTTGGATCGGCCGCTTGGGCTGATAACGCCAGTCCCGCAGCGCCGAGCGCCAATAGGAGAGGAGCTATTTTCATTGTTATGTCCGTCTTTGGTTAAACTGGTTCGATAGTTGCGTCAATCATTGCAAGGGTTCTATTGAAATTGCAATAGTTCTACTGAGTTGCAACCGCACGAATGTTAAAAACGATCTGAGATCGTATCTTTCGAAGATAAGCTTGCCACACTATCGAAACAAAAACGCTCAGGCAAGCCAAATGGCGAACCTGAGCGTATTTTTTTGTGACAAAATGTCAGTGGCGCAACGTTTTACCTAAAGAACAGATATCAGAACTCAAACTTAAGCTATTTTGCTTAAAAAGCCATCAAGTTCAATCCGCTGCATCCCAACCTTTACGCTTTCGCGTTGGCGATATTCACTTTCCAAATTGCAGGGCCAGTTTCATGGGCGTTCACACCATGTGAATCCACAGCCACAGTCACTGGCATATCTTGCACATCAAACTCGTAAATCGCTTCCATACCCAAATCAGCAAAGGCCACGACGCGAGAATGTTTAATCGCTTTAGACACTAAATACGCAGCGCCGCCAACGGCCATCAGATATACCGCTTTGTGTTTTTTGATTGATTCAACTGTCGCAGGGCCGCGCTCAGCTTTACCTATCATGCCCATCAAGCCAGTTTTCTCTAACATTAAGTCAGTGAATTTATCCATGCGAGTTGCTGTGGTTGGGCCCGCAGGACCGACAACTTCGGTACCGACTGGATCAACGGGGCCAACGTAGTAAATAAATTTACCGGTAAAGTCCACGCCTTCTGGCAGACCTTCACCGCTTTCAATCAGGCTTTGAATGCGCTTATGGGCAGCATCGCGTCCTGTGAGCATTTTACCGCTCAGCAGAATGGTTTCACCGCTCTGCCACTGCTCAATATCCGCTTGAGTCACAGTATCTAAGTTAACGCGGCGCACATCATCACCCACTTCACGGGTGATTTCTGGCCAATCGGCCAATGATGGTGGCGTTAATTCAGCTGGACCTGAGCCATCTAAATGGAAATGTACGTGGCGAGTCGCCGCGCAGTTAGGGATCATCACCACAGGCTTTGACGCCGCGTGGGTGGGCGCCGATTTGATTTTAACGTCTAACACTGTGGTTAAACCGCCAAGACCTTGGGCACCTATGCCTAAGTTGTTCGCGCGCTCAAAAATGTCTAACCGCAGCTTTTCTTCGGTCGTTTGCGCGCCACGGGCCATCAACTCATGGATATCCACGCTTTCCATCAGCGCTTCTTTGGCTAATACGGCCGCTTTTTCTGCCGTGCCGCCAATGCCTATACCTAGCATACCCGGTGGACACCAGCCCGCACCCATAGTCGGTAGCGTTTTTTCTACCCAAGCGGCGATATCATCTGATGGATTTAACATCACCATCTTAGCTTTGTTTTCACTGCCGCCACCTTTAGCCGCAATCGCCACTTCGATATGGTTGCCTGGCACCATGTCGATATGCACCACAGATGGCGTGTTATCTTTGGTATTTTTACGGCTGCCCGCAGGATCTGACACTATTGATGCGCGCAGTGGGTTATCAGGATTGGTATAGGCACGACGAACACCTTCGTCGACCATTTCCTGAATCGTCATATCGGTTTTGTCCCATTGGACACCCATGCCCACTTTCACGAAAGTGGTCACAATCCCAGTGTCTTGACACAGAGGACGCTTACCTTCGGCCGACATACGCGAGTTAATTAAGATCTGGGCAATTGCATCCTTCGCCGCCGCACTTTGTTCACGCTCATAAGCTTGGCTCATAGCATCAACAAAATCCTTCGGGTGGTAATAAGAAATGTATTGCAAAGCATCCGCCACACTTTCAATAAAGTCGGCTTGTTTAATCACAGAAGTTTCAGACATTTTATGGTGAGATGACATAGTAGGAGCGCTCCAGCAGCCTTTGCGGCCTAACTTGTTTTTGTTTAATTCTTTCTGGGCCAATATGATACTCTTTCACATCTTTTTGGGCTACATCACATTTTGAATAGGGTTAATCGATGGCAATTAGGGCGTCAAAACAGCTTGCATCACGCCAACTTGACTGGACATTAAGTACCGCAGCACTGTTCGAACACTTTGCAAATGACACTTGGGCAATTCTGTTAGATTCGGCGAACGCGCCGCATCAAGACGCCAGATTCGACATCATTTGCGCCAATCCTATCGCAACGTTAGTGACTCAGGGCGAGCGTAGCGATATAAAGCTCATCGATACGAGCTTGAGCTTACCCGAGGCAATAGACCCAAACCGTGATCCCTTCGAGTTACTCAACACTTTATTAACCCATTGGTATTCAAAATCTTTTGATTGTGATTTGCCCTTTAGTGGTGGCGCAATGGGCAGTTTTAGCTACGATTTAGGCCGCAGAATTGAATCACTGCCGATAACGGCCAAGCAAGATATACAACTGCCAGAGATGAACATCGGCTTTTACGACTGGGCGTTAGTTTTTGATTACCAAGCCCAGTGTTGGTATTTATTGCACTATTTAGGTGAAGCGGCACTCGACATTGAGTTGAATAAAATTCAAGATAAAATCACTAAAAAGCCAAATTCCGCCGCATTCATGCTCACTAGCCCATGGGCAGCACAAATAGACAAAGCTCAATACACGGCCAAATTTGCAGCAGTTCAAGCCTATTTGCACAGCGGTGATTGCTATCAAATAAATTTAACCCAAAGATTCGAAGCCCATTATCAAGGCGATGAGTGGTCGACCTATAGCCAACTGCGCAATGCCAATAAAGCGCCCTTCTCGGCCTTTATGCGTCTGCCACAAAACACGATTTTGTCGATTTCACCCGAGCGCTTTATTCAGCTTCGCGGTGACGATATTCAAACCAAACCTATCAAAGGCACACTGCCGCGTCATACCGATCCCGCATTAGATGTTAAAGCCGCCAATACACTGGCAAACTCACCAAAGGATCGCGCCGAAAATGTCATGATTGTCGATTTACTGCGTAATGATATCGGCAAAGTGGCGGCAACAGGCTCAGTACGTGTACCGCATCTATTTGAGATTGAAAGCTTTCCTGCGGTGCATCACTTAGTCAGTACGGTGACTGCCAAGCTTGATAGCCGATTCACGGCGAGTGATTTGCTGCGCGCGGCGTTTCCCGGCGGCTCAATTACAGGCGCACCGAAAATTCGTGCCATGGAAATTATCGAAGAGCTCGAACCTTCACGGCGCAGCCTTTATTGTGGATCTATGGGTTATATCAGCCAAGACGGCCAAATGGATACCAGTATCACCATTCGCACTATTGTGGCTGAGCAGGGGAAACTCTATTGCTGGGCGGGCGGCGGCATAGTGGCAGATTCAGAAGTGAATGCCGAGTACCAAGAAACCTTTGATAAGATCAGCCGGATTTTGCCTTTGCTTGGCGCAGAGCCGCAAAAGCCGTAAGCTTTAAAACTAAACAGTAACGAGAACGTCGATGGATCAAGCGGAATTTAGACTCAGATTTAATCTGCACCCTTTAGCGCGGCAAGATCCGGCGGCCTTCCCTCACCTTGGACTGCGCAAAGCCGCGGTGTTGATCCCACTGCTGGAGATTAATGGTGAGCTGAATCTGATTTTAACCCAAAGACCGATGCATCTGCGCGCCCATCCGGGGCAGATCAGTTTCCCTGGCGGTAAAATTGAGCCCTATGATATTGATGCGATTGCGGCCGCGTTAAGGGAAGCAGAAGAGGAAATTGGACTCTCAAGGCATAACGTCGAGGTGATGGGCACGTTTCCAGCCCATAATACCTTCACAGGGTTTGAAATCACTCCTGTGATAGGCATTATCAAGCAGGCATTTGATTTAAAACTCGATCCCGGTGAGGTAGCCGATTGCTTTACCGTGCCATTAAGCTTTTTTATTGAACCGAATAATCGCCACCAAAAACGCTTTTTACGCCAAGGGCGCTATTACAGCGTGCATTTTATTCCCTATCAACAACGGTTTATCTGGGGTGCGACTGCCGCGATTATCGACCATCTGTGCCGCCAGTTAAGCATTCCTGCCAATATCCTCTGACTTCACTTGCCATTGCTAAACCGTTAAAAAGCCAAACTGTTAAATTAGCCAAACAATGATGACTAGCTTAAACCACCAAGTGGATATACAAACCGGCGACAATAGAGGTTAACAGCAACATGGGAATATTAAACCAATAACCCATACGACTGTGGTGGGCGACATAATAGTTAAACGCTAAACTGACCAAACTAATACCGCCACAAACCCAAATCAAATACTGCAATAATTGGGTTTCATGTGGATCCCAATGGACTCTAAATGTCGCGCCACGAGTCAAATAGGCCCCAACTTCACGGTCTGGCCTTGCATCACTAAACACTAATAGCGCATAGACGGCTATTGCCCAGCCTAAAATGGATAAGGTCGCAAGGATAATTTGAAATATTCTAGTCTTGCTCATACCGCCTCCCGCCGTTTAACTCACTATATCGCTCAATATCGATATTATTAACCTCAGGATACCTTTTTCAGCTTGAGAAAAGCCACCAGCAAGGTAATATAAACCTCCAAAATTTTCATATAAAACGTTTCGTTGGAGAATTAAGCAACAATGAGCATTGCATCTGTCGCATCTGTATTTAAAGGTGAGCACGCCGTCGGTTCTAAAGTCACAGTGCGTGGCTGGGTCAGAACCCGTCGTGACTCTAAAGCCGGCATCTCTTTTTTAGCTGTTTACGACGGCTCTTGCTTTAATCCTATCCAAGGTGTCGTGCCCAATAGCTTAGATAATTACGACAACGAAGTGTTAAAGCTGACTGCGGGTTGCTCTGTTGTAATGACTGGCGACGTGGTGGAATCTCCTGGTGCAGGCCAAGCATTTGAGCTGCAAGTGACTGAACTTGAAGTCGCTGGCTGGGTTGATGATCCAGACACTTACCCAATGGCCGCTAAGCGTCATTCAATTGAACATTTACGCGAATTAGCCCACTTACGCCCACGCACTAACATTATTGGTGCTGTTGCCCGCGTGCGTAACTGTCTATCCCAAGCGATTCACCGCTTCTACCACGAAGAAGGCTTTATTTGGGTATCGACCCCACTTATCACAGCATCAGATTGTGAAGGCGCCGGTGAGATGTTCCGCGTATCGACCTTAGATATGGAAAACCTGCCGCGTACTGAAGCGGGTAAAGTCGATTACGATAAAGATTTCTTCGGTAAAGAAGCTTTCCTGACCGTATCAGGTCAGTTGAATGCTGAAACCTACGCCTGTGCACTATCAAAAGTGTATACCTTTGGCCCGACTTTCCGTGCTGAAAACTCAAACACTAGCCGCCACTTAGCGGAATTCTGGATGGTTGAGCCTGAAGTCGCCTTCGCTAACTTAAACGACATCGCAGGCCTTGCCGAAGCTATGTTGAAATACGCGTTCAATGCAGTCTTGACTGAGCGTATGGACGATTTAACTTTCTTCGCCCAACACGTTGATAAGACTGTGATCGACCGTCTGCAATCTTTCGTTTCAAGCGATTTTGCTCAAGTGGATTACACGGATGCGGTTGAAATTCTGCAAAACTGTGGCAGAACCTTCGAGTTCCCTG
This sequence comes from Shewanella sp. SM29, assembly GCF_025654245.1. Classification (NCBI taxonomy): domain Bacteria; kingdom Pseudomonadati; phylum Pseudomonadota; class Gammaproteobacteria; order Alteromonadales; family Shewanellaceae; genus Shewanella; species Shewanella sp. SM29. The sequence continues at coordinate 21,223 of NZ_JAKKRN010000015.1, forward strand.
TGTCTTGGGGTATCGATTTATCTTCTGAGCATGAGCGTTACTTAGCCGAAGAACACTTCAAAGCCCCTGTGGTAGTGAAGAACTATCCAAAAGATATCAAAGCCTTCTACATGCGCTTAAACGATGACGGTAAAACTGTTGCCGCGATGGACGTGTTAGCCCCAGGTATCGGTGAGATCATCGGTGGCTCTCAACGTGAAGAGCGTTTAGACGTGCTAGATATGCGTCTAGCAGAAATGGATCTGAACCAAGAAGATTACTGGTGGTACCGTGATATGCGCCGTTATGGCACAGTGCCACATGCAGGTTTTGGTCTAGGGTTTGAGCGTTTAGTGTCTTACGTGACGGGCGTGAACAACATTCGTGATGTTATCCCTTTCCCACGTGCACCGCGCACTGCGAACTTCTAATCTCCCTTAACTTGGGACTGCATAGCTAAGACATCTCTATTAAACCTTAGCAAAACGAAAGGAGCTGAATATTCAGCTCCTTTTTTGTTCGTCCGTTTTAGTCACATCATGCGGCTAAACAACCATTAATCCGCCAGACTCAACGCCTGCGCAATATATTCCGCGACTCGCTTGGCAGCAATATCATCGATTGACACCAACTTAATATGGCGACGAAATTTGCCACTGCCTTCGAGAACCTTGTGTGGATCGCTAAGATTCGCGCCTAAGCTAAACTCCAATGAAACATGCTGTTTATAGGCAAACACACCACCAAAACTGGCTTTGGTGCTAAAGAGTATACCGCCGTACTTAACGGCTTCAGTAATGGCCCGCGACGATGTGGTAGCGGCAGTTTTGACCTCCTGCCTCACCCCCTGCACTATTTCAAACAGACTCGGGCTGGTACATAAAATATCTTCTAACAGTTTTTCAAGTTGCGGTTGATCTTCCATCATGATCTCTTTACCTCTCATACAAGCAAGACTATCTCAGTCAGATTGTAGCGCGCTAATCGGACTGAATAACACCCTATTGAAGCATCCCCAAGAAATAGAATAGTGACGTGCAAATAAAAAGGCCAAGCGTGGAGTACGCTTGGCCTTTTGCTGGAGTTGTCCAACTTAGCAAGGCTAAGTCACACGGATAAAAACTGCGCCCTAGATTAAAACCCCTTCACACCGGCCATGTCAGGGAGATGATGAGCAATCCCCTTGTGGCAGTCGATACAGGTCTTTTCGCCGCTTGCCAGTGATGTTGAGTGCATCTGCGCCGCTCTGGGTGATTGGCGAGTAAAGTCCATATAAGTGAAGTTATGGCAGTTACGACACTCGAGCGAATCATTGGCCTTTAACCTTGCCCACTCATGTTCTGCCAGTTCACGGCGCTTATCTTCAAACTTCTCACGGGTATTAATCGTCCCAAAAACCTTACCCCACACTTCTTTAGATGCCTGCATCTTACGGGCAATTTTATCGGTCCAGTTATGCGGTACGTGGCAATCGGGACACGTCGCCCGCACGCCACTGCGGTTAGTGAAATGAATCGTCGTCTGTAACTCTTGATAGACGTTATTTTCCATCTCATGGCAACCAATACAGAAAGCTTCTTGGTTGGTCACTTCTAGGGCAGTGTTAAACCCGCCCCAGAAAATCACGCCAGCCACAAAACCACCTAAGGTCAAAAAGCCCAGACTATAGTGCACACTCGGACGGTTGAGTACCTGCCAGATTTTTTTCAGTTTATCTAACATGCTAACTCCTAGTGTTTTTTCTGCTCAGTGTTGGCTTTAATGAGATGATCCATATCTACAAAGTCGTTTTCGACCAGTAGTTTGGCATCTAATTGCGGCACATGGCACTGAGTACAGAAATAGCGGCGCGGCGATAATTCGGCTAAGAAGTTATTGTCCCTGTCCATAAAATGCGTGACGCTGACCATAGGTGCTTGCGAGTCCCCAATGCGGCTACGAGCATGGCAAGCCATACACTTATTCACTTTAAGATCAAGCTGATAGCCGTCGATCTTGTGTGGGATCACCGGTGGTTGCATGGGATAGCTGCGCACTTCCTTCACATCGGTATTACGCACACTTTGCATCGCAGGTGGCGTAGGCTCGACATTGATAGGCGCTTGGCGCAGGGTATCAATTTTATCTTCGGGAATACTGGCGGCAGACACACTTGTCATGATGAATGAGCCAAATACCAATAAACCGATCGCTGAGACTAATTTTAGGGTTTTCATCGTGTTCTCCTTAAACCTTGACGATCTTCACCGCACATTTTTTATAGTCAGTTTGTTTTGACAAAGGATCTGTCGCATCTAACGTGACTTTATTAATGAGCTGGCTAGCATCAAACCAAGGCACAAACACTAAGCCTACAGGTGGCTTGTTACGACCACGGGTTTCAACGCGCGTTTTGATTTCGCCGCGACGCGACACAACTCGCACTTCATCACCACGGCGTAAACCTCGTTTTTTAGCATCTTCTGGGTGCATAAAACACACAGCATCAGGGAAGGCACGATACAGCTCAGGTACACGTTGAGTCATTGAACCTGAATGCCAGTGTTCAAGTACGCGACCTGTTGATAGCCATATATCGTATTCTTCATCTGGTGACTCAGCAGCGGGTTCGTAAGGCAGTGCAAAAATAATGGCACGACCATCAGGGTGACCGTAAAACTCAAAGTCTTTTCCTGGTTTCACATACGGGTCGCTACCTTCACGGAAACGCCATTTGGTTTCTTTACCATCCACTACCGGCCAACGTAAACCGTGTGCTTCGTGGTAGGCATCAAAGGGCGCTAAATCGTGACCATGACCACGGCCAAAGGTTGCATATTCTTCGAATAAGCCCTTTTGTACGTAGAAGCCAAAATGTTTTGCTTCGTTGTTTAGGTACTTAGGATCTGCATCTGCAAGTGGGAACTTATCGACATTGCCATTTTGATATAGCACTTCGTATAACGTTTTACCCTTAAACTCTGGGTTTGCCGCTAATACATCCTGTGGCCATACTTCATCGGTAGTGAAGCGTTTAGCAAATTCCATCAGCTGCCATAAATCTGAGTGTGATTCACCAGGTGCTTGCACCATTTGATGCCAGAATTGCGTACGGCGTTCAGCATTACCATAAGCGCCTTCTTTTTCGACCCACATCGCGGTAGGAAGAATTAAGTCAGCGGCTTGAGTTGTCACTGTTGGGTAAGCATCGGACACCACGATAAAGTTATCTGGGTTACGATAGCCAGGTAACATCTCTTCGTTAATGTTCGCACCCGCTTGCATATTGTTGTTAACTTGGACCCAATAGCAGTTTAAATCACCATCTTTAAGGCGACGGTTTTGTTCAACTGCGTGGTAGCCAGGCTTAGGTGGAATAATGCCGCTAGGAATTTTCCAAATATTTTCAGCATGTTTTCTGTGCTCAGGATTAGTGACCACTAAATCGGCAGGTAAACGATGTGAGAAGGTTCCCACTTCACGGGCCGTACCGCAAGCAGATGGCTGACCTGTTAACGAGAATGGGCTGTTACCTGGAGTTGAAATTTTACCGACTAACAAGTGAATGTTATAAATCAGGTTGTTACACCATACACCACGAGTGTGCTGGTTAAATCCCATCGTCCAAAAAGAAGTCACTTTAGTATTAGGATCGGCATATAACTTGGCCAATTCAATCAGTTTCTCTTCTGATACACCTGATAATTTACTGACTTTTTCTACATTGTAATCGGCAACAAAGGCTTTAAACGTATCGAAATCGATTGGCGTTGAATCAGCAGCCGTTTTAACGTTTTTGGCTTTTTTCTCAAGTGGGTGCGTTGGGCGCAAACCATAACCAATGTCGTGGGTTCCCATGTGGAAGTTCACATGCTTTTTAACAAAATCCCAATTCACTTTATCGTTTTGAATAATATAGTTAGCAATAAAGTTTAAAATGGCTAAGTCAGTTTGCGGTGTAAATACTATTGGTAAGTCGGCCAAATCGAAAGAACGATGCTGGAAGGTCGATAATACTGATACTTTAACATGGGGGGCACTGAGGCGACGGTCGGTGACACGGCTCCATAAAATCGGGTGCATTTCCGCCATGTTTGAGCCCCAAAGTACAAAGGCATCAGCAGCTTCAATGTCGTCATAACAACCCATAGGTTCGTCAATGCCGAAGGTACGCATAAAACCTACCACGGCCGAAGCCATGCAATGGCGCGCATTAGGATCGATGTTGTTTGAACCAAAGCCGGCTTTCATCAGCTTAACGGCGGCATAACCTTCCCATACGGTCCATTGACCAGAACCAAACATACCAATCGCTGTTGGGCCTTTAGCTTTAATGGTTGCTTTCCATTTTTGCGCCATGATATCAAAGGCGCTATCCCAGCTTATCGGTGAAAACTCACCGTGCTTGTCAAATTTGCCATCCGTCATACGTAGCATGGGCGTAGTTAAACGATCGCTACCATACATAATCTTGGATAAGAAATAACCCTTGATGCAGTTAAGGCCGCGGTTAACTTCACTATTGGCATCACCATGGGTGGCAACCACTTTACCCTCGCGGGTAGCAACGATCACAGAACAACCCGTGCCGCAAAAACGGCACGGCGCTTTGTTCCACTCTAATTTTGTTTGTTCTGAACTGGTAATTAAATTGCTTGCGCCAGCTGGCAGAGCTAAACCTGCCGCTCCTGCAGCGGCGATGACTGCATTGGCTTTAATAAAGTCACGTCTATTCATGTTCATTCTTCACCCTCTTTAAGCTCTTCACTCTGGTGGTAAACCATAGTGGCGGATAAGACACCAGGAATGGCATTGATGGTTTCGATACTTTCCATAATGGCTCGTTGAGTATCCCCTTCAAGCACTACCACTAATTTCACTTCGTTATTTACGGAAAGCTCAGCATTCTCAATGGTCATAATCTGCTGCCTAACCTCTGCCATTTTTTGTGGCAAAACTTGTACGACTAAACTTGTAATATGAATCTCTTTACTCATCCGACACTTCACTCTTATTTCATGATTTTTATTATGTTAACCCGCACCTGGTGGACCAGTTAAAATCTGGCTAAACCAAATTGCAAAACCTAAACCGCTAACCAGAAGCACCGACAGAATAGGTGCTAACAATACGGTTAAAAATAGGAAAATCTTGAGTTCTAAGCTCTTACTTTCATCTGTTTGAGTTGTCATATACGCTCCCTAAAGTACGTCTACCGTATTAACTACCTTATCTTACTTAACGATTTGATAACACTTAAATACAATCAAATTCTTTGCCATTTTTTAAATTATTGGCGAAATTTTATTAACCTAACACCATGATAGGTAAGTCTAGGTTTTTTTTATGTGCCTCTAATTAGGTAATTAACAATAAGCGTGATCCCGATCTACAAAGCACTTAACAAAAAGTTTACTCCCGCCATGCTCGTCAAAATAACTGTTTAAGAAGACAAGGAATTTCGGTTTTAAACAGCGTCACTTCTGTCTCTAAAAGCTGCGTTGCAAAAACGTTAACCAACACAACAACCAATATACTCATAAATAGATATTTATCACATATAAAGCACTTTATTGATCGCGATCAACGTTATAAACCGTTGCACACTCCAGACTTATTAACATCTTTCATCTTCTAAGCATAAAACAGCAGTCAATATAACTACCACTCAACAACCCACAATGCTGTGTCGCACAACATTCGAGGTTGTTAGCAATGTCGTACTAGGAGTTAATTAATAAGATGAGTCACTTACTCGATAAATTGCGGTTTTTTAAAACCCACCAAGAACCCTTTGCCGATGGGCATGGCGTGACAACCGATAAAGATAGAAGTTGGGAACAGGGTTATCGTCAACGCTGGCAACACGATAAAATTGTTCGTTCTACCCACGGGGTAAACTGTACAGGCTCTTGCAGTTGGAAAATTTATGTTAAAAATGGCTTAGTTACGTGGGAAACCCAACAAACCGATTACCCTCGTACTCGACCCGACTTACCTAACCATGAACCCAGAGGCTGCCCACGAGGCGCGAGTTATTCATGGTATATCTACAGCGCAAATCGCCTGAAATATCCTAAAGTTCGTCAACAATTAATGAAACTATGGCGCGAAGCTAAGCAACAACATGCTGATCCTGTCGATGCATGGGCGTCGATTGTGAGCGATCCGGTTAAAGCCAAAAGCTACAAAGAACGACGGGGATTAGGAGGTTTCATCCGTGCGAGTTGGGATGAAGTCAATGAAATCATTGCTGCATCTAACGTGTATACCACTAAAGAGTACGGCCCAGATCGCGTATCCGGTTTCTCCCCTATTCCGGCAATGTCGATGGTGTCCTATGCCGCTGGCGCGCGTTATTTATCATTAATTGGTGCTAACTGCCTAAGTTTCTACGATTGGTATTGTGATTTGCCCCCCGCCTCACCACAGGTTTGGGGTGAGCAGACTGACGTTCCAGAATCTGCAGATTGGTATAACTCAAATTACATCATTGTTTGGGGCTCAAACGTACCGCAAACCCGTACTCCCGATGCGCACTTTTTAAGTGAGGTCCGTTACAAGGGCACCAAAACCTGCGTTATTACCTCCGATTACTCTGAAGCTTCTAAGTTTGGTGATACTTGGTTAGCGCCACGTCAAGGCACTGATGCCGCCTTGGCAATGGCTTTTGGTCATGTGATTTTAAAAGAGTTTTACGTCAATACCCCAAGTGCGTATTTCATTAACTACGCTAAACGCTACACCGACATGCCGATGTTGGTCATGCTTGAAGAAGTTAATGGCCACCTTACCAGTGGACGTTTTTTACGTGCGGCTGATTTAGTTGATAATTTGGGTGAAGAGAATAATCCAGATTGGAAAACGATTGCATTTAACCATGATGGTAACCTCACTAGCCCTAACGGCTCTATCGGTTATCGTTGGGGTGAAAAAGGCAAATGGAACTTAGAATCTAAAGACAGTAAAGGCGATATTGATCTTTTACTATCTCTTAAAGATCACACTGAACTGACCGAAGTCGCTTTCCCTTACTTTGGCGGCGCGCCGCACGAATATGAATACTTTCAACACACAGATCACAGTGATATTCAGTTGCGTAATGTGCCAGTTAAAACCATTACGCTTGCCGACGGTAAACAGGCAAAAGTAGCGAGCGTATTTGACTTAATGCTGGCGCATTATGGGGTGGATAACGGCGTTAACGACAGCAATCGTGCTAGCTCGTTTGACGATAACATCCCCTACACGCCAGCTTGGCAAGAAGTGATCACCGGTGTAAAACGTGCCGATGTTATCCGTGTTGCCACTGAGTTTGCGCGTAATGCTGATAAAACCAATGGTCGCTCTATGGTAATTGTGGGCGCTGCACTAAACCACTGGTATCACATGGACATGAACTACCGCGGCCTCATTAACATGTTAATGATGTGTGGTTGTATCGGTCAATCTGGCGGTGGCTGGGCTCACTATGTAGGACAAGAAAAACTTCGTCCACAAACGGGTTGGACACCACTGGCGTTTGCACTTGACTGGCAGCGCCCACCACGTCACATGAACGGCACTTCATTCTTCTACAACCACTCTAGTCAGTGGCGTTATGAAAAATTGAACATGTCTGAAATTATTTCGCCGCTCGCGCCAAAAGAAAACTGGACTGGCAGCATTATCGATTTCAATAGTCGTGCTGAACGTATGGGCTGGTTACCCTCTGCACCACAATTAAGCACTAACCCACTGCATTTGTCCGCCAGTGCTAAAGCGGCTGGACAAAACGTTGAAGACTACGTGGTATCACAACTGAAAAGCGGCGACCTAAAATTTGCCTGTGAGCAGCCAGACGATCCGAAAAACTTCCCACGTAATATGTTCATTTGGCGCTCTAATCTGCTGGGTTCATCCGGCAAAGGCCACGAATACATGTTGCGCCACTTCCTCGGCACTAAGCATGGGCTATTAGGTAAAGATCTCGGTGATTTTGGCGGCAATAAACCCGAAGACGTCGAATGGAAAGATGAAGGCGCCGAAGGCAAAGTCGACTTATGGGTCACCTTAGATTTCCGTATGTCAACCACTTGTTTATATTCAGATATTGTTTTACCTACTGCAACTTGGTATGAAAAAGATGATATGAATACCTCGGATATGCATCCGTTTATTCATCCTTTATCAGCCGCAATCGATCCCGTATGGGAAGCGCGCTCTGACTGGAAAATCTTTAAAGGCATCGCCAAAGAGTTTTCCCGCGTGTGTGTGGGGCACTTAGGGGTAGAACAAGATCTGGTGACCATTCCAATGCACCACGATACCCCAGCTGAATTAGCTCAACCCTATGATGTTAAAGCATGGTGGAAAGGCGAATGTGAAGCTATTCCGGGTAAAACCATGCCGCATTTAACTATGGTTGAGCGCGACTACCCTAATACCTATGCTCGTTTTACTTCGGTAGGCCCCCTACTTGAAAAAATCGGCAATGGTGGTAAAGGCATTAGTTGGGACACTAAAGATGAAGTTAAGTTATTAACTCAACTCAACTATACCCATACCACAGAAGGCATCAACAAAGGCATGGCAAAGCTAGATACTGCCATTGATGCCTGCGAAATGATCCTCACCCTCGCCCCTGAAACCAATGGTCAAGTTGCCGTTAAAGCATGGGAAGCATTGGGCGAGATGACTGGCATAGATCACACCCACTTAGCCAAACCCAAAGAGGATGAAAAAATTCGTTGGCGCGATATTGTTGCCCAGCCGCGCAAAATTATCTCTTCACCGACTTGGTCTGGTTTAGAAGATGAGCATGTGTCCTATAACGCGGGCTATACCAACGTACATGAGCAGATACCGTGGCGCACCATTACTGGCCGTCAACAGTTTTACCAAGATCACCAGTGGATGCGTGACTTTGGCGAGCAGCTCTGTGCCTATAAACCGCCCATTAACTTAAAAACCGTTGCCCCAGTATTGAACAAAAAGCCTAACGGCAATAAAGAAATTGTTCTGAACTGGATCACCCCACACCAAAAGTGGGGCATTCATAGCACTTACTCCGACAACCTGTTGATGCTCACACTATCACGCGGTGGCCCTATCGTGTGGATGAGTGAGACCGATGCTAAAACCGCGGGTATTGAAGATAACGATTGGATTGAAGTCTTCAACGTCAACGGTGCAATAGCGTGCCGCGCTGTGGTGTCACAACGTGTGCCAGAAGGCATGAGCATGATGTACCACGCCCAAGAACGTATCGTAAATATACCAGGGTCAGAAATGACCGGCACCCGTGGCGGGATCCATAACTCAGTCACCCGCGCAGTGATGAAACCCACTCATATGATTGGTGCCTATGCGCAACAATCCTATGGTTTTAACTATTACGGTACTGTCGGTTGTAACCGCGACGAATTTGTTGTTGTACGCAAAATGCACAACGTCGACTGGTTAGATACTAAATAAGCGTGGAGCGAGGAATACAATATGAAAGTTAGAGCCCAAATCGGCATGGTGCTAAATTTAGATAAATGCATCGGTTGCCACACTTGCTCCATCACGTGTAAAAACGTTTGGACCTCACGCGAAGGCGTCGAATACGCGTGGTTCAATAACGTAGAAACTAAACCCGGTATTGGCTTTCCAAAAGAATGGGAAAACCAAAAGAAATGGAACGGCGGCTGGAAACGCACTGACGCCGGTAAGTTAGAACTCAAAATCGGTGGCAAAATCAGATTGCTGGCAAAAATTTTTGCTAACCCTGATTTACCTGAAATTGACGATTACTACGAACCCTTTGATTTTGACTACGAGTATTTACACACAGCGCCTGATAGCCAACATCAACCGGTTGCTAGACCCCGCTCGCTGATCACAGGTCAGCGTATGGAGAAAATTGAATGGGGTCCAAACTGGGAAGAAATTCTCGGGACTGAGTTCGAAAAGCGTAAAAAAGACATCAACTTCGATAATGTGATTCAAAAAGACATTTATGGTCAATTTGAAAAAACCTTCATGATGTATTTACCTCGCCTGTGTGAGCACTGCTTAAACCCAGCATGTGTTGCCTCTTGCCCTTCAGGCTCGATTTACAAGCGTGAAGAAGACGGTATCGTACTGATTGACCAAGATAAATGTCGCGGCTGGCGCATGTGTGTTTCTGCCTGCCCTTACAAAAAAATCTACTTCAACTGGAAATCAGGTAAATCAGAAAAATGTACTTTCTGTTTCCCTCGCATTGAAGCGGGTCAACCTACGGTTTGCTCTGAAACCTGCGTAGGCCGTATCCGCTATCTGGGCGTATTGCTGTACGACGCCGATCAAATTGAAATTGCGGCAAATACTCCAAATGAAAAAGATCTATATCAAGCACAGCTCGATGTTTTCCTCGACCCTAACGATCCGGCGGTAATTGAAGCGGCGCGTAAAGAAGGCATCAGTGATAACTGGATCACTGCGGCCCAGCGCTCACCGGTATACAAAATGGCAATCGACTGGAAAGTCGCGCTGCCTTTACACCCTGAATATCGCACCTTACCTATGGTGTGGTATGTGCCGCCACTATCGCCAATCCAAACGGCAGTAGAAGCAGGTCATGTCGGCATGAACGGTGAAATCCCCGATCTGAAATCATTGCGTATACCGCTACGTTACCTTGCAAACCTGTTAACTGCTGGCGATGAAAAACCAGTTGAGCGTGCACTTGAGCGCATGATCGCGATGCGTGCCTATAAACGCTCACAACAGGTCGACAAAGTTGAAGACTTAGAGGTGCTAAAGCAAGTTGGCCTCACCGCAGTCGAAGTCGAAGAAATGTATCGCTACATGGCCATTGCTAACTACGAAGACAGATTCGTAGTGCCAACGAGCCATAAAGCCTACGCAGAAAATGCCTACGACATGAAAAGCAGTTGCGGCTTTAGTTTTGGAAATGGCTGTGGCGATGGTAACAACGGCGTCAACTTATTTGGCAGCAAAGCGACCGGTGTACGCCAAGTCATTCCTGTCACATTGGAGAAGTAAACATGAAAGTACTGAGTGTTATTTCAATACTACTCGATTACCCGCACGCTGAACTACTCGACGCGCGGGCAGAGTTAGAGGCCATTGTCACGGGATCTGAACTTGATGCCGCGCATCAAGCCCTTGTACTGCAGTTTATCGCCGAGCGTTTTGCGATGGATACCATGGACTGGCAAGCCGAATATGACGGCTTATTCGAGCGAGGACGTTCTTTGTCCTTACTGTTATTTGAACACGTTCACGGTGAATCACGTGACCGCGGGCAAGCCATGGTCAACCTTTTAGATCAATATCACCAAGCAGGTCTAGATATTAGTGCTAAAGAGTTGCCAGATTATATCCCGCTATATCTTGAGTTTATGTCAACCCAAGGCAGCGAAAACGGCCGTTATGGATTAGAAGAAGTGGCGCCGATTTTAGCGCTACTGGCATGCAGACTTGAAAAGCACCAATCAAATTATGCCAACTTACTCCATGCACTATTGAGCTTAAGCAAGGTTGATGTCGATCTTAAGGATTTACGTGAACAAATCGTTGACGAACAACCCGACAACACCCCCAAAGAGCTCGATAAAGTGTGGGAAGAAGAAATGGTGAGCTTTATGGACAACGCGCAAACGGGCTGTAATAGCAGCAATAAACCCAGTGAAACGCAGCGTCGGGACCAACACATTCCACTCAATACCGAACTATTGCAGCCTAAAAGCAATAGCCAACGGTTGTAAGGAGAGCATTGATGAGCCATTTCTCAATATTTGCCTTTGGCATCTACCCCTATATCGCTATGGCGGTGATGTTTATCGGCAGCTGGATCCGCTATGACCGTGAACAATACACGTGGAAAGCGAGCTCCAGCCAAATGCTGGAAAAACGCCAACTGCATATTGGTAGCGTATTGTTTCACGTTGGGGTGATCGGGATTTTCTTCGGTCATTTTGTGGGATTACTCACACCATTAGCCGTTTGGCACGCGCTGGGCGTGACTGCCGAGTTTAAACAGTTACTTGCTATGGGTGCGGGTGGATTATTTGGGGTAATTTGCTTTGCGGGATTAACCATTTTGATCCGTCGTCGCCTAACAAACCCTCGCGTTCGTGCCACTAGCAAAAAGATGGATATCATCATCCTCTTAATGCTCTATGGACAACTGATCCTCGGACTTATTTCTATTCCGGTATCAGGTGGACACTTAGATGGCGCTGAAATGCTTAAGTTAATGGCTTGGGCACAAAACATTATGACCTTTAATAGTGTTGCAGCCGTTGAAGCCATTAGCGATGTAAATATCGTCTTCAAATTGCACGTCATTCTAGGTATGACGCTGTTTGTAGTATTCCCATTCAGCCGCTTGGTTCACATGCTCAGTGCACCACTGCAGTATCTGACACGCGCACCACAAATAGTACGTCGTAAAGTCAGCCGTTAGTGCTAAATCCCCTTGATATTGGCCTATCAGGGGATCTTTGCTCGCCCGCATTTATTTTATAGAGAGCCATATTATGATCACAGTCAACCAAGCCAGCATTACCGAAGAGCAAGTTCTCAGTGAAATGCAGTATTTCCCGGCCCCAACCCAACGTAAAGCGATGTTAGAAGCCGCCCAGAGTTTAATCATTGGCGAATTGCTACTTCAACGTGCAAAAGCATTATCGCTATCTCGCCCTAATGATGAGATCTGTAATAAAGAGGATTATTTAGAGCAACTCATTGAATCTGAAGTACCTATTCCTCAAGCGACTCCCGAAGAGTGTTTACAGTATTTTGAACAAAACCCACATCGATTTACAACCTCGCCATTGGTTGAGGCTAACCATATCCTGATTGCCGCTGCGCCCGATGATTTAAAAGCCAGAGCAGAGGGTAAAATCATCGCCGAGCAACTGATTGAACAATTGCATCAAAAAGCCAATTTTGCCGCTTTAGCACAGGAGTTTTCTGCCTGCCCTTCAAAATCCGTAGGGGGAAATTTAGGTCAGCTCAGCCGTGGGCAAACCGTGCCGGAATTTGAACGACAGCTATTAACCGCCGAAATAGGCTTGCAACCCTACCCGATAGAAAGTCGTTATGGATTTCATATTGTCGATATCAAACACAAAATTGCCGGTAACCCTCTCCCATTTGAAGCGGTTAGCGACAGGATTAGCTTATACCTTAATGAAAAAGTGCGTCAAAAATCCATTGCTCAATATATCCAAGTGTTAATAGACGAAGCCCATATAGAAGGTTTTGATTTTGACACCAATAATGAGCCATTACTGCAGTAACCCATTAAAAAGCTAATGTTTTTTAACGTTACATTTTGCTAATTTGTCGGAGTTTTCAAATGAGTAGTCTACCGCTACACATTAAGAGTGGACAATACCGCGCATTGTGGCTTACCACCGCTGCTTTTACGCTCTGTTTCGCCGTTTGGACGATATTTTCAATTTTAGGGATAAAAATAAAAGCGGATTTAGCCTTAACCGATACGCAAATGGCGTTATTAATGGCGCTGCCCATTTTAAGCGGCTCGTTGAGCCGCATTGCCCTAGGTATGTTTACGGAGCGCTGGGGTGGGCGCCTTGTATTTAGTACGTTAATGTACATTGCTGCCATTGCGACCTATCTGCTCAGTCTTGCTGATAGTTACGATATGCTATTAGTTGCAGGTATTGGGCTGGGTTTAGCTGGCGGTGGCTTTATTGTCGGTGCGACCTATGTCGCATCTTGGTTTGAAACACAAAAACAAGGTACTGCACTCGGTATTTTTGGTGCGGGCAACGTGGGTGCTGCGCTAACAACCTTTGGCGCACCCTTTTTATTAAAGTACTTCAGTTGGCAAGAAACCGCTCAAATTTATGCTTTAATCATTGCGATTTCGGCAACCACATATTTGGTCTTTGCCAAAACAGAACCCCGCCGATTAACTAATTTCAAACCGCCCAAATTCAGTGAACAACTAAGCTTACTCAGCGACATTCGTATTTGGCGCTTCGCATTATATTATTTTTTCGTGTTTGGCGCCTTTGTGGCACTCGCCCTATGGCTACCCCACTACCTTATTGATGTTTATGGTGTGTCATTAGTCACCGCCGGTATTCTTACCTCGTTTTATATTATCCCAGGTTCTTTATTTCGTATTTTAGGCGGCTTTTGGTCCGACAAATACGGCGCCCGTCGCATCATGTATTGGACGTTAGGCATCAGTACCATTTGTACCTTTTTACTCAGTTATCCCCCAACCCACTACAGTGTAAAAGGGGTTGAACACGTTTTTGAATTTAACTTCCACCTATCCTTGCCCGTTTTTGTGCTGCTTATTTTTACCTTAGGTTTTTTCATGTCTTTAGGTAAAGCGGCGGTATTTAAGCATATACCGACTTATTTCCCGAATAATGTCGGCGTAGTGGGCGGCCTTGTGAGTATGGTCGGCGGTATTGGCGGCTTCTTATTACCCGTCACATTTGGGATGCTCAATGACGTTATTGGCATCTGGCAAAGCTGTTTTATGCTGTTGTTTGTTATTAGTTCTATCTCATTAATGTGGATGCATTATTCAATTCGCCGAGCCGAGAGAATGGAATGGGCCAGTGGTCAAACGGTAAAAAACTTACCCGAAATGACCACACCCGACGCCTTTGTACTTAACGATTGGCAACCTGAAAATAAACATTTTTGGGACACTAAAGGTAAAAAAATTGCCACGCGCAATTTATGGATCTCAATACCCAACCTCTTCCTTGCGTTTGCCGTATGGTCTATTTGGAGCATTATGGTGGTTAAAATGCCGACATTAGGCTTTAACTACAGCCCAAATGAATTGTTTTGGTTGGCGGCGCTACCCGCATTATCGGGTGCTACACTGCGAATTTTCTATGGCTTTATGATCCCCATCTTCGGTGGTCGCCGTTGGACAGCCTTATCAACCGCATCACTTTTAATCCCTTGTTTATGGATGGGTTTTGCACTGCAAAATATCGAAACCCCCTATCTCATCATGCTGATTTTAGCCTTACTCTGTGGTTTAGGTGGCGCTAACTTCTCATCGAGTATGGCAAACATCAGCTTTTTCTATCCTAGAGCTGAAAAAGGTACTGCACTAGGGCTTAATGCTGGGCTGGGTAACTTAGGCGTATCGGGCATGCAATTAATTGCCCCTTTAGTGATATCTGCCAGTGTGTTTGGCGGTTTAGAAGGAGAGCCTCTCACCCTCGTATTGCAAAACAGTGAAACACATTCGGTGTGGTTGCAAAACGCGGCGTTTATCTGGGTGCCATTTATCATTATTGGCTCCATTGCGGCGTGGTTTGGCATGAATGATATTACGGATGCTAAATCTTCATTTAAGGAGCAAGCCGTCGTCTTTAAACGTCATCATACTTGGCTAATGTGCTGGCTTTATTTAGGAACTTTTGGCAGCTTTATTGGTTTTGCTGCAGGTTTCCCATTGTTATCGGGTATGTTATTCCCAGATGTCGATCCCGTTAAGTTTGCCTTTATCGGTCCACTTGCAGGTGCATTAGCCAGGCCTATCGGCGGTAAATTAGCCGATAAATTTGGCGGCGCCCAAGTGACGCTATGGAATTTTTTCTTCATGGCGTTAGGCGTTGTCGGTGTGCTGTATTTCTTACCGCATGACGGTGCTGCGGGTAATTTTGGCGGCTTCTTCGGTATGTTTGTTTTGCTCTTTATCACCACAGGCATTGGTAATGGTTCAACGTTCCGTATGGTGCCAGTGATGTTTTTAACCCTTAGGCAAAAAGCATTAGGTAAAGGCATGGAAAAACAAGCCGAAATCGAAGGAAACCGAGAGTCCGCAGCAGTTTTAGGCTTTATTTCTGCCATTGCTGCCTATGGCGGATTTTTTATTCCCAAATCCTATGGCACCGCAATGAGCTTAACTGGAGCGGTAGATACCGCGCTCTATGGGTTTATCCTGTTTTACGCCAGTTGTGTGGTTATCACTTGGTGGTTCTACGCTAGACGTAACGCAGAGATCCCTTGCTAACTGTTAGCTAAACAATGGTAGGCATGCCGATTTAGGGTGCCTATCATCGACATTCACTTTTTTACAAAGGTGCCAACATGACAAAATTATCGACGAATAAACCCTTGGTTTATGCCTGCTCCGGCTGCTCAAATGTCGCACAATTAGCTAATGATGTGGCACTGACCCTTGATCGTTCAGGCGTGATGCAAATGTCATGTATCGCGGGCGTTGGAGGGAATATAAAATCGATTGTCAGACTGGCTAAATCTGGACGCCCCATATTGGCACTTGATGGTTGTAAGCTCAATTGCGTTAAAAATAGCTTAGCGCTACAGCAAATTGTACCCACCTGGCACATAGAGCTCACCCAATTGGGCTATAAAAAACAACAGCAAATTGATTGCGATCTGGCTGATAGTTACCGTTTGTTACAACATATCCATCAAAAAATTATTCATATTCCTCAATGTAAACTTAATTAGTCTAACCATTATTTACACTGCTGCTGTTTTATTTAAAATCTGGAACCTACTGTAAATAAGCTAAGTTTAATACAGCTTAAACAAGCACTTATTTACAGCCATTCACCCGTGTTATCTGCTTCACTCCCCCAAGATTAACCTCATCGCATTAATCCTCAATAGTTTGATCTTGATCAAACTATTATTTGCCTATCCCGATATTATAAAACACAATATATAGTTGATTAAAATAAAATGGACACAACATATGGTGGTTATTACATTTAATAGCTTTGCACCACAGATCTGTTTTCAAGAGGTTCCTGATGAGGTGTCGTTAGCATTTACCATCACAGGTTGCCCACTACGTTGCCAAGGATGTCATAGCCAAGATACTTGGGATCCAGAAACGGGTATTCAGTTAAATAATGATAATTTTCAACATTATTTAACACGTTATCAGGGACTGGTGAGTTGTGTTTTATTTTTTGGTGGCGAATGGAACCCCGCTGCATTACTCGACAAGTTATCACTGGCAAAAAAACACGGTCTTAAAACCTGTCTCTACACTGGAAAAACCAAGGTATCACAGCATCTAATTGCACAGTTGGATTACCTCAAAACGGGGGCTTGGCGACCAAATCAAGGAGGATTAGAAAAGGAAAAAACTAATCAACGCTTTATTGAACTCGCAACGGGAAACCTACTCAACTTTAAATTTAGGGAACATCACCATGCCATCTCTTAACCCACAGCAATTACAAAAAAAATTAGCTTTTATTAAGCAATATCAACAATCCAATAATGCCGCTGATGCTTCGCATTTAGATGCGAATGCAAATGTGACTCATAAGAACATTGCCACCTTAGAAACCGAGTTAATGAAAGATTATTTTATTGATATTAATCGTGAATTAGTAAAACAAAAAATAACTGAATTATATGGTGTAGATTTAGCGAAAGAATACGAGAGACAAATAACAGAACATGAAATTTACGTTCATGATGAAACCAGTTTAAAACCCTATTGTGCTTCTATTTCAATGTACCCATTTTTACTCAGCGGATTAACTCAATTAGGCGGCGAATCACAAGCGCCAAAACACTTAGAGTCTTTTTGTGGCAGCTTTGTTAATTTAGTATTTGCTATCAGCGCGCAATTTGCTGGCGCAATTGCGACTGTCGAATTTTTAATGTATTTCGATTATTTTGCCCGTAAAGATTTTGGAGATGATTATCTCACCGAGCATAAACACGCAATAGAGAACCACCTGCAACACGTTGTGTATGCGTTAAATCAACCTGCAGCAGCAAGAGGATACCAAAGTGTATTTTGGAATATCTCTCTTTATGATCAATATTATTTTGAAGCCATGTTTGGGCAATTTGTATTTCCTGACTTTACCCCGCCAGATTGGCACTCTTTAAAACAGTTACAAGTTTTTTTCTTAGATTGGTTTAATCAAGAACGGAATAAAGCCATTTTAACCTTTCCAGTGATCACCGCGGCGATGTTAACCGTTGATGATAAAGTTAAAGATACGGAGTTTGCCCATGTTTGTGCCAAAAATATGAGCGAAGGCGGTGCATTTTTTATTTATCAATCCAAAAATGCTGACTCTTTAGCCTCATGCTGTCGTTTACGGAATGAAATAAGCGATCACACCTTCTCCTACAGCTTAGGTGCTGGCGGCGTCGCCACGGGTTCAATTAATGTTATCACTATTAATATGAATCGATTAATCCAAGATAAACGCGATCTTAAAATCGAGGTTGAAAAGGTTCATCAATATCAGATTGCCTATCGTAAGCTAATGGAAGAACAATTAGCCAATGGCATGCTGCCAGTCTATACCGCGGGGTTTATCTCTCTGGATAAACAATTTATGACGATTGGTATTAATGGCATGGTAGAAGCTGCTGAATCTTTAGGCTTAATAGCTGACACTAATAATGATTACCAAACCTTTGTCGACCAACAATTACAGATTATTTATAAGGTTAACCGAGAAGCTACTCAAAAATTTGGCTACAAATTTAATACTGAGTTTGTTCCAGCAGAAAACTTAGGTATAAAGAATGCAGCTTGGGATAGAAAGGCAGGCTACTTTGTTAATCGAAATTGCTATAACAGTTACTTTTATCCGGTAGAAGACACTAACATTAATTATCTTGATAAATTTATTATGCACGGTGAAAAAATGACCCGCTACTTAGATGGGGGCTCAGCATTACATTTAAATTTAGATGAAAAGTTATCAGTGAAAAATTATCTTAATTTATATAATGTCGCTGCACGTACAGGGTGTAATTATTTTTGTGTCAATGTGAAAATTACTATCTGCAATGAATGCCAACATATTGATAAACAAACTCAGCAATATTGTCACCAATGCGGTTCAAAAAACATTGATTACGGCACCCGTGTAATTGGTTATTTAAAGCGCGTCTCAGCCTTTAGTCAAGGACGTCGAACCGAACACGATTTACGTTATTATCACCAGTCGCCCGCATCAACACATGCCTGATAAAGCCTTATTTGAGTCAATAGCCAGCGCTGTAAATAACTGGCTATTGCTCAATATTAATCTAGGCGTATTTATGACTGTTCGGTAAGTTGATTTAATATACGCTTTTCAGAAATAGGGTATGCGGTACCTAACACTTGAGCAAAACAAGATACGCGATATTCTTCAATCATCCAGCGAGCTTCAATTAATGCGGGCGGTGTTGGCATAGCGCGCGGTACTTTTGCTAGCTGCGCCGTTAAGGCTGCTTGCACTTTATTAATACTTTGCATGTGCAAACGGTCGCGAGTCGGGTCAATAGGCAGTTTTTCAACACGGGTTTCAATCGCTTTTAAATAACGCGCCACATCCGCTAGACGCTGCCAACCACAGGCTTCTACAAAACCTTTAAACACTAATTTGTCTAATTGATTTTGGATATCACTCATAGCAAAGGCGATATCTAAACTTATTTTGCCTTTAAGACGTTTTTTAATACTCTGGTACAAGGTTAAAATCTGTTCAACCTTAAGAGCTATTTGCTCAGCAGTCGGGTTTAATTCTTGGCGAACCCAATCCTTTGCTAGCTCAAATTGAGCTTGATTACGTACATCTAACGCTTTTTGGTCTAACAACTGCTGCACGGCGGCGGCAATAATATCATCAATCAAAATTTGCACTTGACCAAAAGGATTGAAATACATCGCCAATTTGGCCTTATTCGGCAAGGCTTGCTGTAAATGTTTTACCGGCGAAGGAATGTTGAGCAACAGCAAACGTCGCAGACCTTGGCGATGGGCATCTTGCGCCTCGAACTCATCATCAAATAATTTGATCGCGACGCTGTCTTTTTTATCGATCAGTGCCGGAAACGCTCGTACTTGATAATTGCCTTTTTGCTGCTGGTATTGCTGCGGCAAATCACCAAAAGACCATTCAGTTAAGGCTTCTTTTTCAATTCCCTTATCCGCCACCTGACGTATCGCCTTAGCAACAACACCCTGCAATTCGGCTTTTAAGTTATCGAGCATGCGGCCCTGCGCTACTAAATTATGATGATCGTCTTCAATTTTAAAATTCATCTGTAAATGCGCGGGCATTTGCGTTGCATCAAAATCTTCTGGCGATATACGCGTGCCGCTCATACGCAGTAATTGTTTGCACATGGTATCCAGTAAACTGGCACTAAAAGGTACCATGGCCTGCACACAAGCTCGGGCGTAATCAGGCGCTGGCACAAAGTTACGCC
This sequence comes from Shewanella sp. SM29, assembly GCF_025654245.1. Classification (NCBI taxonomy): domain Bacteria; kingdom Pseudomonadati; phylum Pseudomonadota; class Gammaproteobacteria; order Alteromonadales; family Shewanellaceae; genus Shewanella; species Shewanella sp. SM29. The sequence goes on from NZ_JAKKRN010000015.1 coordinate 41,380, forward strand.
GTAAACTTTTAGGCAACGATTTGATCAATGCGATGCACTTTTCTTCCCGCAGCCCTGCCACTAGCCAATCAAAATCACTGTCATCAATTTGATTAAGCAGCGCCACCGGAATGTGTACAGACACGCCGTCATCACTGGCGGCAGGCTCAAAATGATAACTCAGCTGCAGGCGCAAATTGCCCTTGTGCCACGTATCGGGGAAATCCAAGGTCGAAATATGGTCGGCATTGCGCTGCATTAACAGTGCTTTGCTGAAATCGAGTAAATCCGGTTGCTCGCGCTTTACCTTCTTCCACCAGCCAAAAAACAGCTGGGCGTTGTAAATCCCTTCCGGGATCCGCGGCTCGTAAAAGTCCACCAACACTTGCTCGTCCACCAAAATATCGCGGCGACGGGATTTGTGCTCAAGGGACTCAATGTCTTCAAGCAACTTTTGGTTAGCCACAAAAAATGCTTCTTGAGTTTGCAACTGCCCTTCTGCCAAAGCACTGCGGATAAAAATCTCCCGCGCTTCAACGGGATCGATGGGGCCATATTGCACTTTACGGCGATGCACCACCGTCAAGCCATAGAGCACTTGGTTTTCAAGGGCGATAACGCTACCAGGTTTTGCCTCAAAATGGGGCTCCACATAGCTTTTCTTGATCAAATGCGCCGCTAAGGGCTCTAGCCATTCGGGTTCGATTTTGGCGCAGCAGCGAGCGAATAGGCGCGATGTTTCGGTAAGCTCAGCCGCCATGATCCACTTAGGGCCTTTTTTGGCCAGTGGCGAACCGGGAAACACAAAGAATTTACGATTACGGGCACCTAAGTACTCGTTATTGTTATCTTTAAAACCAACATGACTCAATAAGCCCGATAAGAGCGCGCGGTGCAAGCTGTCATAATTAGCTGGCGTATCGTTTAAGCGCCACTTTAAATCGTGCACGGCTTGTTTAAGCTGGGCGTATAAATCCTGCCACTCGCGAACGCGCAAATAGGCCAAATATTCATCGCGGCACTTTTTACGGAACTGACTAGCAGATAACTCTTTTTGTTGATCTTTTAAGTGCTGCCACAGGTTTATCCAACTGACGAAATCGGAACTGGGATCGGCAAAACGGCGATGGGCTTCATCACTGGCTTGCTTCTTCTCCATCGGACGTTCGCGGGGATCTTGAATCGATAAGCCCGCGGCAATCACTAACACTTCGTTCAAACAACCTAACTGCTGACTCTCGACCACCATACGCGCCAAACGCGGATCCACAGGAATTTGCGCCAAGTTGCGCCCAAGTGGTGTCAGCACTAGCTTGCCGTGTTTGCTCTCAACCGCTTGTAATTCTTCGAGCAACAGGAAACCATCGCGGATATGGCGTGGATCGGGTGGCTCGATAAAGGGGAAACCGGCGATATCACCCAAACCGATGGCCAGCATCTGCAAAATGACCGAAGCCAAGTTAGTGCGCAAGATTTCAGGATCGGTAAACGCCGGACGATTATTAAAATCCGCCTCATCGTACAAACGGATACAAATACCCGGCCCTACACGGCCACAACGGCCTTGGCGCTGATTGGCACTCGCCTGCGAGATAGGTTCAATCGGTAAACGTTGCACCTTAGTGCGATAGCTATAACGGCTGATACGCGCCGTACCAGGGTCAATAACGTAACGAATGCCCGGCACAGTCAACGAAGTTTCCGCCACGTTCGTCGCTAATACAATCCGCCGACCTCTGTGACTACTGAAAACTTTAGACTGCTCACCGTAAGATAAACGCGCGTACAACGGCAAAATTTCGGTATCGCGGTAATTACGCCGACTCAATTGCTCGGCCGTATCGCGAATTTCCCGCTCGCCGTTCATAAAGATCAGAATGTCGCCCAGCCCTTCGGCCACCAACTCATCGACGGCGGCAAAAATGCCTTCGATTTGATCTAAATCGGCATCGCTATCTTGCACTAAGGGTCGGTAACGGGTTTCGACCGGAAAGGTACGGCCCGACACTTCGATAATAGGCGCATTGTTGAAATGCTTAGAAAAACGCTCAACGTCTATGGTCGCCGACGTGATAATAACTTTGAGATCGGGGCGTCTTTTGAGAATTTGTTTGAGGTAGCCCAGAATAAAATCGATGTTGAGGCTGCGCTCGTGGGCCTCATCTATGATGATGGTATCGTATTGATCAAGATTGCGATCGGAGGTTAATTCCGCCAGTAAAATACCGTCGGTCATCAACTTGATATAAGAGTCACTCTTAAGCGCATCGGCAAAACGCACTTTAAAGCCAACCACTTCACCGAGCGGACTTTGTAATTCTTCTGCGACTCGGCTCGCCACACTGCGGGCTGCTAAACGTCGTGGCTGGGTGTGGCCTATCATGCCACGGCAACCTAGGCCTAATTCCAAACAGATTTTAGGTAACTGGGTCGTTTTACCCGAGCCCGTTTCACCAGCGATGATCACCACTTGATTGCCCGCAATCGCGCGTGCAATATCGTCGCGCATCAAGGAAACGGGCAGGTTTTCAGGATAGTGGATTTTAGGCCGAGCGTTACGGCGCTGCTCAACCTTCTCAAACGCCGCCTGCGCTTGCTCGCTCAGCTGAGCTAAGACTTGGGTCTTTTTATCTGAGTCGGCTTCTTTATTGAGCTTAAATAAACGACGACGGATCCGCGACGCGTCGCTCTGATAACAAAGATTAAGAAAGGCGTTCGATAGCGGATGTTTGTCTGAGTTCAAATCCAAATTCCATTGCTAGCATCAAAAACGGCGATCCTAGCAAGGAAAGTGGCGTAATGGTATTGCTAATTTACTCTGCACTCAGTATATGGCGTGTCAGTTTCGCACTGGCTCGACTTAAATTAAACCGGTGACAGATAACATTGTTGCATATAGATATTCATGGCTTTGAGCACATTGGTGCGATTAATCGTGCCAATCACTTTGCCATGTTCAACCACTGGATACACTTTAGGTTTAGGCCCTAGCATTTGTTCGGCGAGCTGCAAAATACTGTCATCTGGCCCAACGAACAGCACTTCAGTGCGCATGCAATCCTTCACCACTGAGGTCATATCACAGTGATAGCTACTTTTGATCATCACAGCCAAACAATCCTGCTGGGATAAAAAGCCCACCAAATCGCCCGTATCATCAACCACTGCTGCGCCCATTTTATTATTATCTAACAGCTTTTCGACCGCAGTCGCAAGCGACATATTTGCGCGCAGCAACACGGGCTGACGATCCATATGGTCGCGGATTTTAATTAAGTCCATAGTCTTTCCCTCGAATTAACCCTACGTTTGTAGTCTAGTCAAAATATCGGCAAGAATGTGCGATTTATATCGATTGGGCTTATCTAGTGCATAAACCCTATGTCAACAAGAGCTAACAGGACAAAAATAGCGCCAACAAAGGCAGCCAGAAAGAGCAACTTAGAGTTAACTGAAGCGAACACTACAAACTGAAATCAGGCAAGTATCCGATTGAGCTTCAATGATGGCAGGTAATGCCATCCGTCTTCGGTGATCATTTTACTTGTCATTCCAACGCGTTTTAATTCGCTATTGATACAAGCTATAAGTCAATATAAAAGCGATAGCCTACACCGGGCTCAGTCCGCACATACTGAGGTTCACTCGGGGAGTCACCTAATTTTTGCCTTAAGTGACTGACCACAATTCGTAGATAATGTGTGTCTTCTGTATGAGCGGGCCCCCAAATTTCTTTGAGCAACTGAGTCTGAGTGACAACGCAGTTAGGTGACGACGCCAATTTAGACAATACCGCGTATTCCTTGGGTGTGAGTTCGACAATTTGATGATCAACTTTAACCAGCCTACGACTTAAATCAATCTGCAACTTGCCATCATCTAATATGGGTAATTTTTCAGGTTTGATATGGTCCCTTAAAATCGCTCGCACCCTTGCCAGTAACTCTTCCACACTAAAGGGTTTGGTCACATAATCCTGCGCGCCTGCATCTAATGCTGCGACTTTTTCTTTATCTTGATTGCGAACCGACAATACAATCACAGCAACATCGGACCATCCCCGTAACTCCTGTAGCACTTGATGGCCTTCCATATCCGGCAAGCCTAAATCCAAAATGACTAATTCAGGTTGCTGTCGAGCAACAGCTGCGAGCCCTTGCTGACCATTTTCAGCTTCGGTAACGTCATAGCCCTCACTGGTGAGTGCAATCCGCAGCATGCGGCGTATTTGGGTCTCATCATCGATAACCACGATTTTTATTGCCACGTCTCTAGTCCATTTTGTGGTTTATTAAGGATATTTTGGCTAAAAATGATTAGCCAGGAACGGGATAGTCTAACGGCAATTCAACTTCAAAACGAGTACCTTGCCCCTGTAGGCAATCGGTAACGCGAACACTACCGCCGTGTGCAGCTATCATGCCTTTGCAAATAGCCAGCCCCATACCTGTATTCTGTTTTTTCTGATCGCCATCGGCAACCACATAAAACATATCGAAAATTTGATCCCTATGGCTGGCGGGAATCCCTGGCCCTCTGTCTTCAATGGCAATACAGCAACGGTGATTAGAAATGGTCAATTCAATACAAATAGGCTCTTCTGGTGGTGAAAATCGAACGGCATTCTCTAGAATGTTAAATAATCCTTGCTCAATCAGCGCCGCATGCACAAAGAGGAGTGGGGGTTCTTTTTCTCTGTGATATTCAACGATTGCGTTAGGGAAATAGCGTTTAAGCCTACCAAGTACGCTGCCAATAATGTCATCTGCCGAAACCCAATCACGCTCTATGCTCAAAGTGCCATGACCTAGGCGTGTCATGTCGAGTAGATTTTGGATATAGCTGTCCAAGCGACGGCTTTCTTGCAAAATAGTATCGAGTAGCTCGTTTCGGTCGGCCTCTAGCAATTGCTTATTCAATAGTTTTAAGCTCTCCGCCGCCCCCATCATAGCTGAGAGTGGTGATTTTAGATCGTGAGATACTGATGATAATAATGCCGAACGTAACTGCTCAATTTCTGTTTTCACCCGTGCCGATTCAAGATCTGACACTAACTGAATACGACGCCATGTATTAGCGCCTTGCTGTAACATGGCCAGAATAAGCTCTCTATCAAACGGACTGAGTTCGTTGACCGTGGGTTGCCAATCTAAAATCGCCGCGCCAATCGTCGTACCTTCAAGTTCAATGGGGAACACACTGACACCCGATGCGCTCAAGGTATCGCTCAAACGCCCCGCAGCTTGCCCATGGCGCAGGGTCCAATCGATTGCCGCCAAATCGAGGTCGTTAAATGGCGTATTCAGCAGCGGTAAATAGGATCGCTGACCGTCTTTACGCTGCAAAACAATATAACAATCGGCATTCACTGAACCTGTAATCTTGCGTCCTATCGTTTGCCAAAGGGCTTTTTCATCATCGGCGACCGATAATTCTTGGGCGACATCCTTTAACGTTTCTGCATAACGATTTGACTCGCGCAGTAAAATAAACTGGTTCCTGATCCGAGAAGCAGCCGGGCCGCTGATCAGCCCGATAAAAACCAAAAAGATTAAGGTGGCAATGTCATCCTGGCTATTCACATTCATAGTGAATTTAGGCTCAGTGAGAAAGAAGTTAAAACTAAAAAATGACCATACCGCCGTCGCCATCGCAGGCCGAGCGCCATAGGTTAAGCCAATGCTGACAATCAAGAAAACATATAACAACACCAGATTGCCATTACTGAGCCAAGTATCTAAAAATGCCACCAGCGGAAAAATAACCACCACACCAATCAGCCCAAGAATATGGCCTCGAAGATCACCAAAACTGACTTTAGGCTTGATAGGGTCTCGTACTTGTACTTGACTGTCGGGGGCGTGATATACGCTGACTTCAACGGGTAAACCAGATTCAATCAAGCGTTGGTAGAGCCTTTTACGCCACCAAGGATAGGTGCGTTTCACACCCGCGCCGACTAACACTGTATTAATTCGATGTAGGGCTATGTAGGGTAAGATGGCTTGATAACTGCTCGTGCCACGTAATACTTCGGTCTGCGCACCGAGTTCTTTGGCTAAGGCAAAGGCCTCATTTAGTCTTTTTCGCTGATAAAGGCCCAGCGCTTTACCGGTATCGACCCAAAGCACTAACCAAGGAATTTGCCGCCGCTCGGCAATCTGCCGACCTATGCGGATCAAATACTGATGATCACTGCTGTTACTCACTAAAACCAACAATCTGTCTTTGAGAACAAAATCCGTTCCCTGTGCTTTGGCATCCAGTTCACAAATCAGTTTTGCATCGACTCTCTCTATGACTTTTTTCATTGCCAATTCGCGCAGAGCAGTCAAATTCGAGACCGAAAAAAAAGCATCTAAGGCTGAGCGAGCATACTCCGGCAGATAAACTTTGCCTTGCTGTAAGCGTTCGATAAGTGTTGATGGCGGTAAATCGACAAATATAATTTCATGGGCTTCATCAAGGAAGCGATCGGGGACGGTTTCCCGTACCCGCACTTGAGTAATTTGCAAAACCAGATCATTCAAACTGACCAAATGTTGAATGTTGACTGTAGTATAGACATCGATACCCGCAGCCAATAATTCTGCAACGTCTTGATAGCGCCGTTTATGGCGACTACCGGGAACATTCGTGTGGGCCAGTTCATCGACGAGGATCAGCTTAGGCCGACGAAGCAGCGCCGCATCTAAGTCAAATTCTGTTAAACGATTATTGTGATAATCAATGGGTTTACGCGCCAATACCTCAAAACCTGCTAGCATGGCCTCGGTATCGGCACGCCCATGGGTTTCCACCAGTCCAACCAGCAAATCGACACCTTGTTGCGCTATTTCCCTTGCCGCACTGAGCATTGCATAGGTCTTGCCCACGCCAGGTGCCGCCCCAAGAAAAACCGTCAGTTTACCTTTATCATTTTGCTGTATCTGACTTAAGAGCGCATTGGCTTGCTGTGTTTGACTGATTGGAACCACGATTAGAAACTCCTTGAAAGACTCACTAGCCAGCGCGCATCACACAGGGACTGGCACTGACTCTGCGATAAATCCGTATCGACATAACCGACACTCAACACATCCTGCTCAGTCATATTGAGGTTCAGCCCAACTCGCCAATCTAAATAGTGGCTATTGCTAGCGGCCATAGAACCTAAAAACAGTGCCATATCTTGCTGAGAAGCAAAAAAATTACTCCCAAGATGCAGAGCGAGGCTTACATTAGAGAACAGTTGCGGCTCATAGCTTACGTAGACATACTGAAAATCGTCCACATTCTCGCCGAAATAATCAGGAGAATAAACCAGCCCTAACTTAGCATCGGCGTAGCTTACCACAGCATAAATTTCGTTATAACTCAGGTCGGTATCGTCCTGAGAGTATTGGTAACGTATCACGCCTAGGTCCGTTGTTAAGCCATTATCCCAATCTTTAGCCCAGCCAGCGGACAAGTCGAGTTCTAAACTTCCATCCCCAAATTCGATGTTACTGCCCCAAAGCGAGCCATACCAGCCAGAATCATGGCTTAGGGTATACCCTGCTTGAACTGCAGGTCCTTCATCAGTTTGAGAAATACCGCGAAACGCATAATCACTGATGAGCATCACACTCCCTTGGCTCTGCCAAGAGGCATTGCCCCCATGAGTCTCAGTGCTGGCAAACGCACCCATAGAGAGTGAAGATAATGCCATCATCACACCCGCACAGAGGCGTGAACAAGGAGCAGACTTAATCGGTAACATAAAAATTTATCCTTAAATTCAGTAGAATATTGTTTTATTGAGCGTGTTTAGCAATCTGGTCGAGAGCGAGGTTGAGCTTGAGTACATTGACGCGCGCTTGCCCAAAAATGCCCCACTGCGGTGGTTCGATAAATTGCGCCACTAAGGTCAACACTTGTGGTTCGGCTAACTGTCGAGCCTGAGCCACGCGCGCAACTTGCAGTTTGGCCGCTGCGGGTGAAATATGGGGATCCAGTCCCGCGCCCGATGTGGCGAGTAAATCCACAGGGATATCAGCGGCCTGAACGGATTCTCTGGCTTGAATTTCTTGGCTCGTTGCCATCACACGTTCACGTAACGCCGGGTTACTCGGTGCAAGATTACTACCACCTGTCGCCATAGGGTCGTAACCGACAGCGCTCGGCCGACTAAAAAAATAGGCTGGATTAACAAAGGGCTGAGCGATGAACTCAGAACCCATCGCGACATTATCCCTGTGGATCACACTGCCCTTAGCTTGTACGGGAAATAAAGCGCCACCGAGCTGAGTCACAGTGTCGGTATAGACAACACCACACACAAATAACAGGGCGAGACTGGCTCTCAATCCCATAACGGCATGCTGAGTTTTAGTGGTATATACGATTGAATTCATTACTGTCTCCTAGAGCATAAGGGCAATGATTGAGTCGAGTGCTTTAATGCCGACAAAGGGTAAAATCACCCCACCTAAGCCATAAATCAGCATATTATTTCGCAGTAATTTTTCGGCACTTATGGGTCTGAGTTTGATGCCTTTTAATGCCAATGGAATTAAGGCGGGAATGATAAGTGCGTTAAATACGAGCGCTGCGAGTACGGCTGAGGTTGGGCTGTGAAGCTGCATCAGATCCAGTGCACCAATCGCAGGCAAAGCCCCCGCAAATACCGCTGGAATAATGGCAAAATACTTAGCCACATCAGTGGAGAGGGAGAATGTAGTCAAGGCGCCGCGGGTGATCAGCAATTGTTTTCCGACTTCAACGATAGCCAGTAATTTAGTGGGATCTGAATCCAAGTCCACCATATTGCCAGCTTCTTTAGCGGCTTGGGTACCTGAGTTCATCGCAAGACCTACATCGGCCTGCGCTAATGCCGGCGCATCGTTAGTACCATCCCCCACCATAGCCACTAATCGACCTTTGGCCTGCTCTGCGCGAATAAGGGCAAGTTTATCCTCAGGTTTAGCTTCAGCGACAAAATCATCGACCCCAGCTTCGGCGGCAATCACGCCAGCCGTTAGCGGATTATCCCCTGTCACCATGATGGTCCGCACACCGAGCGCTCTTAAACGGGCAAACCGCTCCGCAACGCCTGGCTTAATCACGTCACTTAAGGCTATAACCCCTAAAATGTGCGTGCCACTGGCGACGACTAAAGGAGTCCCCCCCTGCAAAGCCACTTTGCGGATAAGCGCGTTAACAGATTCAGGCCAGTGAATTTGATGCTGCTGCGCCCAAAACTGCATCGCATCGCCCGCGCCTTTAATGCCTTGAATACCATCGGTTAAAATGACCCCAGAAACCCGAGTCTCAGGTGTAAATGGGATAAAAGTCGCATCCGTAGGTTTGACGGGTAACACCGCGCCCAAATCTATGGCCAATTTGAGTACAGATTTCCCTTCAGGGGTGGGGTCATCGAGGGAAGACAGCACCGCCGCATCACGCAACATCTCAGCTGCAATGCCTTTCACGGGTAAAAATGCGGTCGCTTGACGATCACCGAAAGTGATAGTGCCAGTTTTATCCAGCAGTAACGTATCGATATCCCCCGCAACTTCCACGGCTTTACCCGATTTAGCGACCACATTGGCGGCTAAGGCGCGGTTCATTCCTGCAATACCAATAGCGGGTAACAGGCCACCAATCGTCGTTGGGATCAAACACACTAACAGCGCAATTAACATAGTGTAATCAAGGCTTGCACCGACGAAACCCGCCATGGGTGGCAAAGTCACCACCACGATAAGGAAAACCGCAGTCAATGATGCAAGTAGCACAGTCAACGCCGTTTCGTTCGGTGTTTTCTGACGCTTCGCCCCTTCGACCAGCCCTATCATACGATCTAAAAAGCTATTCCCAGGATCGTTGGCAACCAGCACGGTAATTTCACCCGTAAGTACCTTAGTGCCGCCAATCACACCGGAATGATCTGTGCCTGCTTCACGCAGCACAGCCGCAGATTCACCGGTAATCGCCGATTCGTTGATAGTGGCTATCCCTTCAATGATTTCACCATCGGCAGGAATATAATCACCCTGTAAAACCTTCACCTTATCGCCTTTGACAAGCAAAGTTGCGGATACTGATTCCAACTCACCGTGGCGTATGCGCCGAGCCTGCAAGGCCTCTTTCGCCGACTTTAAGCTAGCAGCTTGTCCGCGCCCCCTTGCCTCTGCCACGGATTCCGCAAAGTTAGAAAACCACACGGTAAGCAAAAGAATAAGGGTCGTGGCTAGCTCAAAACCAACAGTCTCGCCATTGAAGAACTTTTGTCCTGTGATCAAAGCGGCAAGTAAAGCGCCGACCATCACTACGAACATCACAGGGTTACCAGCCATACTCACTAAGGACATTTTCTTTACAGCACCGAAGGCAGCTTGCTTCACGCCGGCGCTATCTAATATTTGAGCAGGTTTATGCATGACTATTTCTCCAGACTCATAGTGGCAAGTTCTAAAGCTTCGCCAATAGGCCCTAATACCGCCGCAGGTAAGAAAGACAGGAAGTTAATGATTAAAATCACAGCAATAAGGGTGAAACAAAAGGTGGGACTCTCGAGCTTCAAGCTCGCGTTACTGTCGGGGCTCACTCTTTTACTCGACATCATCCCCGCAATCGCCAGCGGTAAAAACAGTGGCAAGTATCGACCAAGCAGTAAGGCGATAACGCAGCTGATATTCCACCAAGGCGTGTTATCACCTAAGCCTTCAAAACCAGAACCGTTATTAGCAAAAGCGGAGGTATATTCATAAAAGACTTGCGAAATCCCATGAAAGCCGGGGTTACTGTTGCCCGTAATACTCGGGATAGCCACAGTGATTGCCGTCAAACCTAAGACGCACAAGGTAGGTAAAACTAATAGACTTCCCAAAAGGGTGATTTCACGGGTTTCGAGCTTACGACCAAATATCTCTGGCGTACGGCCAATCATCAATCCCGATAAGAAAACAGCAATCCACACATAAACGATAAAGTTAACAAAACCGCAGCCAATACCGCCCCATATCGCATTGAGTAACATGCCTGATCGCGTCATCAATCCTCCGATTGGATTGAATGAATCGTGCATGGCATTGACCGAACCGTTAGAGGTTTGTGTGGTAAAAGAAGCCCATAGCGCCGAAAGCTCAGGTCCAAAGCGAACTTCTTTACCCTCCATATTAGGCCCTTGGGCGCTTAATCCCGCAAAGGCGGCGTTGGGTTGCAACTCGCTGTACACAGTTGCCCCAAGAAAACTGACGCTCAATAAACCCATAGCAACCAGAGCCATCAAGGTAAATTTTTTGCGTCTTAGCATTCCGCCAGCCATAAAGACGACGGCCATAGGGATCAGCACTAAGGCAATGGTCTCGATTGCATTACTGACTGGCGTTGGGTTTTCAAGCGGGTTACTACTGTTGGGGCCATACCAGCCCCCGCCATTAGTGCCTAACTGCTTGATGGCCACCATAGAAGCAACGGGGCCGATCGGAACGACCTGCTCAGTAATAGGTGATGCAGAATCTAAGGTGTTTACTTTTTGCGCACCGTCAAAACTACTCGGTACGCCTTGCCAAGTCAGTAACAGCGCCACAATAGCCGCTAATGGCAGCATAAGTCTGAGCACACCGCGCACTAAGTCAACATAATAGTTACCCAGATTTCGAGCCTCACCCTCTTTGGCGCTGTCATTATTCAACCCACCTAACATTCCCCGCAAAATCGCCACACAAACCGCCAGCGCCATGGCTGGCGTGACAAATTGCAGCGTGACAATGACAAATCCTTGGGATAGATAACTGAGCTGAGCCTGCCCGGAATAATGCTGTTGATTGGTATTGGTAAGGAATGACACCGCAGTGTGCAAAGCCAGATCCCAAGATAATGGTCCTATGCCATCGGGGTTAAGCGGTAACACATGTTGGAATTTAAGGATAAGAAATGCCAAAATGCCAAGTACCAAGTTGCTGATAAGAAACGCCGCACCATAGGATTTCCATGTCATCCCCGAATGGGCATTTACGCCTATAGCCCGATAAATCCACTTTTCAATGGGATTAAATAAACGATCTGAAAAATGGGACTGACCAGAGAAAACCCCTGTCATATAGGATCCCAACAGCCATGCGAGCCCAAGCGCAGTAGTAAAAATAAGGGTAATTTCAAACATAACGACTCCTAAAACTTATTAGGGGCAAACATTGCCACTGCTAAGTAGATGAAAAGTGCTATGGAAAGTATTAGAAATATCCAGTCCATATAATTTGTCCTTAAGAAAGTGAGTAACAGGACAAATATATGAATTAACCGCGTAAAGTCTCTAGAGTTCAAATGACTAATCCCGTAAAGAATACGTAAAAGTCATCATAATCAGTGGTAAATAAGGCCACAATAAACCATGGCATTAGCTATAAAAGTAAAATAAAAATGCCAGCTAGAAATACTAACTGGCATTAACACATGACCAAGCGATGATATTGTAGATTAATTAAGCTCTATATTTTTCATTTTATTATAGCTATCAGTCTTAATCTCTTTAAGTACACCTTTATTGTCATCAATAAATAATGCTTTTATATCATTCTGATTAGCGACGACTAATCCTTCTTGACTTCCTAAACATAATAGCGCTGTAGACCAAGCATCAGCTCTAGCCGGATCCGTTGCCAATACAGTTACAGATACTGTGTTATGGGTTACGGGTTTACCGGTTCGCGCATCAAGAATATGTGAATAACGCTGCCCTAAATGATCAAAATAATGACGATATGTACCCGATGTCATGATCGCTTGAGGGAAATCAATAAGCAGAACCTTTTGCATTGTTCGCTGTTCGGGCAGCGGTTTTTCAATCGCGATTCTCCAAGCAGAACCATCGAGCTTACTGCCGTGTACGAACATTTCGCCGCCAATCTCTACCAAATAATTATCGATATTGTATCGCTTTAGCACATCTGCAACTTTGCCTACGCTATATCCCTGTCCAATCGAAGATAAATCAAGATGTACCTCTGGCAAATCTTTAGTTAACATTTGATTATCAATACTTAAATGATGCAAGCCTACATAGGTTAATGTCTGTTGAAGTGCACTTTCTGTAGGAATGGTTAATTGGTTATGGGTAAATCCCCACAAATCGAATAATGGTTTAATGGTCAAATCATAACAACCCTCCGTTTTTGAAGTGACCTCCTTGGCTATCCCTATGAGCCCTAAAATATCATCCCCGACCGCCATAGCTAAGTGCATACTGTTAAAACGAGAAATCACCGAATCTGAACGATAAGTAGACATATGAAGATCTATTTCTGCCAATTGCCGTTCAATCTCGCGATTTATCTCTGTACTATTTAACTTGTCTTTACTCCAAAATGTCACATGCCAACTCGTTCCCTGCGCAAGGCCTTCTAACTTGGTATAAACTGGCGATTTCTGGCACCCTACTAACATAATGAGTAATATACATGCTAATAACCACTTCATATAATGATCCTTTCAATCAATACGGGTGATTGACTGCAAACTAAATTTATATTTAAAATCGCCAAAATGCTCGTGAGAAAATAATTAATACAGGAAATATTTCTAGTCGGCCAAAAAGCATAGCGACACACATCAGCCATTTAGCCGCATCTTTTAACGTGCCAAATCCAGATGCAGTGTCACCATAACCAATCCCCATATTATTAATGCACGCGGCGACGGTTCCAAAGGCGGTGGCAAAATCATGTCCAATGGCGACCAATCCCCATACAAAAACGCAAGTAAAAAATATGTACAGGAAAAATAATCCCCATACTGAACGAATGACTCTGTCTGAAACAACTTGGCCACTGATCTTTGTCGTTAAAATGGCATTAGGATGAACCAATTGATGAATTTCTCGGATCCCTTGACGGTACAAAAGTAAAAATCTGACAGCTTTAATACCGCCACAAGTAGAACCAAAGCATCCACCAAAAAAGCTCGCACCTAATAATAAAAGCACAATATGACTGGGCCAATTAGGATAACCTGCAGAGCCTAATCCATTGTCCGTCATAACTGAAACTGTTTGAAAAAATCCATGTACCAATGAATCTTTAATATCAAAAGTTTGAGTACGATTCAGCTCTAAACAAGCGATCCCAACAACGATAGATAATATGAGAATAAAAAATCGAACCTCCGCATTATACCAAATAGGCTTGAAGCTTCGCCGAACTAACACTATGTAGTATAAGGCGAAATTGATTGCTGCCAGTATTGAAAACACACCGCCCACAAGCTCAATTGCAGCACTGTTGTAATATCCTAAGCTGTCGCTATGTGTGGAAAATCCACCCAATGAAACGGTAGATAGGCTATGACATATGGCATTAAACCAATTCATTCCTGCAAGTTTATAAGCAACTGCACAACCTAAGGCAAGTACGCTATAAAGCCCCCATAAATTTCGAGCCGTATCCGCAAGGCGGGGCGTCATCTTTTCCTCTTTCATGGGACCTGGCATCTCAGACTGATATAATTTTGCGCCACCAATACCAAGAAATGGCATAATTGCAACGGCCAAAACAATTATCCCTAACCCACCGAGGAAATTAAGCTGTGCTCGATAAAATAAAATCGATTTGGGTAGTACATCAATATCTGAAAAAATCGAGGCTCCAGTCGTCGTAATGCCAGACACACCTTCAAACATGGCATCGGTTAAACTCAAGTCCAATCGTCTATCAAGAAGAAAAGGTAATGCACTCATTAAGGAAAATATCAGCCAAAATAAACAAGCGACCATGAAGCCATCACGTTTTTGCAGATTTTTATTTTCCTCACTTGTCATCTTCCAACCGACCACACCAATAAAAAGGGAAAGGAGGAATGTGATTAAAAATGGAGTGATATATCCATCTTTATAAAATAATGCAACAGCGATAGGCATCAACATGGTGAAGCTATATATGACAATCAAAAAGCTACATAGATGAATTATGGTATGAAATCGAGAGCTAGATTTCTGTATTCCACTGACTGCAATCATTCCAACTCACCTTTAGATATTTATCGTGAAAGACTTAATGAATAATTTATTAGGTATCATAAAATACAAGCGCTCACGTCCTGTTCTAAAATCATATGCAATCGATAACAGAGTTAGGTTAGGAAATAGATCTTCCCCTAATACTCTTTGTTGTCGTCTAAGGTGGATTGCAAGTTGACTTATCGTCGCGACAATGGCTATGACAATAAAAGCGATTAGATTGATAAAAACAGCCACATCTATCATTGGGAGGGAATAATAAGGAGCGTTAAATAAAAAATGAACACGAATAGCTTCAAAAAATGCAGCCATATACGCATATTGAAAACAACATTGAAGTGTAATCATAACGACAACGAGTTGGAGTACAATAATAATGCTTTAGATGACACCCTCCAAGAGGGTAAATACAAGCAAATAGCGAGTAAGCACTCAGAAATAAAGCTCAACCTAACAGAGAGTTTAAAAACACTTAGTTTGTCCATCAAAATGTAAGTCGTTATGTCATACAGATTTTCACTTTAACAGACGAAAACAATTCTGACGCGTAAAAAAAACGTAAAAAATTACGGGAATTAACTTTATATAGACGAAATTAATAACATTATACTTTTGAAATCCCCAATCAATTTAACTGGGGATGGCTAGTATCAATATGCTTAAATGGCTAAGGCTTGCTCAAGATCGGCAATCAAATCTTGAGGATCTTCGACGCCAATGCTCAATCTAATCAGGTTGTCATTCACCCCTGAAGCTAGCCGACTCGCGGCATCCATAGCAGCATGGGTGGTACTTGCTGGGTGACAGGCAAGACTCTCTAAGTCGCCTAAACTGACCGCTTGGGTAAACAAGTTCAAATGATCTAAAAACTGCGCCGCTCGATTAAAACCCCCTTCGAGCTCAATACTCACCATACCGCCAAAGGCGTTGATGGTTTCACTCAGAACTTGATGACCTTGATCATCTGCTAGCCCTGGGTAATAAACTTTTGCAACGCTCGGATGGGTTGCAAGAAAAGCGGCGACCTTAGCCGCGCCCGCAAGATGAGCATCCATTCTAAGTGCTAAGGTACGTAAGCCTCGCTGTAATAAATAGGCTTCCTGTGGCCCAATCGCAGCGCCGATATGTTTAAGCGCTATAGTGCGAATAGGTTGCATTAATGCCTTAGGTCCAGCGACAACACCTGCGATTAAATCGCCATGGCCACTTAAATACTTAGTGGCACTGTGCATCACAATATCAATGCCATGTTCCAGTGGTTTGAATAAATACGGGGTTAAAAACGTATTATCACAAATGGTTATAGCGCCCACTTTTTCGGCGGCACGCTTAACCTTACGGTAGTCACTGACTTTTAAGGTCGGATTGGTGATGGGCTCAAATAAAATAATTTTTGTTTCGGCGGTAATCTCTGCCAATAAATGATCATCGTCTTGATAACGGCGCACAGTAATACCCGCGCGGGTTAACGTTTGGATTAAAAATGCCGCAGTGCCACCGTATACGGGGTCGATAAATGCGATTTCATCACCTTGACTGGCTAAGGCATAGAAAATACTGCTGATTGCCGCCATCCCACTCGCAACAACGAGTGCTTCATCAGCCCCTTCCAGTTGTGCTAATTGATATTCAAGCGCCTGCACTGTCGGATTCGCCATACGACTGTAGATAAAGCCCGGTTGCTCACCTGCAAAACGGGCTCGACCATCCTCGGCACTACCGTAGGCGAAGGTGCTA
The DNA here is from genome assembly GCF_025654245.1 of Shewanella sp. SM29. Taxonomy (NCBI): domain Bacteria; kingdom Pseudomonadati; phylum Pseudomonadota; class Gammaproteobacteria; order Alteromonadales; family Shewanellaceae; genus Shewanella; species Shewanella sp. SM29. The sequence continues at coordinate 58,073 of NZ_JAKKRN010000015.1, forward strand.
CTTTGATAGATAGGAGTTGTAAGAGCGCCCGTCGAGTTATCAGCGGCATAATGGGTGTGAAGTAATTTAGTTTTAAATTGCATAATAGATCCTAATAACCATTAAATGGCATGAGCGAATGAGGCGTAATGTGCTTGAGCAACGTCGGGATGAGAGCGTAAACGCCCTTTTAATACGTTCTGGCCCACTTGGTGGAAAAGTGGATTTAATGGATCGCTTGCCGGTCCTTGAGCTTGGTTCGCCAGATGCTTTGGCAAAGGTAACAAAGGGACTGTCGCATTCAACTGCGCCGCCATAAAAAAGGCGCACGAGTAGCGCTCGACCCCAGCAGGCGGGCTTGTCACCCTATGGTTGGTTGCCTTTAAATACCCATTAGAAGCCAACTCAAGTAATTCACCTATATTCACCACAAAGGCGTCTTCTAATGGCGGTATGCTTAACCAACCGTTGTCAGTCTGAACCTCTAAACCGGATTGCTTATCTTGCAGCACTAAGGTCAAATAGCCAGGATCTTTGTGTGCTCCTACGCCTTGGCCTGAAGTCTGTCCATCCGCGCTGGGATAGCGAATAAGCTTCATATGCTGATAAGGACCCGCTTCGATCGTGGCATCAAAGGCGCTTTCTGGCTGCTCTAGCGCAACAGCTAAAGCCCTCAATAGTGTGACACTGGTATCGCCTAAATCCTGTTGCCATGCCAATAAAGTCGATTTCATCTGTGGTAATTGTGACGGCCATTGATTAGGTCCCTGTAGCTGCCACCATATAGGTACATCAGACTGCTGAGGGTTAGCCACTTCTTCTTGCATGATATCAAACTGTTCCCGCAAGTCCGGTTTCCCTAAGGTCAATTCACCTTGCAAACGGGTATAACCGCGAAAATGCGGTGTATTCGCCATTTTCACCGCAAGTTTATCTACGACGGGCAGCGCAAAGAAATCTGCCGCTAACTGAAGTACTTGCTGCTGTCTAGCAAGCTCAATGCCGTGGCCTGTGAGATAGAAAAAACCTATTCTTCTGGCAGCATCGGCAAGCTTAGTAATAAAAGCGTTACGACGTTGTCCACCGGCATGCCAATCACTTAAATTCAATATCGGTAATTGTTCCATCAATGACTCCCATTTAATGCATTGTCTGAGCCGGATTCTATGCCTTTATGGGTCGATGGATAATGAATTAATAACTATTTGATATATTAAACGGTAATAATAGATCATTTGGATATATAGACATCTAGGCTTCTATACTGCTAGATTTGAATTTCAAAGGTTAAAACAACGCTAATTATTAGGCCAACTCAAACCGCCCACTCAGATAAACATCATAAGCCATACTGCTTAATGATATTTATCTGGTTACTTTTCAATGCATTAGTAAAATTAAGATATAAAAATAAAAGCGAGTCCACTTTTGCGGCACTCGCTTTTTAAGGTTTCGAAGTTTTAACGTTTCTAAGTCATGTCAGTTATAAACCTAGATGCTTCTACAAATGACATTATTGATCATGCCAAATTAGCACTTGGGCTGGCTCACCATTACTACGGGTGGCGCGGTACATACCTTCGGTATTAAATGGCGTAGCAATATTGCCACGCTGATCGACTGCAATCACACCACCCGAACCGCCAGCAGTGATAAGACGTTGATTAATAACTTCATCTGCTGCCTGAATGATAGATTTTTGCTGATATTTCACCTTAGCACAAATATCCCCCGCGACGAGGTAACGGATAAAGAATTCACCATGACCCGTTGCCGATACGGCACAAACACCGTTTTCAGCATAAGTGCCAGCACCGATGACAGGAGAGTCACCAATACGACCAAAGCGTTTTGCCGTCATACCACTGGTCGATGTACCTGCAGCTAAGTTACCCTTTTTATCTAAGGCGACAGCACCAACGGTACCAAATTTGTAATCGAGGTCCTTCATCTCAACATTAGCAACTTGTTCAGATTTAGCCGCAGCTTGCAGTTTTTGCCGTGCATCGAGTAATTGCTGATAACGCTCGTCAGTATCAAAATGATGATTTGGCACTAAAGTAAAACCTTGAGTCAGTGCAAATTCTTCTGCTCCTGCGCCCGAGAGCATCACGTGCTCAGATTTATTCATCACGGCCAAGGCTAAGTCAATTGGATTGGCAATATGACGCACTCCAGCGACAGCACCGGCATTCATCGTTTTGCCATCCATAATGGAGGCATCTAATTCATGTCCGCCGTCATAGGTGTAAACCGCGCCTATACCAGCATTAAACAGAGCACTATTTTCAAGGATATTAATTGCAGTTTGTACTGCCACTAAGCTGTCCCCCCCCTCCTCTAAGACTTTTGAGCCTTTATCGACCGCTTCCTTTAACTTATCTTTGTAGGCTTGGCGTTGTTCAGGGGTGAGATTAGCTTTAGAAATCGTCCCTGCGCCGCCGTGGATCGCAATGGCGAACGGTTTATCATTGGCAAAGGTGTTATGTGACATAAAAAGTAGGCCCGAAATAATTAAACTAAAGGTGGCTAATTTTGTTTTCATTCTTTACATCCCCTTAAAAAGTAGCGTCCTTTGTAACCATTTCATCGTGTAATTTCAATCATCTCCTTGCCTGTTGGTTTTATTCTGGCGACAATGATGCCAAATCACAGGGACTATAAAGTGCAGCCATTTTTGCAAATCACCTCACATTACATTCGTCTTTGCTTGTTTCTGAGTCTGATTTCAGTCACATCAGTCGCGGCAGCAGATGATTTTATCAAATTATCTGTTACAGGCGTGAATGAAGCGCTTCGAAGCAACATAGTTGCTCACTTAGGCGCTTTACCTGAATCTGAGGTGCAGCGCCGTGCCTTTTTGTTTAATGTCGATGACAATATCAGCACCGCCTTAGAATCCATGGGCTACTATCACGGTGAAGTAGAAGAAAAGCTGATTGAGCATGACAAGGGACCGTGGGAATTAAAACTTGAAATCAGCCCCGGCGAGCCAACCATTGTTCAGTGGGTCGATATTAATTTTAGTGGTGAAATGCTTGATGACCGAGCCTTCGATCAATGGCTCGCAAAGGTCAACATTAAACCCGGCGATGTGTTAAATCACGGTGTTTACAGCGACGTAAAATCGCAACTGGTCACCTTAGCCTTGGCACGAGGTTACTTCGATGGCGAATTTACTGAATCACAAATTAAAGTTAACCGCGATATTAATACCGCACAGGTAAGTTTGCATTTTGATTCAGGCAAACGTTACCGATTTGGCCAAGTCAGTTTCGATGGCCATAACTTAGAACCCGATATATTAGAGGATCTTATCCCCTTTAAAGAAGGTGCTTCATACTCAACTCGCCGTGTAAGCGCCTTGAATCGTCAGTTATTAGATACTGGTTATTTCGCCAATATCAAAGTGATCCCGCAAATCGATAACGTCGAAGATAACCATATTCCAATGCGAGTCGAATTAACACCTAAGGCAAGTCACGCAATTGAACTCGGTTTTGGTGGTGATATTGGCAAAACAGATCAAGCCTTTGATCCGAGGGTGCGCGTGACTTGGCGTACACCACAAATCAATAAATACGGGCATTCCCAAGAAACCAGTCTCGAATGGTCGCCCGATAGACCAAAGTTATTAACCACTTATACGATTCCGCTCACGCATCCCTTAGACGATCAATTGAAGATCCGCCTCGGTTTGCTGCGGGACAAATACGGTGTGACTCAGGTATATGATGCCGAGAATCGTGATTTTAGTAACACAGGCCAGCTCGAGTCGACTAAGTACCTTCTGGGACTATTACGTCAGCAAAGACTAGAAAATCAATGGCTAATGAGTTATTCGTTGGAGGCCATACGCGAAGAATATACTCAGTCTGACGTCGATTATATGCCGTCGTTTTATCTGGCAGGAATTAACTTTTCTCGGACTAGCCGGGGTGATAACTCACTGGATCCTAAATCCGGGTTTAGACAAATTTACAGCCTAGACTATGCCGATCCCTATTTAGGATCAGAAACCCGCCTAGCCCGCTTGCAAGCTAAATTTAAATGGATTGATACCTTCTTCGATAACCACAGAATCGTCGCTCGTATTGATTTAGCTGCCAACTTAGCTAACGAGAATGATCTTGCCTCTATCCCACCATCACTACGCTATTTTGCCGGTGGCGATCAGAGTGTCCGAGGTTATGGTTATCAAGAACTCGGCCCCTATTTAGACTATGTTGCTGACGATGGAAAAACCAATCGCGAGGTTATCGGTGGCCGCTATTTAATGGTTGGTAGTTTGGAATATCAATATTATGTGACACCCACTTGGCGGGTCGGCACATTTATCGATGCGGGTAACGCCTTCGATAATAATCAATTTGAACCTGTCGTCTCTGTCGGTGGCGGTATCCATTGGATCTCCCCGATTGGTCCAATCAAATTAGATTTAGGGGTCGGATTGAAAGAAACTGAGACCATTGAAAGATCATGGCGAATTCACCTAACCATGGGGACAGATCTATGAGCCAGCCCCCAGAGCATAATAAGCCAAGCGAACAAGATATCGTTGATAATCCCATCATTGAAGCCAATGAAGCCGAAGCCACTGAAACCATAGTGACCTCTGTCACCCCATCGGTGTCATTCATTCAAAGACTGTGGCGGCAGTTCAAACTCTGGACTCGGATTATTATCTATGTGCCATTAGGGCTTTTAGTGTTAATCGCCCTATTACTCGGCACTGAATTTGGCTCGCGCATTACCGTGGGTTTAGCCGATCAATTTGTACCCGATCTTGAACTGACTTATACCTCTGGTTCCATTAACAAAGACTTAGCCCTATCACACGCGGCTTGGTCTATGGCCGGAATGAACGTGCAACTTGAGGATCTGCATTTACTGTGGCAACCCGCCTGTTTACTGCAAAAACGCTTATGCGTGAATAGCTTATCTGCGGCTAAAGTCAATGTCACTATTGATACCCTAGCGCTTTCTGCAGACTCAAACGAAGCACCTGTCGCACCACTTGATGAAGAACCCAGCGAGCTCCTATTACCCTTTGATATTGTTTTAGATTCTGCTGAACTCAATGGCGTTAATATCCAAGTGGATGATATGCAATTTACCGCTAATCGTCTTAACGCAGAAGCACAATGGTTTACCGAAGGTTTGTCGGTTAAACAGCTATCCAGCGAAGGATTATTCGTACTGATCCCTGCATCAACCGATGTAGCAACGCAAACTAGCACGGCAGCGGTAACGAATGCAGCAGATCCCAGCACTGCCGCGGGAACAACACCGACACCATCGGCCAGTCCGTCGCTAACAAAAGAGGCTGAATGGGCTTTAGCACAATTGCCACAAGTATTTATGCCTTTCCCTGTGACAGTCAATGCCCTAACGTTAGACAACACCACACTGCAAATCGGCGATCGTAAAGATGTTTTTGGCCATGCAGAACTACAAGGCAGTTTCCGTGAATACCAATTGACCTTAGACCATCTTGCCATCAGCCACACCGATGGCAGCGTCGATATCACTGGCAGCCTAACACTTGATAAAGATTATCCACTCGATTTAGAGGCAAATCTCACCCTTAACCAACTAGTCGAATTGCCAGATCTCACTCATCAAGTATTAACGTTAAAGCTGAGCCAAAGTTTAGGGCAACTTCAGGTGAATGCCGTCGCCAAGGGCGATGCCGACTTTACACTAGATGGCCAAATAACACTGCAAGACCCTAACCTGCCCTACAAGGTGAAACTTGAACAAACACGGCTTCAGTGGCCACTGAAGAACCCTGAATACTCGGTAAGCAATGCCACACTCGATAGCCAAGGCGACCTTAATCGGCAAGAGGCGAGTCTTACTGGCCAACTGATCACACCCTTTCACAAAGTGCTCGACATAGACACTGACATCCAACATCAAGATGCTAAGTTAACCATCAATAATCTTGATGTAATGGGCGCGATTGGTAAGGTCAAGCTCACGGGCGAACTCGATTATCAAAAAGCCATTAGCTGGAACGCCAATCTCTGGATCAATGACGTCAAATTACAAGAAATACAGCTGCCACAAACGGATACAGCGCAAAGTACAACGGGTTTACCGGACAGTTTGATTTCAGGAAAATTACGCACTAAAGGCTCATTTGCAGACCCCCGTTGGCAAGTATCCCTGAGCGATACTGAGCTCACTGGCACTTTGCAAGGTTATCCCTTCGACATTACAGGGGATATCAGTGTGAATGACTCCCTGTATATCAGTGCTAAAGGGCTGAACGCCAAAGTACTAGGTTCAACTCTGGCACTCAAAGGCGAAGCCAATGCCAACTGGGATCTCCAAGGTGAATTACAAGTGCCCGACTTTGGCCTGTGGTTACCTAAGGCCAGCGGCCAACTACAGGCGCAGATCAATGTCACTGGTGACGAGAAACACCCCCAGGTCGAGCTTACTGCGCAGCTGGCAGAACTTTACTATCAAAACATTAAACTGCAGGAATCTAATTTAAAGGCCTATTACAAGCCGCTAGATCAACATGAGTTTGCTATCTCGCTAAAATCAAAAACCTTGCAGATTGCAGAACAAAATTTAGATACAGTGACACTCGGGGCGAAAGGTACCATTAACGCTCAAAAACTCACTCTCAACGCCACGGGCGATCTTGGGCTCGATGCAACGATGAGCAGCCAATACGATGTGAAGAAGTCACGACTACAGCTCGATGTTGATCGTTTAAATCTCAACACGCCCGTAGGCCTATGGCAGCTCGATAACACCATTAATCTGGCTTGGGACCAAATCAAGAATCAAGGCAGCATTACGCCCTTTTGCCTCATGAATCCCAATAGCCGTATCTGCCTAAACAGTAATACACCAATAGGTAAAAAAGGCAGCGCACAGGTGAGCTACTCAGGTAATCCAGGGCAATTACTTATCCCAATATTACCAACGAATATGCGTTGGAACGGCCCTGCATCGCTATTAGCCAATGTTGCATGGGCTGCTGGCCGTAAGCCTACTGCCGATGTGAACTTTGATTTTGCTCCCGGCAGCATTATGCTCAAACGGGATAAAAATCGTGAAGTCACCATTAATTACCAAAACCTGTCATTAAAAGCGACCTTAGATGCAAAACGGCTGGCGACGGTTTTAGATTTTGAATCAGAAGGCGTGGCCAGTTGGCAGAGTGAGATTAACGTCAATGTCACACCCGATCGCACCCTGTCAGGTTATGCCAACATCAAGCAAATCAACTTGCAGCCACTTGGGGAGTTTTTCCCTCAATTAAATACAGTGCAAGGTTTGCTAACGAGTCAACTTAACTTTGCGGGTAGTCTAGATGCGCCCGAAGTATCGGGGAGCATGGCCTTAACTGAGGGCGCCTTAGCCCTAACAGCAAACCCAACATTAATCGACAAAATTGACATGTCGATGTCATTTGCGGGTCAACAAGCGCAGCTTAAGGGACGCTGGATGATGGGCAATGGTTTAGGCAGAGTGAATGGTCAACTGCAATGGCCCCAAGGTCAATTTAGTGGCGAGTTAGCCCTCGAAGGCGATAAGCTCGCCGTGATCCAACCGCCACTGGCTATTCTCGATGTCTCCCCCGAGATCAACTTAACCTTCAACAGTAAGCAACTGGCAGTAAAAGGAAAAATAGCAGTACCTTCTGGCAACATTAAAATTGTGCCATTAGCGGAAGGCGGTGTCGCAGCCTCCGAAGACGTGGTATTTGACGACTCCATTGCCGCCACTCAGCCTAAAACTAGCCCCTACGCCATCGTTGCAGATCTGAATATCAGTGTGGGGAACGAACTCAGAATTGATGGTATGGGCCTCAAAGGTAAACTCCAAGGGACCTTAAAGCTACAGCAGCAAGCTTTCCGTCCTCCTTTGCTCTTCGGTAATATCAAAGTCAATCAAGGTAGCTACAAGTTTATGGGCCAAACCCTAAAAATCCGTACTGGTGAAGTGCAATTTGTGGGGCCAACGTCATTACCAAACCTGAATATTGAAGCGATACGGGAAATTAAGACTGAAGACTTAGTGGCAGGTGTACGCGTCACAGGCACGCCATCACGCCCAGTGGTGACCTTATTCTCCAATCCAGCCAAAGAGCAAGCCGAAATCTTGTCTTACATTATCAAAGGCAGTGGCTTTAACAGCGCCAACAATGAGCAAAATAACTCGCTGATGATGGGCGCGGCACTCGGTTTAGGCTCACAGGTGGGCGGCGGCGCAATTAACAACCTAGGGAATACTGCGACAGGACTCATTGAAGAATTTGGTTTCTCTAACGTGCAACTCGACACTAATGATGAAGGGCGTGTGGCGATCAGTGGCTTTATCGGCGATAACTTAATGGTGAAATACGGAGTAGGTGTATTTAACCCTGGTTACGAAATGACAGTCAGGTATTACTTGCTCTCACAACTCTATCTAGAAACCGTGTCAGGCACTTTAGGCCAATCACTTGATATCTATTACAACTTCAATATCAAGTAACCATATGAATACCAAGATATTGATACTAAAAAATGAGCATCCAATCACTCTAGCCAAACAATCTCAAAATACGCGTTACAGTATGTTGAGGTTGTTTGGGTAAAGCCTAAGTGTCTACCCATAAATACAAACAACTAAAAATCAGCCACAAAAAAAGCGCCCTTAGGCGCTTTTTGCTTCAGTTACGGCAATTAAGCGTAAACGAAGTCAACGTGTTCAATGATTGGCTTGAACACGTGGCGTTGCATAGCTTGTGCACGAACACCCACTTCTTTGCCATCAACAACGATAGTCAGAGTAGAAGTGTAGAAGTCAGCATTAGCTTGAATGTTAATGATATCTTTGTGATCAAAAACAATAGAAACTGGCTCTTTGCCTTGGCCATAAATAACAGCAGGTACTTTACCAGCATGGCGTAGGCGGCGGCTCGAACCTTTCCCTATTTCAGTGCGGGTTTGTGCTTGGATAGTGTAAGACATGTGTTTCTCACTTAAATTTAGAGTAAAAAGTTGCCGGCATTTTCGACCAATGACGGCTCATATAAAGCGCGCGAATACTAACATAGATACCTAAGGCGCACAAGAATACCGCAAGCCCTCTATTTATCGGTGTCAGCGTTAGCAAAACAGACCACTATTTATCAAATTGAGGAACTTGTATCTTGGCTGTTACGGCAGAGAAAAGGCTTTGATCTCAAACAAAAAACACGAGATCTAGATCACACAGGGAAATTGAGAAGCCTGTTAAGCTCGGGCAAATTTCGATAACTGCTGTGTCAAAAAATGCGTCATGCGCTATACCAGTTACAACAAGAAAATAGACTTTCATGCCAACTGGCCCGTGAACTCGTCTCTCTTATCGAAACCGTTCCTTATCAGCAAAATACCCTCGAATTAAAATTCTTAGAATTGCTTGCCTGCACCCAACAAAAAAACCGCAGCTTGATCTTACTTATGCAAATTATTGAGTCCGTCGATATTGAGTCGCAGAGGCAAAGACAATATCAATTTTCACAACGTCTCAGCCTATTGATCTGTGATTGGCAACAACATAGAGAAATGAACAAACTCAATCAACAATTTATCCCGCTGCTCAGACATTACTTGATCGAATCGCAAGCTTTGGAACAAGATTTTTATCAGCAGATCCAACAACAGATCATTGCTACCAGTGCCTTACCGGACCACAATCGACGTGCACAAAACCAGAATTAGGATAATAACCCACACCACCGAGTTTCAGGGATAAAGCCGCTTCTCTGAGGGTTTTTAGTTTAACGCTAGGGATCGCTATGTCCATCGCCATGCCGCGCATGTGATAACTCTTCTTAGCAACTCCGCCACTGTGGCTCACGAGCATGGCATTGGTTTTGGGTGAACGGTAACCGGAAATCACATGGATTTCATCGTTGGTATTCAAGGTTGTTTTGAGCGAGTGGAGTAAATCAAATAAGCGCTTATCCATAGGCGCTGCCACATTCTGACGATGATCCCGCAGCAAATGATTAAAATTGTCTAACACCTTGCTCTGATAATGACCATCTACCCAGTAACTACCGTCATCGCGCTCGCCAGTATGACGATTAAACAAACTTAACTCGCGGATCCCTTTGGTTGAACGGCTGGCAACCGCTTTTGAGGGAATAAAGGAACATAATGCCACACCACTAAGGCCTAACAATAACTGCCTACGGGCAGGACATATTAAAGTCACATGATCACCTTTTGTATGCTTTTTGGTCACTAGTAAGGCAAATTATACTGAATAAGCCCTAAGATCAAGTTTTGCCAACCCCATTCTGAGTAGGATTTCAAAATGCCAAGCGAGTTCAGATGCTTATCTTGCTCAACTTTACAGCACAAAAACGTTAATGTTGTTCCAAAACCGTGGCAGGCACAGCATTCGTCAGCTCAAGTTCCAAATCATAAATGTCGCGACGGTATTGATCCTGCCCACTATCGTCTAACCATGCAGTCCAGTAAACCAGATGCACGGGCAGCTTTTCGGAAAGTGAAAACCACTGAGGTTCAGTAATACCAGGGGCTAACTTGTCCCATAAACGTTTGTCTTTCACTAAATGTTCTTTAAACCACTGGGCTAATTCAGTGGCTTTTTCAATACGAATACAGCCAGATGATAGTGCCCTATAGTCCTTTTTAAAGAGACTTGGCTCAGAAGTTCCATGTAAATAGACACTGAAACTGTTATCAAAGTGAAACTTATATTTACCTAATGCATTCTTCGCCCCAGGGCGTTGTACAAGCTGATAGGGAAACGAAGCGCTGGCTAAGGTCTGCCATTCCTCTGGCATGCGTTGCACCCGTTGACCGTTATAATCGTATACATCAAATTGACGTTCATTAAGATAATGACCATTTCGCTGAATTTGCGGCAGAATGTCCCGCCGTAAAATGCTGCTAGGCACTCGCCAACTAGGGTTAAGCACCACGCTAGAAATCTGACTGTCCAAAATCGGTGTTTGCCGAGAAGATTTACCCACAATGACCTTGGAACTTAACACTGGCGTACCATTATCGACCAACGTCATCTCAAAAGCGGGCACATTAATCAGCAAATAACTCGGCTCTAATTTACGTTCAAACACTCTTTGTCGAATAGTGTTTTTAGCTAATAGTACCGCCCTCGCCCTTGGCGATTGGTTCACCCAAAATAAGGTCTGCTTACCTATCACCCCGTCCTGTTTTAACCCATGCTTTTGCTGAAAGCGCTTAATGCCAATCATAAGTTCTTCGGTATAAACTTGATTCACTCTAGGCTCAGTGGCTAAGTCTCCCAATATCCACACACGCTTTGCTATGGTATCAACGATCTGATGACTCATTCCTAAGGTTAGCTTTTCATCTAGCACTAAAGTTTCCCATGGTTCAATTGTGTCCAATTGCACTAAATGGGCGATTTGCTTAAGCACCCTTTGATATTGGGGATCCTCTGGAATAACGGATGAAACCGTCTCTGGGGCTCCAGCGTTGTTACATTCTGCGGATGTCATCACATAATGCCAGTAACCGGTAACATCAGCTTGGATTCGTACTAAATCAGCAGTAGATAAGGTATTAGGAGAAAGTGTTAAGTCACGATAATGCTGGCCAAATACTGGATTAACGCCTGCGAGATCCAATAGCAACACCTGTGGCACTAAGGCCGCAAGCGGCAGCACAGCAGTAAGATCTTCAGCTTTACCCTCAAGATTTGGCTGCGCAGCAATACTCGAATTTGATGTTAAGGATTGAGCGCCATCAGCTGCACCTACCTTTGGCACTAAAATTATTGGAATACAGAAAAAAAGGCTGAGTAATAGTTGCGCTAGATTACGCCTCGTCGGCATCGGGTTAATCTGCAATGCTTTCAAGTTCGCGATGTGGAACTCCTGCTCTATCAATTTGAGTTCTCTCACGTTTAGCGTTACACGCATGGATGGGGGCAAATAGCGAATGATCTTTTTCAATATCATAAATACTCCCTTAGCTATTTTTAAGGTCACCTGAGAGCCAGCGGTTATATCAGTCAACAACACTGTTATATGACTATTCCATGGAGATCAATTAATTACTAGAGGTTAACTCCAGATAATGAAAAGAAAAATGCCACTGAGGTCGTCAGTGGCATTGATATCAAACAAACTCGCATAAATATGCTGAGCAAGTGCTCGTTAGCAAAAAGACACGAGATCTTCTTCGACAAATTGCTCTGGTAATTTCTGTAGGCTACGTAACATCAAAGGATTTGCCAACACCATCGCCATTTCTTGACGATTGAGTAAAGCTAATGCGCTCTGTTGACAACGAGCTTCATGCACCTTCACATGCACTATGGCTTCCATCGCTTCAATTGGTGTACCCGCAGCACGCAAAGGCTGTTTATCCACCATGGCTAAATGCAATTCCATCAACGCAGGGTCTTTAAGTACCTGTGCTAACGTCCAAGGCTCAGCAATGTGTCTTTGGTAAGCGGCGCGCGCTTCTTGCGCTTGCAGACAAATTTGCGCAGGGTTACGTTCTTCTGGTGTTGCAAGAATACCGGCACGCTTGAACACTTCGCCAATTTTGACTGAACCTGTCCATGCCGAAATTGGCACAGCAATCCACAGACCGATCAACGCCGGACTCATCCAAGCTAACAAAGTCAAAGAATCCAAAATTGCCGCATAACCTAACATCACACCTGCCAGCATATGCCAGCGGTGACGATAGATTAACGTCATCCAAGGCATACTACCGTCATCACGACGTTGCGGCGACCAACCACTGTCACGCCCCATCAGAATTGACATCACAGCACCACAATGGATAAACATCATGATAGGTGCAATCAGCGCTGAAAGTATGACCTCAAAGATCACACTGAATATCGCTTTAATTCGACCACCAACACTGCGAGCAAACTCACCGTCTTTAAGCAGCAACAAGACACCAAATACTTTAGGGCCAAACAAAACCCCCATAGTAATATAGAACAATCTTAATGCCCTATCCGAGTCCATGATGGGCCAAGTCGGGAACAGTGAAAATTGATCGGTGAAATATTCAGGTCGAATAAAGTGTGCCTGCAGGGCCAACATCAAACCGGTCAAAATCAACATCAACCAGAAAGGAGATGACAAATAAGCCATGATACCCGTCAGTAAATGTAAACGGCTTACCCAGTGCAAACCTTTAGTCGGCAAAATACGCGAATGCTGCAAGTTACCTTGGCACCAGCGACGATCACGCACGGCTAAGTCGATAATCGACGGTGGACATTCTTCGTATGAACCCGGTAAGTCATAAGCAATAACCACACTCCAGCCCGCACGGCGGATCAGCGCAGCTTCAACAAAGTCATGGCTCATGATATGACCACCAAAAGGTGGCTTACCCTTAAGGTTGGGTAATCCAGCCGCGGTCATAAAGGCTTCGGTGCGGATAATGGCGTTGTGGCCCCAGAAGTTACCTTCTTTTTGTACCCACCAGCCTAAACCGGTACCAATTACGGGACCATAAATGCGCGCTGCAAATTGCTGTAAACGGGCCATTAAAGTGGTGCCATTGATCAACGACGGAATCGTTTGGATCAAACCCGCATCAGGATCGGCCTGCATGCGCTGAGCTAAGCCAGTGATGGTTGAAGACTCCATCAAACTGTCGGCATCAAGCACTAACAAGTGATCATAACGCGACCCCCAACGACGGCAAAAATCGGCTACGTTACCCGCTTTACGGGCGACGTTTTTACGACGGCGACGGTAATACACCCGCGAATGCTTATGGGTTTCTTGACGTAACACCAGAAACGCCTGCTCTTCGAGCAAAGCAATATCGGGATCGGTAGTATCACTTAAGATAAACCAATCAAAAGCATGACCATGACCCGTTTGCGACAAGGTTTCAGCCATCACTGAAACCGCCGAGAATACCCTATCAGGAGATTCGTTATAGGTCGGCATCAAAATCGCGGTTCGCGTATGCAGTTCAGTCACTTGCAAATCTTTTGCCCGCGGTTTTCGCAGTAAAATTAAAAAACCTGCAATACCGCTACAAAACGCCAAAGCAATCCAGCAAAAGTTAACCGCAAACAGCACTAGCACTAAATATTCCAGAGGAGTAATTCCGCCAATGCTAAATACCGCCCCCATTTCATAGATAGCAAACAAAGATAATAATAAAGCCCCACCCACCACAAACACACGACGGTAGGTACGCGAGCGTACCCCATCAGCCACAGTGCTACGGCGAGGGAATCCCTCTGGCATCTTACTTAAATTTTGGGGTTCCATAGCACCAGGCCGTTCATTTGGCATAGCACTACCACCCACGAGGACTTCCGTCTCGAGTACCGAGTTATCGGATACAGTCATATCATGTTGCTCCGTCATGAACCTTACAGCGTCCAGCGATAGAGCCAGGTTTCAACCTGACGAGGAGTTGGGAACTTAAGTTCAGCGCGCAGTTCGATAAGATCTTTATCTTCTGGCTCTAATTCAAAAGCTAAGCGATAGCCATTTTTAGCGGCATTACGGGCAATCACCACGTTCGTGACCACACCACCAGAAGCTTCAACTTTAGCGACTGGCATTTCATCTGTCATCGGACCTTCAACTTGATAGTCGACCACAAATAAACGTCTTGGAGTTGCCTTAGCAATATCGGCACGACCACTGGCAGAGCGAGAAATATGTACAGCACCGACTTTCGCAGCAGGTTCTTCACCCCAACTCATGCGATAGGCAAAATGAAATTCACCACCAGCAGGAATAGGCTGACGTGGTTTCCAATAACTAACAATGTTGTCATGAATTTCAGACTCGGTCGGAATTTCAGTCAACACCACTGAACCTTGCCCCCAATTACCCACAGGCTCAATCCATAGGCTTGGGCGACGTTCGTAATGGGCTTCTAGATCTTGATATGACGCATAGTCACGCTCACGTTGGATCAGACCAAATCCCTGAGGCGAGTTGTCAGAAAACGCACTGACTTGTAACTGACGTGGATTAGCCAATGGGCGCCATAAATGCTCACCACGACCATTTAACATCAATAAACCATCAGAATCATGTACTTCAGGTCTAAAATCATCGGTGTCGTGACGACCATTGAGTGAATGTAAGAACATGCTAGTGCTTGGTGCTAAACCGACTTTGCTCAGCTCAACACGAGGAAACAGTGTCGCTTCTACATCAATCAAGGTGTTATCACCGGGACGGACAGAGAAAGTATAGGCACCTGCTACGCTTGGGCTATCTAACAAGGCATGCACAACAATCAAGTTGCTGTCATTGTGTGGACGCTCAACCCAGAAGGCGCGAAATATCGGGAATTCTTCCCCTTCAGCATCAGCCGTTTTTAACGCCAAACCACGGGAAGATAAGCCATAGGCGTTACCTTTACCTAAAGCGCGGAAATAACTCGCACCTTGGAATACCATAAGCTCGTCAAATACACCATTCGTATTCAATTGGTTATGAATACGAAATCCTGAGTAGCCAATGTCATCATTCGGCAGCGCTTGAGTAATCACTTCACCCGCAGTGAAATATTTAGGCTCATAAGCTAAGTGCGTTGCATTCTGACCTTCTACAATCGCAATCTCGATCAGATCTTGAAAATAGAAACCACGGTGGAACATTTGCATTTGAAATGGCACGCCCTGATCACGCCAAATAGACGCAGTCGGGTTAAAACGAATATCTCTGTACTCATCGTATGATAGTTTAGCAAGGCCAGCTGGCAAAGGATCTTTGAGGGTCACATAAGGTTTCGCTGCCAAACGTTTTGCAATCTTCACGACAGTTTCGCTATCAAAAGCGCCTGTCTTAGTGAATCTGATTTGATTTTTTGTACTGGGCTGAGAAATCACTTTCGGTGGAGTAACCACAGGAACTGCCTCGGCGGGTTTTGTCTCTTCAGCGTACGCGACACCAGACAGGGCGACTACAGCGCCTAGCGTCAGTGAACATATGAGTGACGAATAAGGTTTGGACGATGGGCAACGCAACAAGCTAACCATAGATAGGTAACCTAAAAAATAAACTAAGAAATCAATGTTTTTTATGTATACAGTGAATTTTTTTCACTCTGATTTAGGGATGAAAAAAAACAGTTGCTTACATATCGCGAAAGATATCAGAAGGAGAAAAAAACTCATAAATAAAGATGCAGTTAACCCCTTCTACACAATACTATTTGAGAATAAGCTTATACCAAAAATGAATATTAAAATAACATTATCATGCTTATTTCTGTTTTCAAAGTTACAAAAACAAATTAAGTGATCCAAATGCTACATTATTGAAAGTAAAATGAGCCTTTTTACGCCTCAACTAAGTGTTGATGATCTTAGATGAAATATCACAATAAGCGAATCAATCCGTTGGTAAGCCTAAGGATTAACACTAAGACAGCAGGAAAATTCAAAATTTTACCCGCTTAAATGTATCAAAACAACTGAGCTGATGTCACTGAAACTGCGGATCTATTTTAACATTTCATTGCCTGAACTATTTTGGCAAAAAAAGTGTCACAGATAATCCACCTTGATCCCTAGGCGCAATCACTAAACGACCTTGGTGCAATTCTATGATGTGATAGCAGATAGACAAACCTAATCCCGCGCCTATGCCTTCATTTTCATTCACACGATAAAAACGTTCTGTCGCATTGGCAATCTGCGGCTCTGTCATGCCTTGGCCTCGATCCGCGACACAAATACAGATTTCATCATCCAAAGCATGGGCCGACACTGAAATTTCCGATTCCTGTGGGCTGTATTTACAGGCATTTTCGATAATATTCTTCAGTACAAGTAGCAAATAAAAACGATCACAGGTCACCGTTAGATTGGATGCGATATCGATATTCCATTCATAATCTGTGATTTGTGGCATTAATTGATTAAGCGCATCTTCGACCATAGGCAAAATAGCGTGGGATGACACATTAAGCTCATTAATCGAGTCCACCCTTGCTAATACGAGTAATTGTTCAACGGTATGACTCATGTGCACTACGCCAGCATCTATCGCAGCTAAATGGAATTTCTGCTGCGGATCATCATCAATCAGACTCTCTAAGCCATGTTGATGTAATTTAATCACAGATAATGGCGTTTTAAGCTCATGGGCCGCATCGGCGCTAAAACGACGCTCACGGGCAATAAATCGCGCGATACTATTGATATATAAGTTCAATGCGCGCCGAACAGGGACTAATTCTTTAGGCAATGACATAGTCAACGGGGTCAAATCGTTGGGCGCCCGTCCAATTAATTCTCTTTCAAAGGTTTTTAATGGCCGAAACAAGAGATAAAACAAGAAGCTAACAATAATTAATGTTAAAGGCACTACCATCAAGGGCACGATAACGGCATTATGCATGATTTGCGATACAAGCTCTTGGCGTACTTCATCCTGTTGAGCTGTGACAATCCAAACATGATTTTTAACCGAAAAAAAACTGAACACATGCCAGAGTTCTCCTTCGAACACTTTCTTATGATAGCCCTGTACGAATCGACTGATAGGTTGATGACCAATATTATCCGATAAAACTAAGGCTTCCCCCGCCTCACTCCAAATTTGAAACGCCAATTTATGCTCATAGGCCAGTTTCAGCGCATCGGCCTTTTCGGCAAAGGAACTGATTTGGCTATCGGGAACGTGGAGCACTTGGGGTATGACGAGATCCTGAGCTGTTGCATTGGGCTCAGTATGATAGAACAACTCCAACATTTTAGCGGTTTGGAGCATTTGCGCATCGAAGAGTTCTTCGATTTGATGCTTAGAATCCCGAGTACTCAACCAGCTAGACACAGCGACGGATACTGAAATACCTGACAAAATTAATAATGTCAGTACCAAACGCAGTGAATACACATCTAGCCCCTTTAATCGAATCACTTCTTTTTCCTAACGACTATGCTTCAAGTCATCACTGCATTATCAGTACCCACAAAAGTGGAGCTTGTCACTTAACTCTTCAAATTAATTTATTTCAATCAAGGTATAGCCTATTCCACGCACGGTTTTGATTAATTCATTGGCAAGTTTTTTGCGCAGATGGTGGATATGCACTTCTATTGAATTACTGCCGACTTCATCCCAGCCATAGGTTAACTGTTCTAACTGGCTGCGGGTCAATACACGCCCTGCCGACTGAGCGAGTTCGAGCAGTAATTGAAATTCACGCCGTGAAAGCAGCACATTTTGATCGCGAAAGGTCACTTCACGGGTATTTAAATCAATGCAAAGCGCACCAATAATCAAACTATTGTGATCGAGCCCATACTGACGTCTGACGATGGCACGAATGCGCGCGGCTAGTTCACGCACATCAAAAGGTTTACCGAGATAATCATCGGCGCCCATGTCTAAACATTCGAGCTTAGTGTCAAAATCCGTATTAGCGGTCAGAACTATTGTGGGAATTGACACTCCCTGCTGGCGCCAAGCTTTAAGTAACTCTTTACCATTACCGTCAGGCAATCCCAGATCGAGCACTATGGCACTGAAGCTTTCATTTTTAACCCCCAGCAAAGCTTGCTGATAACTATTAAGGTGATCAACTTGCATGCCAAGCTTTGCCAAACTTAAGCAAATCCCTTGGGCTAATAACTCATTGTCTTCAACCAACATAATACGCATTCAATGTCCTTAACTGAGCCCTAACGGAAAATACTGAACTTAACATCTTGTTGCTGTAAAAAATCTTCCGCGTATCGCCCCTGCAGCATAGCCATAGTGGCGAGCATACCTGCAGTCACGCAGTTTGGCCCTAACACAGTCACAGAGCGCGGCGCATGGATAACGGGATAGCCAGTGCGTGGGTCGACAATATGGCCGTAACGCTTTCCATCGACTTCAAAAAAGCGCCGCGTATCGCCACTGGTCGCTAATGCACCCTGACTAATCGCTAGTACACTCGCAGCGTGATCGAGGTGTCGTGGGTCTTCAATTCCCACTTGCCATGGCGTCACTTTGGACACGGGACAAGCGATATCACCGCCAAAATTCACTAACACTGGAATGTCTGGATAACATTCGGCTAACTCATAGGCGACTCTGTCGACCGCATATTCTTTTGCGATACCACCAAAATCCAATTTCATTCCTGTTGGCATCTCAATATGGCGCGAATCAAACTCGATACGCTCAAACCCCACTAAGGCTTTCGCGGCAAGTATGCGACCATGTTCGGGCAATTGGGCTTTGGGATCAAAGCGCCACAGTTCCATTAACGGCCCAGCAGAAATATCAAAGAGTCCATCACTGAGCTGAAAACATTGTTTAGCAAAAGCTAATAACTGCCAGGTTTCTTCATCGATAAGCTGCTTATGACCATTGGCATGGTTTAATTGCCACAGACAATTCTGCGCGATAAAGCGACTGTACTTATGTTCGATACGCAGCGCCTCAGTGACTGCCATGTCCAACATATCGTCTGCAATATCAAGTTGATCGCACCCAATGAGTATTTCACAGGGACTCGCCATGGCCCTAAATTCACCCACATAACCCCAATCACGGCGCTGCAACGAATAAGGTGCGGTCTTTAGGGATGATGTCGACATCATAAATCACCTCTTCACATGGCATCCCACTGGGATTGCGATTGAATAAGTTCAGGGGTAAATTGAGTATGGGTAGCTAAGCTACCCATACAGTTTAACGCCTTGCTATCTGAGCCAGTAGCATTATTTCGTATTAAAAAGAATAACTAAACTGTGCTGTAATTGCCTTCTGAGTCGGAAATAGATCGAAGTTTTGCAGCTCTCCAGGAATCGTAGCGCCGTTATTTTTCGGATCCTGTTGGTAATACTCTAAGCGATACGACATTTCATGACCGCCCGATAATCTATGGCCAAATTTAATACCTATCGTATAAGCCGACATATCACCGATACGATAATCGGCACTGGCAAACTCTGGCAGTGGCGTATCAGCCATCAAGAAAGGTTGATAGAAGTTAGCCGCAGTTTGTTGGTAATAGCGCAGATGTAATTGACCATATAAATTGCCGGTAAAGTAATACCTATAATGGGTTTCTAAGGTATGTGATGTGAGGTCCCAGTCATCGGTATTATAACGATAGGAAAAATCCACCACACCCGCATCTAATGCGCCTTTGGTCATCACGTAAAAACTGTGTTTCAAGCGCGAATCGGGGCGGCTCTCATACAATAAATCCTGAGTAATGCCGTTGTTATCCACCACACTGAGCACCTTGTAGGGATCCGTTAAATAGCCATTCACACTCGACAAGCCGTAATTGGCCTGCAACAACCAGCGCTGACTAAGCACTTGGGTGATACCTAACATCACATCCGCGGTCTGCTTATTATCACTGCCACCTTGACGGGTCGCATCGAATGCGCTGCGATAAGCTTCCTCACTAGTGAAGTTATCGCGAATGACCATCGAAGATAAATCCACCGGACGACCGCCAACGGGGTCAACCACATCGAAACTATAAGCCGTACCTAAAAATAAAGTGGTGTTGTCTTTATTAAACCCTCGCTCAATTCCGGCATTGATGCCCATTGACATATAATCAAACTCTTTCGAGCCATATGCGCCAACATTGAGTTTCCAATCTGGTGTTAGCACTTCACTCCAACCGACATTGGCTTGTACGCGAGTATCGTGAAAGGTGTCATCTAACGGCGTTTCCCCCGCTGAAACATGATATTGACCATTACCAGATGGTCGAGTAAACGTTTGGCTAGAACTTTGGGCCACGGCGCCCGATGCTGAAGGCCCCGTTAGACTATCAACCACGAGTTTGAGATCCAGCACACTGTCATCGCCAAAGGCTTTTTGCGCTGTGCCTATAGCTTCGATGGCTTGTACTCTATCTTGCTCACCGTAATACATTAACGCAGCATCGATCTTCCAGTCGTCAGCTTTTTTAGATAATTCAGTCGCATGGCCACTTGTTGCAAACAGTCCACAACTGGCTAATGCGAGAGCACCCGCTATCTGCTTCGATTGTCTTGTATTTATTGGGTTCTTTTTTTGGGTCATAGCTGACAACACCTGTAGGTCACTTCAATCTATTCAATACCGCGGGATTTCGCCCCAGATTTTAGAACATCTGCTCGTCAGATTTGTTTTAGTACGTCAGTTCATTACATCTGTGCGTTACATTTATTCGTTACATCTAAGGGCAAATAACACCAACGGAGAGTTTAGTTACAGCCACATCCACCACCGGCAAATGCACGACCGCCGCTACTGCCTTCTTTACTAAAATAAATATGATCATCGAGTGCTAGGTCGAGCTTTTCACTGTCGAGCGCCATATCGCTGCGGGCCAACTGGCCTTTCTCCCACGGCTGCACTCCTAAACTTGAACATCCACTCAAACCTATGATGAGCGTTACTGCGACTAATGCGGGTTTAAGCATAAATTACTCCTTCAGTAAATTGACGAGTTTTTGCTCGTATTCAGCGGTTTTATCGGCATAAAAGCCAACATGATGCTGTACTAACTGACCTTGACGATTGAACATAAAACTGCTCGGCATGCCCAGCAAATCGAAACTGCGAGCGACATCACCTTCGGGGTTAAAACGCACTGAAAAATTGGCAGGGACTTGTTTTAAGAATTCCTGGGCTAACTCATTATCTGTATCTAAGTTGATAGCGACGACAGCTAATCCCTGATCTTGATACTTTTTTTGTATTTCATTCATCCAAGGAAACGATTTACGACAAGGGCCACACCAGGATGCCCAAAAATCGACATAGACGACTTTGCCTTTAAACTCACTCAGGGAAACAGCTTGGTTTTGCGCATTAAACACTTGATAGTCCAGCGATGGCGCGGCTTGTACGCCTGCGGCCAATAAACTGAGTAACAATAATATTTTCTTCATAGCATATTCCGCGTTAACGATTACGTTCGAATCTATTAACTGAATCTTAAGGTTTTCTTAAACAAGCTTATATAAGTTTAATTAACCTGCTCGCCCAGACTCACCACGCGAATGAACCATAGTCATCTGCATGGCCTTAATCACATGAGTGCTGATTAAGTGACCGATTTCATCCAAAATGGCAAATGTGAGACATTTTGTCCCATTAGAAAAAGTGAAATTAGATCTGCGTCATGTTAATTAAATGTCAAAATCAGTTCAGTCACATCTCTTAAAAATTCTTGATATACATCAATAATCTTTACACTCCAACGGCCTAAACTGACACTGTCAATTATGTAAACCCTTACCAATTTACATTTAAATAACAAAAAAGGTTGACCCATGGACACACATGCAGCCCTATATGAACAGGGAAAGGCGCGCTTAGATGCGTTACGCCAATTCGCTCCCCGTCAACAACAATCGCTGATAGAGAAAATGCAACAGCACGGCATTAGTCGCCGTGATTTTATGAAGTGGAGTGCCATGGTGACGAGCATGCTCGCATTACCCCTCCCCTTTAGTAACTTAGTAGCCGAAGCTGCCGAATTAGCCGATCGTGTACCCTTAATCTGGTTACATATGGCCGAATGTACTGGCTGCTCCGAATCTTTAATTCGTACCGATACCCCCAATCTAGACTCACTGATTTTCGATCATATTTCCTTGGAATATCACGAAACCTTAATGGCTGCAGCGGGTTGGCAAGCCGAAGAAAACCTCGAACATGCACTCGAAACCTACAAGGGCCGCTATTTACTGGCCGTTGAAGGGGCGATTCCGACTGCAAATAACGGCAGTTTCTTAACTGTGGGTTGTAAAGGCCACACAGGGTTAGAAATCATCAAGCATGCTGCTGAAGGCGCCGCCGCGATTATCTCTGTTGGCACTTGTGCGGCGTTTGGTGGGGTGCAAGCCGCTTATCCAAACCCAACGGGGGCGAAAGGCGTGCATGAAGTGGTCAGTAAACCCGTGATTAACTTAGGCGGTTGCCCACCGAGTGAAAAGAACATAGTCGGCACTTTGATGTACTTCATCATGTTCGGAAAATTACCTGCGCTGGATATGTTTAATAGACCTAAATGGGCTTACGGCGCACGGGTACACGATAACTGTGAACGCCGCGGTCGCTTCGATGCTGGTGAATTCGTTGAAGAATTTGGCGATCACGGTGCGAAAGAAGGCTACTGCCTTTATAAAGTCGGTTGTAAAGGTCCTTACACCTACAACAACTGCCCAACCGAGCGCTTTAACCATCACACTAGCTGGCCAGTACTCGCTGGACACGGTTGTATGGGTTGCTCAGAACCTAACTTCTGGGACGATATGGCTGACTTTGAAAAACCCCTTGGCCGTCAACTCCTCCATGGATTGGATGCGACCGCAGATACTATTGGTGCGGTGATTTTAGGCGCGACTGTGGTGGGCATTGGAGCCCATGCCGTTGCCAGTATTTTTGCCAAACCGCTGGAGGAATAACCCATGAGCAAGCGCGTTGTTATCGACCCTATCACACGTATCGAGGGTCACTTACGTATCGAAGTCGAAGTTGATGAAAATAACGTCATCAACAAGGCTTGGTCATCCTCCACACTTTGGCGCGGTATTGAAGTCATTCTCAAAGGCCGCACGCCTATGGATGTTGGCCTTATTGTGCAACGTATCTGTGGCGTATGTACCTATTCCCACTACCGCTGCGGTACTGAGGCGGTTGAAAATGCGTTAGGAATTCAAATTCCATTGAACGCAAGATACTTACGTTCATTAATGCAAACCTCTTTATACATGCACGACCATATTGTCCATTTTTACCATCTACACGGCTTAGATTGGGTTGATGTGGTTTCTGCACTGAGCGCCGATCCTGCTAAAGCGGCACAAGTTGCCCTGAAATACACAGACCATCCCATAGCGGCGGGTGAAGGTGATTTAAAAGCGGTACAAGAAAGAGTTAAAGGCTTTGTCGAAACGGGAAAATTAGGTCCATTTGCCAACGCTTATTGGGGCAATGGCACCTATAAATTTACCCCAGAGCAAAACCTTATCGCGCTATCTCACTACCTTAAAGCGCTTGAAGTACAACGTGTTGCGGCAGAGATGCTTGCCATTTTTGGTGGCAAATCACCACATCCACAATCCGTTGTTGTCGGTGGTGTGACTTCGGTGCGCGACATGCTCAGCCCTGCTCGCCTGCAGGAATGGAAGCAAAAACATGCGACAGTAACTGACTTTATTCTGCGTGCCTATCAAGCAGATATCGTGATGGCGGCCGAAGCCTTTGGAACTGAACCTAGCGTGTTGGGCGGCGTAAACGTGAAAAACTTCATGGCGACCGATGACTTTGTGTTAGCCAATGGCGAATACATGTTTAATCAAGGCGTGATCATGAATGGCGACCTTGCCGGCGTCAGTGATGTGAATCCAGATCTGATTGCCGAAGACGTCAGCCACGCTTGGTATAGCGCCGATGCGCCGCAGCATCCCTATGACGGTACAACGATTCCTAATTACACTGGTTTTGTTGAACGCGACACTGTCTACGGCAAATTGCCAACACTGGATGGTGATGGCAAATACTCATGGGTGAAATCTCCCCGTTATCAAGGTGAACCTGTCGAAGTGGGTCCACTCGCTTGCCTATTGGTGAGTTATGCCCGCGGTAACAAGGTGGTCGTGGATTCGGTCAATGGCCTGCTCGCTCGCACAGGTCTACCCGTAGCGGCTCTATTTACCACTTTAGGTCGCACTGCAGCCCGTATGTTACAGACAGTCATCGTCGCCCAAGAAGGGTTAAAAACCTTTGATGCGCTGCTGACGAATATCCAGTCCGATGAATCTACCTATGTAAAACCTAATATTGATCCAAATAAAGAGTATGTAGGTCACGCCATGATCGAGGCGCCACGCGGCATGTTAAGCCACTGGATCCGCATTAAAAATGGAGTGATTGAGAACTATCAAGCCGTGGTACCGACGACCTGGAACGCAGGTCCTGTGGATGCCAACGGTAAAATGGGTCCCTATGAAGCCTCTTTAATTGGCTTGAAACTGGAAGATCCTACTAAGCCCCTTGAGGTGATACGTATTATTCACTCATTTGACCCTTGCATGGCGTGTTCTGTACACGTGATGGATTTCAAAGGCCAAGCATTGAGCGAGTTCCGTGTCAGTCCCAATGGTCAATAATCGAGGGAGGGAACGCAAAATGAACCATTCTGCAACCCGCATTCGGACACTGATTTTTAGTCCGGCAATACGGATTTTCCACTGGCTCAGGGCACTATCAATTCTGGTGCTAGTGATCACCGGATTCTATATTGCTTGGCCGTTTCTTGTGGCGCCTGAAAGTACGGACGTACTCGTACAAGGCTGGATCCGCTTCGCTCATCTGATTTGCGGTTTTGTACTAACCGCAATCACTTTAGTGCGCTTCTACCTGTATTTTTTCAGCCGAAGCGACATTGAGCGGCGCTCATTTCGCGATGTGATGAGTGTAAAAAGCTGGATCACTCAGCTGAAATCTTACTTATGGATGGGACACTTACATAAAGCCGGTGTATATGGACCGCTGCAATTTGTGACTTATGTAGCAATCTCACTGGTCGCTCTTGTGATATGTATAACGGGTCTGGTGTTGTATGCCAATGTGTATCACCAAGGTTTAGGTGGCATGCTTTGGGGCAGCGCCGCTTGGATCACGGCACAAATGGGTGGGCTAGCACAAGTTAGGATTTGGCATCACTACCTCACTTGGGCATTTGTTATCTTTGTGGTTATCCACGTCTATATGGCGGTTTGGTCAGGGATACGCTTCAAACATAACTCAGTTGACTCGATTGTCTCTGGCTATGACTACCCAAAGCCAGACTCACACCACTAGGAGTCCAATGAAGATATTGCTACTCGGTATTGGCAATGTCCTGTACGCCGATGAAGGCATCGGCGTACATTTTGTCAATTATATAGCTGATAATTATCAGTTTACCCATGAGTCCCACCAGCTAACGCTGCTCGATGGCGGCACCTTGGCTCAGGGACTTATCCCTATTATTTGCCAATACGATTATTTAATCGTGGTCGATACAGTTAATGCCAATGGCGTTGAAGCGGGCGAAGTCTATTTCTTCGATTTTGATAAGGCGCCGAAGGAAATCGACTGGCAAGGCAGCGCCCATGAAGTCGAAATGCTGCAAACCCTCAATATGATGGAAATGGTTGGCGACAGGCCTAAAACCTTCGTGCTTGGCGTCACCCCAACCGTGCTCGAACCTATGGTGCTAGGCTTGACCCCTAAAGTCGCCGCCGCGGTACCTTTAATGGAATCAAGCTTGTTATCCCACTTAGCCTCCCTTGGGTTCACTGCGACGCGTGTTGCCGAGCATAGTATCGACTCACTGATCCCTGACTCTTATAAACGTGGCGTTACTACTGGTGAAAGTATATAGAAGATGAAAAACATCAGATTTGATTTTACCTGCTCACGTCAGGTGCCTTTGTATGCGTATTTATGTAATCAATATCTAAATTATGATGAGCTAAATATCAGCATAGGCTGTGATGGTCAACATAGCTCAGGTCAATATAGTGCTGGCCAACATGACTTTGGCCCTCAAAGCTATTTTATTGAAGCTCAGGGCGAGCAAAACCAACTAGAACAATTGGCCGATGCCATTGCCGCGGACTTTTTGATTTCCGCTTGGTTGATTGACTCTAGTATTAAAGTCATCGACGAGCCCCAAGGCAGTAAAACCTTACTGCCCTTTCCACAGTCTGGATCAAGCCCTGCCATAGTGCCTTTTTGCCAGCATTGTTATCCGTTGATTGGCGATAATCAGTCGGCTAAGTTTGGCACACTCGATTTAATTTGCCCTTGCTGCAAGGGCGAAACACAATTAACGTCCGCACAAAAAGCGTTAACCTTGTCAGATATTAAAGCCATGGCACAGGGACTGCTGACACAAGGCCCACTGACATTAGCGGCCGCCGATAATCTGCAACTTAGTCTGACACCGTTTGCTCAGCCCTTAAGCGAGCGGCCACAACTGTTAATTTGTAATCCCAATACGCTGAACGCCCATTTCTGTCTGAACGATGCGCAGGTGCTCGCGCTTTCGAGTATTGAAAAGCCGCTTATCTGCGCGAGACCCACGCAAGAACACGACAAACTCAGTGCGCCGCTGTACGACATTTGCTTTGCCTACAGCCGGGTGATTTTAGTACTCGCCGAAGTATTGCGGCAAAAAGGGATCGATTGGGTTTATATCCAAGGTAAGCATAATAGGCCGAAACTGACGTGGGTCGATGGCGCTTGGGCGCAAATTGCCAGCAAAGATTTAGGCTCAACACAGGTTCAAACCAAGCACTTTATCGCCCCAGAACCCTTAAGGGAAAAAGTCAGTTTTCACGGCTATCAAGCCCAATGGCAAGCGGCGAAACGTTCACGATCGCACCAAGGCGAACTGAGTGTGGCAGTATTGACTCAAGTACCGTCAAGTGAAGACAGTGATATTCATTGCACCAGTATGCTAAGCGATAATAATCAAAATACAGTCAACACAGAAAATCACACCCTTGCAGACGCAGCGCTATTCAGTGCGCTGCTCAACGGTAAGTTTACCAGTCATAAACAGACAAAAAATGCTGCGGTCATTTACTTAAGCCATACCCACGCCAGTCAAATTGTCACCTGCGATAATAAGGGCGACACTGAACTTTTCTTCGCCCTGCCCGAGCTACCCGATAACGGTTACGAAATCTTCCATCAACTGGACAGCAGTCCACAAAAAGCCGTAGCGCAAAAATTTAAGAGCCTGTTTCCCGAAGATTACCTAAAACTTTTAAGCCTAAAGCTTCACGGCAGACGGGACAACTTACAAAGCCTGTGGGCGATTGCAGCCATATTAATTGGCCTCAATACCCAAGAAGAGACTCAAAGCCAAGCAAGGCTAAGCGATGCACTCATGGCCGCCGCCATGCGCTACCACGGTGCTAATGCACCGCGTATCGATTATCCGCTGACCAAAGGTGAAGCCCACCGCAGCCTAAATTGGTGTAAAACCTTAGGCACAGTGTTAAGTTTTCGTATTGCGGGTAATGACGATCCGAGTCAGCTTGCCTTTGCGATGCAAGACTCGCTGGCGGACTATTTATCTAACTGGATCGAGCATATCGATTTAAATATCGGCGTGCACAATATAGCCTTAGCGGGCAATGAATTAATCAATGAAACCCTGTGCAAACGCATCAGCTTGCGCTTAGGCAAAAACTTTCCATTGGTGATCAATCGCAGCCTAGATTTAGACGGCGATAACTTAGCCGTTGGTGCACTTTACGTTAAGCAGCGACAACTAAATGCCCATGATTAGGAGGCCAAAAGTTAAGTCACAACGCATGAAGCCACATAGGCATAATAGTCGCCACAAAAAGCACAGTCACCTGCAGATAAAACGAAGGCTCGCGTTGGAATACCTTGTCCACAAGGGAGCCACGTTAAAGCGTTGTCAGTTGCACGTCACTGGCATAGTACAAGGGGTGGGATTTCGCCCCTTTGTCTATCGTTATGCCCTTGAGTTTCAACTGACGGGTACTGTGCTCAACAATGCCAAGGGCGTGACCATTGAGCTGCAAGGTAATGATGAAAACCTCACTCGCTTTATCACTGTACTCAATACCACTCCACCGCCACTCGCCCGTATCGACAATATCAGCCAAATACCACTGCCGATTTTATTAAGCGAAACCACGTTTGAGATTATAAAAAGCGACAGCCATGAGGACGATGACCCAAGTTCACCGATAGGTGCGCAGGTGGCGGTATCGGCAGATAAAAGTACCTGCCAAGACTGCATGAACGACATGCATAATCCTGATGACCGCCACTTTGGCTATGCCTTTACCAACTGCACTAACTGTGGCCCTCGATACACGATTATCAATGCTTTACCCTATGATAGGCACAACACCGCTATGGCCGATTTTGACATGTGTCCCGAGTGCGCCAAAGAATATCAAAACCCACTCGACCGCCGCTACCATGCCCAGCCCATAAGTTGCCCCGCCTGTGGCCCCAGACTCAGTTTAAAAACACCGCAAGGGGAATACATCCTTCCCAGTGCCTCAAATGTCAGCGCACCTGAATTGAGTACGGACCTTGCGGTACTGACAGCTGCGGCTGATAGATTACGCCAAGGGCAGATTCTGGCAATTAAAGGATTGGGTGGATTTCACTTAATCTGTGATGCCCGAAGTGACAATGCCGTCAACGCACTCAGGCTGCGAAAACAGCGCCAGGCCAAGCCGCTAGCGGTGATGATGGCGGATATCACCATGGCGCAGCACTATGTCACAGGGCCGGATGCCGAGTGGCGAGTGCTGAGTTCGCAGGAAAGGCCCATAGTGCTTATGAGCAGCCGAGCCGAACATGATCTCAGCTTAGCTGTCGCCCCCAATCTGAATAAACTCGGGGTATTTTTACCCTACACACCGCTACATCATTTGCTATTAGGTCTCTTCAAAGGGCCATTAGTTGCAACCAGCGCCAATGTTTCCGGTGAACCTATCATCACTGATTGTGATGAGCTTATTAGTCACTTAAGCCATGTGGTGGATGCGATAGTCGATCATAATCGGCCGATTATTAATGGCTGTGATGACAGTGTGGTGCAAGTGATCCAGCCGCAACTAGATTCCTCCGTAGAGTTGCAAGTATTGCGCCTCGCCCGCGGCTATGCACCGTTAAGTTTCCCCTTAGAGATACCGCTGACCCAATCGATTTTGGCCGTGGGCGCACAACAAAAAAATGCCATCGCCTTAGGTTTTGGCAATAATGTGTTTTTAAGTCCCCATATTGGCGACCTGTTCAGTGTCAGCGCCGAGCAATATTTTGAGCGCACTTTAGCCACTTTTGCTCGGTTGTATCACTTTACGCCAAATCTTATTATTCGCGATAAACACCCAGATTATGCCCCTTCGCGCTGGGCTGAAATGCACTCAAACCCGAGTATAAAACTCAGCGATACCCGTCAAAATCAATGTTTATCGGTGCAACACCACCATGCCCATGTGCTCAGCGTAATGGCAGTTAACCAATATCGAGATCCCGTATTGGGCTTTAGTTTTGACGGTACAGGGCTTGGCGACGATGGCAGTTTATGGGGCGGTGAAGTGCTATTAACTACGCTCGATAAAGCGCAGCGACTGGCCCATTTTGAGCCCATAGCCCTGCTAGGCGGCGAGCAAGCCATTAAGCAACCCGTGAGGTTGTTACTGGCATTATTGTTCGAGCAAATGAGCCTCGATGCTGTGCTCGCATTACAATTACCTATATTAAACAACATACGCCCAAACACCCTGGCTAACTTACATAAGATCTGGCAGAACGGCAGCGCGATAAAAACCTCCTCTGTCGGGCGACTGTTCGATGCCCTCGCCTGCGCCTTAGGTTTAATCGAAACCACACTGTTTGAAGGCCAAGCGGGCATGGCAATAGAAGCCGCGGCCAATCGCGCCGATGCATTAGCCCTTGAAGTCATTTCGCTTAACTTACCTCTTGACATCGACCAGTGGCGAAGCAGTGAGATGTTCAAGCAAGTTGTTGAATTGATTACAGCACAACCGCTAACAGACAATAGATGCTATGCCATCGCCCGCGCCTTTTTACACACCTTAGGTGATGCTATTTGTGATTATGCTGCCCAGTATCAACACCTCCCAACCGTGCTCTGCGGTGGCGTATTTCAAAATAAATATCTATTGGAATACTGCCTGAGCAAGCTCAGCGCCCAAGGAAATAAAGTGTTATCCAGTAAACAGATCCCCATCAATGATGGCGGCATCGCCCTAGGCCAACTTTGGTATGGCATTCATCAGAGTCAATAACCTTACTTATTTGATAACCCCTGATGTTCGCTCGCCATTTTTATCCCCATAAACCTGACGAACATCAAAGATCCGTAGCGCAATTTGTATCACACTCAACATTAGCGTAACCAAATTAACGATTCGTACATCAATCATTATTTGTCAGGCAAAGTCCTCGTACTCTGCCGATACAAGGAGAGGTAAAATGTGTAAAGACTGCGGCTGCTCCCTTACCCGCCACGACCATGATCATCTAGGCGCGCATGCCCATAGCCATGAGCATAATCATGACCATTCACATACTCATGACCATTCACATACTCATGAGCATAGCCATCAAGAGTTACACACAAATCCTCAGTTAAACGATAAAAAAACCTTGTCAGTCATCCACAAAATTTTAGATAAAAATGATGTCGAAGCTGGTCATAACCGTGCCCACTTTGAGGCACATAACATCACGGCCTTCAACATCATGAGTAGCCCAGGCAGTGGTAAAACCACCCTATTAGAAAATCTCAAAGAATACACGCAGCTCAACTATGCGGTGATCGAGGGCGACTTAGAAACCTCCCGCGATGCCGACCGCCTCATCGCTAAAGGCATTAAGGCCTATCAAATTCAAACGGGCAGCGCCTGTCACCTCGACGCCTTTATGGTGCACGGTGCCCTACATCATCTGCCGCTTGAAGGACTCGATATTTGCTTTGTCGAAAACGTCGGTAATCTCGTCTGCCCAGCCAGTTATGATGTGGGCACTCACAAAAATATCGTGCTGCTATCAGTGCCAGAAGGCGATGATAAGATTGAGAAATATCCTGTGATGTTCCGCCGCGCCGATGTAGTTTTTATCACTAAGTGCGATCTACTGCCCTATTTTGATTTCAAGATGGACGAAGCCAGAGCGCAGCTTAAAAAACTCAATCCAGCAACTCAAATTATTGAAGTCTCAATTAAAGACGGCGATTCCATACAGGCAGTAGCCGCTTGGCTTAAAGACAATATTCGAGGTGCACAATAATGTGCTTGTCCATACCTTCCCAAGTGGTGGCGGTCGATATTGAGCGCCAGAGCGTCACAGTCGACACCTTAGGCGTGCGCCGCGATGTCAGCAGTCATTTAATGAATGAGCCACTGGAAATTGGCGACTATGTACTTATCCATATTGGTTTTGTGATGAACAAAATTGATAAGGAAGATGCGCAGCAAAGCATTGATCTATACAAAGAAATCGTCACTAAGCTTGAAAATGAAGCCATACACTGACCATCAGCAGTGCAGGATTAAATCGCAAGGCGCCCCCCTATCGAGTGCACCGAGGAAAAAGCATGCTTGAACTAAAACACCTCTATCAAGGCTTTCGCGATCCCCAAACGATTGCCAATTTAGCACGGGATATTCAGTTAACCGCTAAATTGGTTAAGCAACAAATCAATATCATGGAAGTCTGTGGTGGCCATACTCATACGATTATGAAATACGGCTTGCTAGATTTACTGCCGGATAATATTGAATTTATCCATGGTCCTGGCTGCCCAGTGTGCATTATGCCTAAAGAGCGCATTGACCAAGCCGCGGCGCTTGCCTCCCAAGAAAATGTTATTCTTGTGACCCTGGGCGATATGATCCGCGTGCCCGGTTCTCAAGGCTCATTAGCCAGTTTTAGGGCCAAGGGCTGCGATATTCGCCCAATTTACGATCCCTTAGATACGCTCAAAATTGCCCGCGACAATCCCGATAAAACCGTAGTGTTCTTCGCCATTGGCTTTGAAACCTCAACCCCAATGACAGCAATTTTGTTACAACTGGCCGAACAAGAAAAACTCGAAAATCTACTATTTCATATCAATCATGTATTAGTGCCCCCCGCAATTGATGCCGTGATGCACGACCCAAAAGCGAGGGTCAACGCCTTTATCGGCCCAGCCCATGTGAGCGTGATCAGTGGCGCAAAAATCTATCGCAGCACAGTCGAAAACTATGGCACGCCCGTAGTGGTCGCAGGATTTGAGCCCGTCGATGTGATGGAGTCGATTTTACGGATTGTGCGCCAAAAAGCCGCGGGTAAAGCTGAGCTCGATATCCAATACAGCCGCGCAGTTTCACAGGACGGCAACCTCACGGCGCAGGCCAAAGTAAATCAATTCTTCAATGTCAGACCGCAATTTCGCTGGCGTGGACTAGGCCCAATCCCCAATTCAGCGCTGCAGCTTAAACCCGAATATGCCCACAGGGACGCCGAACTGCGCTTTAAAGACCGCCTACCTGTGAAGGAAATTGACGATCATAAAGCCTGCCAGTGCGGCGATATACTTCGTGGGCTTGCTAAACCAAAGGACTGTAAAGTTTTTGGCCGCGGCTGCAATCCCGAAACACCCTTAGGCAGTTGCATGGTCAGCTCCGAAGGTGCTTGCAATGCCTATTACCGCTATCAAGGTATCGATATCAAGGAACTACATCATGGCTGATACGCTTAAAGATAAATCCATTCAACTCAGCCACGGCGGTGGCGGCAAAGAAATGAATAAACTGATCCGTGATCTGTTTTTTGCCGAGTTTGATAACCCAATCCTTCGCAGCGAAGAAGACGCTGCCAAACTCGATTTGCACGGTGCCAACGCCTTTACCACAGACTCTTTCACCGTATCCCCTTTATTTTTTGCCGGTGGTGATATCGGCAAACTCGCCATCGCAGGCACAGTCAACGATCTTGCTATGATGGGCGCAGAACCTCAGTATTTGAGTTGTAGTGTGATCATCGAAGAAGGCTTTTCTATCAAGGATTTAACTACGATTGTCCGCAGTATGGCGAAAGAATTAAAACACAGTGGTGCACGGATTGTCTGCGGCGACACTAAAGTCGTACCCAAGGGGTGCGCCGATGGTTTATTTATTAATACCTCAGGCATTGGTCGTATCTTGCGTCCCAATATTTCCGCGGCGAATGTCACCGTGGGCGATGCCATTATTGTCTCCCGTGATATTGGCTGCCACGGTGCAGCGATTTTAATGGCGCGAGAAGGACTCACACTCGAATCGGCATTGCAAAGTGACTGCGCGACGCTCTGGCCGATAGTCGAGCAATTGATCGCCGCCAATATTCCCATTCATGCGATGCGCGATGCGACTCGCGGCGGCTTATCGGCGGTGCTCAACGAATGGGCTGTTGCCTCCAATGTTGGCATCACAGTGAATGAAACCAGTATTCCCGTCAGCGATGAAGTCAAAGGTCTGTGCGAACTCTATGGTTTCGAAGCCATGGATCTTGCCAACGAAGGCACTTTCATCCTCGCCGTTCCCAACGACATCGCCTTAGGTGCGCTCGAGATCATGCAACGCTTTGGGCGCTGTGAGCATGCAGCGATAATCGGCACTGTGAGTGATGATTTAGTGGGGAAAGTCGTGCTAAGAACACCTTGGAATACTAAACGTTATCTCGATCTTCCCCAAGGTGAACTGCTGCCAAGGATTTGCTGATGCACGAATATTCGATTGTGAGTGCCCTGATTGAGCAATGCGAACAGCACGCGCAGGCCAATCATGCCGATAAAATCACCCGAGTGGATATCAAACTGGGAGTCATGAGCGGGGTTGAACCTAGCCTGCTA
This sequence comes from Shewanella sp. SM29, assembly GCF_025654245.1. Classification (NCBI taxonomy): domain Bacteria; kingdom Pseudomonadati; phylum Pseudomonadota; class Gammaproteobacteria; order Alteromonadales; family Shewanellaceae; genus Shewanella; species Shewanella sp. SM29. The sequence continues at coordinate 92,434 of NZ_JAKKRN010000015.1, forward strand.
CAAACGGCCTTCGATACCTTTAAGCTCGATGGGATTTGCAAAGAAGCCCTACTCAATATGCAAATTCAGCCGCTAGTGATACTTTGCCAAGACTGCCAGACTGAATCCGTACTGAGTGAGCGCACGGTCGTCTGCCCTGCGTGTCAAAGCTTTCGTACTCGCGTACTCGATGGCGAAGATATGTTACTGATGCAACTTGAGATGGAACAGAACGAGGATTAATCATCCACGATACGCATTGTTAACGACAACGCTATTGATAAAACGCTCTATAAATAAAGAATGCTATCAATAAAGAACGCTCTTCAACACAAAAATGGCTTCGAGCACTTCGCGCTCAAAGCCATTTTAAACCACACTATTTCAGTCACGCTATATCAGCCGTAAATAGAAGCTTCACCCTCTGGGCGCGTCTTGAGAACGCGCAGGAACCACATATACTGCTCTGGGTAAGCTAAGATCACTTGCTCGACCACTTTGTTCAGTGCCAACGCCTCGTTTTCTTTGCCCACCATCTCTTCAGGCGCAACGGCCGCCATCACGGTGAGATCAAATTGGCGTGTCGCTTGGTTGTAGCCAATCTTTACTGGCAGCACTTGGGCATTACCCGCCTGCGCTAAACGCCCAACAACAGGTAGCGTTGCCTTCACTGTGCCTAAAAAAGGCGCAAACACGCTTTGTTCAGGACCTAAGTCTTCATCGGGAAGATAAAAGAAACTGTTACCGCGCTTAAGCTCAGCCAATAACGCCCGAATGCCCGCCTCGCGCATATACACATGGCCACCACAAATGCTGCGTACACGATTACTAAACCAATTGAATAAGCCGTTTTTATGGGCTTTGGCCATAGTCACCATAGGCAACTCAAGGTTAAGGCGTAAACCAGCATAATCAATTGGCCACACATGGGGCATGATAAAAATGATCGGCTGCCCCGCAGCCTGCGCTTTAGTCACATGCTCAAAGCCGATTAAATTGACTCGACGACGTAAATGCGCTTTTGAGCGCACCAGCAATTCGCCCTGTGCTAACAACACCAAAACGAAGTTTTGCACGTTCTCACGGATTAACACTTCAATCTCGGCGGAAGATTGTTCTGGAAAGCACGCCCTTAAGTTGGCTCTGGCAACGCTAATGGGCTTTTTGGCAATTGGCATCACTATTTTTGCCAATAATCTTGCAATAGGATCACGCAGCCATGCGGGCATGAGTCCGAAAATCACTAATAGACCAATCACTAACCAAGTGGCCCAGTATCTAGGGTGTAATAAGGCGAGTTTAAAACGACGGTCAAAATGTTTGGGCTGTCTTGACAAAGAATTCACCTCAGACAGTGGATAAAAACAATGGAGATATTGCACGAAAAAATAAACAGGAAAGCCACTCTCTAAGGAGTGGCTTTCCCATCAAACAAACGAAATTACTTACCCGTGTTTGCTGCTTCTACACGAGTTTTCAGCTTTTGGCCGGGACGGAAAGTCACGACACGACGAGCAGAAATTGGGATATCTTCGCCTGTTTTTGGGTTCCTTCCCGGTCTTTGATTCTTGTCCCTAAGGTCAAAGTTGCCAAAGCCAGATAACTTGACCTGCTCACCACTTTCAAGTGCGCCCCGAATCTCTTCAAAGAACGACTCAACCATCTCTTTGGCGACACGTTTGTTCATTCCGAGTGTTTCAAAAAGATGTTCTGCCATTTCGGCTTTGGTAAGTGCCATACTTTAATCCCTCAACGATGCGTTGAACTCGGACTTAAGGGCAGAAACGACTGAACCAACGGTCTCAGCAATCTCTTTTTCCTCAAGCGTACGAGTAGTGTCTTGTAATGTAAGTGCTATCGCCAGGCTCTTCTTGCCAGGTTCAACACCTTTACCTAAGTATACATCGAACAAGTTTATGCCAACCAACTGATTTTCGCCAACTTTTCTTATCAATTTCATTACATCACCTGCAGATACACTCTCATCTACTACGACTGCGATGTCACGACGATTAGCTGGAAACTTAGATACAGCTTGGGCTAGCGGCAAACTGGTATGCAATAAAGCATCCAATTCCAACTCAAAAACGATGGTTTTACCATTGAGTCCAAAAGGCTTCTCCAAACTAGGATGGATTGCACCTATATGACCGATCACTCGATCATTTCTCAATATTTCAGCACATTGCCCCGGATGGAGAGCAGAATGCGTCGCTCCTCTAAAGCTAAATTCTGATGCGGAAACTGTCAAGCCGATAATTGCTTCTAAATCACCTTTAAGGTCGAAAAAATCAACAGTTTTCGATTCCATAGCCCAATGTTCATCATTTTGGGGCCCAGTAATGACACAAGCGAGCATTGCTTGCTGTCTTACACCGGATTCTGCATTGATATCAGGAACAAAGCGCAGGCCAGTTTCAAAAAGTCTCACGCGACTCTGTTGACGACTTTGGTTGTAGCCAACGGCGGCCAATAAACCGGTGAACATTGACAGGCGCATGGCCGACATTTCACTGGAAATTGGGTTTGGTAACACCATAGCGTCTAAACCAGGGTGAACCAGATTTTGCAGTTTTGGATCGACAAAGCTGTAGGTTACCGCTTCTTGGAAACCACGAGCGACCAATAAGGCACGCACGCGTTTTAGGCTTAAGTCAGATTCTTTATGATCTGACATACGCAGCGCGGCAACAGGCGCCGTATTCGGGATATTGTTATAACCGTAAATACGGGCCACTTCTTCGATCAAATCTTCTTCAATCGCCATATCAAAACGATAAGTCGCGGTAGTGACCTGCCAACTATCTTGGCCCACAACCACACTGAAGCCGAGACGTTGTAGAATTTCGACCACATCTGTATCTGGTACATGGTGACCGAGGATTTTATCTAACTTGCTACGACGTAAAACGATTTGTGCAGGTTTGGGTAAATCAGCTTCTGATTTAGCCTCAACTACAGGGCCAGCTTCACCGCCACAGATATCCAGTACTAAACGCGTAGCACGGTCGATAACCTTGTGTTGCATCTCAGGGTCAACACCACGCTCAAAGCGGTGTGATGAATCTGTATGCAAACCTAAACGACGTGACTTACCCATAATGGCAAGTGGCGCGAAGAACGCACATTCAAGCAGTATGTCTTGGGTCGTGTCGCTCACGCCTGAATATTCGCCGCCAAACACACCAGCAAGGGCTAATGGACGCGCATCATCGGCGATCACTAAGGTATCGCATGGAATCGTGACTTCGCTGCCATCAAGCAGGGTGATTTTCTCTTCGCCAGTGCCTAAACGCACTTGGATATCGCCTGTTAATTTGGCCAGATCGAAAGCGTGCATAGGTTGACCGAATTCAATCAACACAAAGTTAGTGATGTCTACGATAGGATCGATAGAGCGAATACCGCTACGGCGCAGTTTTTCCTGCATCCATAATGGCGTAGGCGCTTTCACATTGACGTTTTTAACCACACGGCCTAAGTAACGTGGACACGCTGCAGGCGCGTTAACGTTAATCGTGACCTTTGCATCTGTCGTTGCCGTAACAGCTTGCCACTGTGGCTCAACCACTGTTTGGCGGTTTAACACGCCCACTTCACGGGCAAGGCCTGCCATGCCTAAGCAATCGGCACGGTTAGCCGTTAAATCCACATCGATAACGGCATCGTTAAGTTGCAGATAATCACGGATATCAGTGCCAAGCGGCGCGTCCAATGGCAATTCGATGATGCCATCGCTTTCTACGTTAATGCCAAGCTCGCTGTATGAACACAACATACCTTCTGATGGCATGCCACGCAGCTTGGCTTTCTTGATTTTGAAATCGCCAGGTAATACGGCGCCAACCATAGCCACGGCCACTTTAAGACCCTGACGGCAGTTTGGTGCACCGCAGACGATATCGATAAGTTCGCTACCACCAACGTTGATTTTGGTCACGCGCAGTTTATCGGCATCGGGATGCTGACCACACTCAACCACTTCACCAATCACGACACCGCTAAAATCGGCAGCTACGGCTTCAACGTCATCGACTTCGAGACCGGCCATAGTGATCTGGTGGGATAATGCTTCACGGCTGACTGAAGGGTTTACCCATTCACGAAGCCAAGATTCGCTAAATTTCATGCTATTACAGCTCCGTTATTTAAATTGCTTCAGGAAACGTAGGTCGTTTTCAAAAAACGCACGTAAATCGTTTACGCCGTAACGCAACATAGTTAAGCGCTCGACACCCATACCAAAAGCAAAACCAGAGTATTTTTCTGGATCTATGCCAACGCTGCGCAGCACATTCGGATGTACCATACCGCAGCCAAGCACTTCTAGCCATTTACCATTTTTGCCCATCACGTCCACTTCCGCTGAAGGTTCAGTGAATGGGAAGTAAGATGGACGGAAACGCACTTGCAGATCTTCTTCGAAGAAATTACGCAGGAAGTCATGCAAAATGCCTTTCAATTCGGCAAAGTTCACATGCTCATCAACCAAAAGCCCTTCCACTTGGTGGAACATAGGTGTGTGAGTTTGGTCGTAATCGTTACGATAAACACGACCCGGAGAAATAATGCGTAATGGTGGCTTTTCAGTTTCCATAGTACGGATTTGCACGCCCGAAGTTTGGGTACGCAACATCAGTTTAGGATTGAAATAAAAGGTATCATGATCAGCACGCGCTGGATGGTGCTCAGAGATATTCAGTGCGTCGAAATTGTGGAAATCATCTTCAATTTCAGGCCCCTGCTTTACCGAGAACCCTAATTCCCCGAAAAAGGTTTCGATGCGCTCAATGGTTCGAGTCACAGGATGTAAGCCACCGATCTCTTGGGTGCGGCCTGGCAAAGTCACATCAATCTTTTCAGCGATTAATTTGGCTTCCAATTCCGAACTCTTCAGACCATCGATGCGCTCAGTTAATTTTTGTTGAATCGCCTGTTTAGCATCATTGACCGCTTGGCCAAAGGCTGGCTTTTCTTCAGGGCTTAAGCTACCCATCATTTTCATCATGTCGGTGATCTTACCTTTCTTACCAAGGTAATCGACACGGATATCATCCAGTGCTTTTAGATCACTGGCCTGGTCAATAATGACTAAGGCTTGTTCTACGATCTCAGTTAACTGCTGCATTTTCTCTTCCACTGCATAGTCGCGCTTGATAAACAAGTGCTATGGGCGCCAAACTTTCAGGCTATTTGGGTGCTCAGGTTATCGGGCGTTAATGCCAGACGCTTTGCTAGCTATAACGAAATAAAAGGATAGAAATTTTACGCGAGCGAGCGGCATATTACTAGGGCTTATTGGGGGTTTTTATCATGCAAATTCATGTGTTACCCCAGTTCAGAGCCTGAGTTTTGCTCAAGGGGAAACCCAAACCTCGATTCTGACGTAAACAACTTCCGCTTTCAGCCACTAGCAGAACTTGTAACTAAACTGTAAACTCATACCTGTACCTTGCCAAAATTGCAGCAAACAACACAATAATGACTGCAATTAGACTACATTAACCATATAAATCATTACAAAACAGAAAACTATAAAGTCTATGGCAAACTGACCGATATAAATTCGGTTCATGGCCCATTTTATCGAGGCACTCATGAAAGAAGTAAAATTTCGCTGGATAGATCAATATCTTATCCATATGACCTTAAAAACTAAATTCGCTATTCTCTCTATCGTTCCCATGTTGATGATTGTTGGACTGGCGCTTTTCCTAGATAACCAATCCCAGCAAACCTTAATTCAAGGACAGCTCAACAGTCTGCAAAATGCTTCACAACAAATCAACCAAGTCACTGGCAGCTTATATAACAAACTACCAGAGCAAGAACGCCAAACTATCCTTAATCAACTTAGTCGCGAAATTGAAGGTAATGTCAGCATTGTTTCGGTAAATGAAGCCGATAGCAAAGCCCAATCCATCGCTCGCAGTGGTGGTGGTATTGATGATAGCGGTAAGCAACCTAGAGTTGTGAGTCGGGTTAACGATCAAAATCTGATCACGATTATTCCCCTAGACAGCAAAGAAATTGATGCCTTGCTCGCCAACGATAACCTGCTGGTTTATGGCCTAATGGCGGCACTCTTATTTGTGCTATTTTTGTTCAGCTATTACATTTCAACCTTCGTAGGCGGCGCACTTTATACGACAGTGATGGCATTAAAACGGGCCGCATCGGGTGATTTAACGGGGCGTTTAAACTTCTTCGAAGTAAAAGACGAGTTCAGTATCTTAGCTATCAGCATAGATACCTTAGTAGAACGTCAACATACCTTAGTCAAGCAAATCGCAGAATCGACCGCTAAAATACGCGAAGTTGTATCATCGTTTCGTAGCACTGCGCAGCAAGGTCAATCCTTGGCGGTAAACCAGAGACAACATCTGGACTCCTTAGCGACGGCAATGGAAGAAATGACTGCCGCAGTGAAAGAAGTTGCCCGCAATGCCGAACAATCCTCAGCCGAAACCCAAGAAGCCAATCAACAGGTTAGTGCGGGCGGGAAAGATATTGAAACTACAGTTAAGGCTATCGACGTGTTATCAGATGAAATCTCTGCGGCCTCAAATGCGGTAGGTGTACTCAATGACAACGCCAGTAAAATTGATGAAGTGGTGTCAACCATTAATGCGATTTCCCAGCAAACCAACCTACTGGCCCTCAACGCGGCGATTGAAGCGGCACGCGCAGGTGAACAAGGACGTGGCTTTGCCGTGGTGGCCGATGAGGTACGTACTTTAGCGGGGAGAACTCAGGCCGCAACGGTTGAAATCAAAACCATGATCGAATCACTTCAATCGGGTACTCGCAATCTGACACAAGTGATGTCGCGTACTGTGAATCAAGCCAATGAAGGTAAACAACACGTACTGCAAACGGGTAAAGACTTAGAGTTTATCGCCCACCACAGCAACAAAGTGTTTGAAATGAGTGTACTAATCGCCACCTCGGCCGAAGAACAATCGGCAGTGGCCAACGAGATTGCGACTAACCTGATGGAAATCCGCAACCAGTCCCACAATGTGGAGCAATCGGCCAACCAGTCAGTTTCAGGTTGCGATGAGCTGCAAGCGACTGCGGGGCAACTGGATCAGTTGATGGTGGGATTAAAAATCTAGTCGAGCATTATTTGATGGAGTTTAAATTCACTTAACACCCAAAATGCACAAGGGAGCGATAATCGCTCCCTTGTTGTTTTCATTCTGACGGTCACTTTCCAATCAACAAGTGTCGTTTCAATTAATAAGTTAATTTTCAATCGATAACGCTACGGCAAAATGAATTCACGTCTGTTAATCCACGTCTTTAAGTGGCCATAGCACGATATGATCTTCAATATCCTTCACGCGTCTTTCATCCACCACCTTGCCTTGGATCGACATACCCGCTAAATGCATCGCTTCTTTGGAGCCTGTGAGCAGCGGATGCCAGCTCGGTAGCTCACGCCCTGCCGCTAGGCGGCGATAGGCACAACTGTCGGGCAACCAAGTTAGCTCATGGATATTATCAATCGTGATCACTGTACATTGGGGGACATAGGTGAAACGGTCACTGTAATGCAGACAGCCTGCCGTTTGATGATCGAGCAAAAGGCAAGCTGCATTGGTGTAATACAAGTCTTCGGTTTCATCATCTATCAACTTGTTTAAACAACATTTACCACAACCGTCACACAGGGATTCCCACTCGGTTGTGCTCATCTGCGCTAATGTTTTACTCTGCCAAAATGCCATGATTAACTGTATCTTCTTAATAAAAAACCCGCTCAATGCGGGCTATTTTACACTAATTTGTCGTCAGATACGCAATGCCACTGAGATTAACGAGTGTGGTTTGACGCGCCTGAGCTCATTAGCAGCGTCTTGATGCTGCCAAGTTAATCTTTGATCCCAAGGCTCAGCTTATGCTCAGCCAATAAATTCACCTGAGGTGGTGGAATTTGTAAATAAAAGCCATTTTCTGCCATTGCTGCTCTGACTTTATGTATATCTGCCATTCCTAACGCGTCGCGCTTAGCGATTGGAAACACCATCACCAACTTTGGCACGCCAAACATTTCCATCAAAGGCACTGGAACATCGTCAAAACAATCTCTTTTCTTCACAAATAAATAAGTATCAGCCTTTCGGCTACTTTTATAAACGGCACATAGCATAAGAATCAAATATCCAATAGTTCAAACTTGCCAGTCAATGGGGCACACTATAACATGGTCGCCTAGTAATTTAATTGTAAAATCAGCGAACCGACTGATGATTTCTGGAGAATAGTGCCGGGATGTCAAAACCTAGCTTAGAGTTAAAAGGCGCTTCTTTTACTCTTTCAGTGCTTCATATTAATAGCAGCGATTTACAAGCTGTCATGACTGAATTAGACAGTAAGTTGGCACAAGCTCCTCAGTTTTTTCTGGGTGCTCCTTTAGTCGTCAATCTGAGTGCCATTCAGCACGACAGCTTGAATTTAAGTGCGTTAAAGGATCTGCTGATCTCACGTCAATTAGTGATTGTTGGTATAACGGGCGCGACAACCGTACTCAGTAAACAAGCAAAAGACTTAGGCCTTGCCATAGTCAAAGCGGGAAAACAGAGCAGTACCCCGCCGCCGGCCCCGCGCCAAACTAAAATAGTGAAGCAAAATATTCGTTCAGGCCAACAAGTCTACGCAAAAAATGGTGATTTAATCATATTTGGTGCGGTAGGCAATGGCGCAGAAGTCATCGCAGATGGTAGCATTCATATCTATGGCGCATTACGAGGGAAAGCCATGGCAGGCGCCGCGGGCGATACCAGCGCCGTTATCATTGCCCACTCTCTGGAGGCCGAACTCGTTTCAATAGCAGGGCAATATTGGCTCGCTGAAAATCTACAACAACATAGCTCAGATAAAAGCGGCTGCATTCGCCTAAACGGTGAGTCGCTTATGGTTGAATCATTGCCCCTCTAAATGGCAGAACAAAGGATAGAGAGAAACATGGCACAAATTATTGTTGTCACTTCAGGTAAAGGCGGCGTAGGTAAAACCACATCGAGTGCTGCAATTGCGACCGGTCTTGCCATGCAAGGACACAAGACAGTCGTTATTGATTTCGATATAGGTTTACGAAACTTAGACTTGATCATGGGTTGCGAGCGTCGTGTTGTTTATGACTTCGTTAATGTGATCAATGGTGAAGCCAATTTAAATCAAGCGCTGATCAAAGATAAACGCTGCGATAAGTTATTCGTTTTACCCGCTTCACAGACCCGTGATAAAGATGCACTGACCAAAGAAGGCGTCGGCCGTGTTCTAGACGATTTGGCCAAAGACTTTGAGTTTATTCTGTGTGACTCTCCCGCTGGGATTGAGCAAGGCGCTATGATGGCATTGTATTTTGCCGATATCGCCATTGTGACCACGAACCCAGAAGTCAGTTCAGTGCGCGACTCAGACCGTATTTTAGGTATGCTGCAAAGCAAATCACGCCGCGCAGAACTGAATCTAGAGCCGATAAAAGAATATTTACTCTTGACTCGTTATTCACCGAGCCGTGTAAAATCGGGCGAAATGTTGAGTGTTGACGATGTTCAAGAAATTCTGGCCATTGAGTTACTCGGCGTTATTCCTGAGTCACAATCTGTACTGAAAGCCTCTAACTCAGGCGTACCTGTGATTATCGACCAAGAAAGTGATGCGGGTTTAGCCTACAGTGATACAGTCGCACGCTTACTGGGTGAAGATGTACCAGTACGCTTTATTACGGAAGAAAAGAAAGGTTTCTTACAACGGATATTTGGTAGCTAATTATGTCTTTACTCGACTATTTCAAAAGCAAGAAAAAGCCTAGCACTGCGGTAATGGCAAAAGAGCGCCTACAGATCATCGTGGCTCATCAACGTGGACAAAGGGACACTCCCGATTATTTCCCACAGATGAAACAAGAGATCATTGCCGTTATTCGCAAATATGTGCCGATTTCTGATGATCAAGTTTCTGTGCAGTTAGATCAAAACGACGCCAACCTGTCGGTACTCGAGCTTAACGTCACTTTGCCTGACAGATAAGTCGATGATACAAAAAATGTCATCTTCAATTGAAGATGACATTTTGGTGTGGATGTTTTTCAGCAATGGATTCAAGTACGAAATATTAAGCACTAGACCTGAAGCTTTGCTAAAGCCTCAGTTGCTAATTCCCCTCGCCAACCGCATAACACTGCCGGTAAATCCCCTTGTTGCTTATCCCAACGCCATTGCAAAAACTCATGGATATGACGTTTAGAACCGAGCATTTCCTGCGGCACATCATGCTTTTCGCATAATTCGACCAAACAGCTTTTAATCGCTTTAAAGGCCGATTTGTAGCCTGATTTTAACGCCAATACATCCACTAACTCGGGTAAATTAACCAAATCCGCAGTTTGTAGCACACGTAATAAATCTTTGCCGTGAATGCGTTTTTCCTGTTCGGTCAAGTCATTGAGCTTAAACAAATCAGCCGAAGTTTTAGGTTGCTTCTTCGCTAATGCAATAAGACCATGATCTTTGATCACAAAACCTAAGGCTAAATCACGGACTAAGGCTTTTTCAAGGCGCCATTTGGCGAGCACTTTAAGGTAAGCCAATTGAATTTCAGTGAGTTGAAAAGCATTTTTCACTTTCAAATAGGCTGTATCAAGATCAGGATCGGCAAGCCTGCCCTGAGTCATCCTTTCCCCTTCCTCGTATAACCAAGCTAAACGCCCTTGGGCGCAGAGTTTCGCTTCCAGTTGAGGATAGAGCTGATACAAATACAGGACGTCATTGGCGGCGTAGCTTAACTGGGCTTCCGTTAAAGGACGACGGATCCAATCTGTACGCGACTCACCTTTATCGATCACTTCACCAAGGCAAGTTTCAACTAACTTGGCATAACCCACACCGTGGCCCATACCACACAAAGAGGCGGCAATTTGGCTATCAAACAAAGGCGTAGGCTGACATTTGCCGTAGTGGGCAAAAACTTCTAAGTCTTCACTGCAGGAATGCACTAGCTTAACGATATTCGGGTCCGATAACAGCGCCCAAAATTGGGCTAAATCAGGTAAAGCGACCGGATCAATCAAAGCTAAGGTTTTACCATCATAGGCTTGGATCAAACCTAACTTGGCATAATAAGTACGAGTACGAACAAACTCGGTATCTAACACGAGTATCTTACTCTGTTTATATTGGGCAACGAGGGCATTAAGGCTTGCTTCATCACTCACATATTGAAACGCTGACAAATTCTTCTCCAGATCCTGTGGGTCAATCACAGTCCATAAAAACAAAAGCCGGCAAATGCCGGCTTCAATCTTACGCGCGCTTAGCTTCGTCTCTAAGCTCTCGTCGCAAGATTTTACCCACGTTGGTTTTAGGTAACTCGTCCCTAAATTCTACCAGCTTCGGCACTTTATATCCCGTTAAATGAATACGGCAGTGCTTAATGATGTCTTCAGCGGTTAAAGATTTATCTTTTGCCACCACAAATACCTTCACTAACTCACCACTGGCGTCGTTTGGCACACCAACGGCAGCCACTTCAATCACTTTTGGATGAAGTGCAACCACTTCTTCGACTTCGTTAGGGAATACGTTAAAGCCTGATACTAAGATCATGTCTTTCTTACGGTCGACAATATAGAAGAAACCTTTCTCATCCATGTAACCAATATCGCCCGTGGCTAACCAGCCGTCAGTGTCGATCACTTTGGCGGTTTCTTCAGGACGTTGCCAATAGCCTTTCATCACCTGAGGACCTTTACCAAAAAGCTCGCCGGTTTCGCCTTGGGCTAATACCTTGCCGTCATCATTACGGATTTGGATCAGTGTCGAAGGGGCAGGAAAACCAATTGAACCGTTATAACCGTCTAAGTTATATGGACAACAGGTTAATAAGGGTGAGGCTTCCGTCAGACCATAACCTTCAAGTAAACGGGTTTTAGTAATGGTTTGCCATTTATCCGCCACGGCTTTTTGTACCGCCATGCCGCCACCGATAGAGAGTTTTAAGCGTGAGAAATCCAACTGGGAAAAATCATCACTGTTCACTAAAGCGTTAAATAAGGTATTTACCCCAGTTAATGCGGTGAAAGGATACTTTTTCAACTCAGCCACAAATCCTGGGATATCACGAGGATTGGTGATGAGTAAATTCTGACTACCTTTGTGCAAAAACAGCAGGCAATTCACGGTCAAGGCGAAGATGTGATACAGCGGCAAGGCCGTTACGACAAACTCACTGCCATCGTTTAAAGCGGGAGAATATGCACCATCAGCCTGCAATACGTTTGCGACAATATTGCCATGGGTCAACATAGCGCCTTTAGAAACCCCAGTGGTGCCACCTGTGTATTGTAAAAACGCTAAATCATCGTTAGTGACTTCAGGTTTGATGTATTGCATGCGACGACCCGTTGATAAGGTATCGCGCATTGATAAGGCATGGGGTAAATCGTATTTTGGCACTAACTTCTTGATGTACTTCACCACAAAGTTCACTAAGGTACGTTTTGGTGCACTTAATTGATCACCTAAACTGGTGATAATCACGCTTTCAACGGGAGTTTGATCGACCACTTCTTCTAAAGTGCGGGCGAAGTTTGACACCACCACAATGGCTTTAGCGCCAGAGTCAATCAACTGATGTTTAAGTTCGCGCGGTGTATAAAGTGGGTTAACGTTAACAACCACCATACCTGCACGCAAAACACCAAACAGTGCAATGGGATACTGCAACAGGTTTGGCATCATCAAGGCGACACGGTCGCCCTTTTCAAGCTTTAATTCATTTTGTAAATACGCAGCGAATGCTCGGCTGCGTTCTTCCAATTTACGATAGGTTAGCGTGGCACCCATGTTGATAAATGCAGGTTGATCTTCATACTTAGCCACCGCTGTCTCGAACATATCGACAAGCGATGAGTATTGTTCCACATTAATTTCAGCAGGCACATCTTCTGGCAAATGATTAATCCAAGGCTGATCCACTACTCTCTCCTAAATCCCCACAACTGCGGAAACAATATCCATACAAGCGTCAAGACTCGATAAATACCGAGTTAAAATACCGGCTTACATTTTATAGTTATTAATTTACTCGTCATAAATCATACGAGCGTTTTAATTTTGATCATCATCACATAAAAAAAACAAAAAACCTAGCGTCTTTTTTATACCCATATAAGCAACCTATTAAACGAATTTGCGGATCAAACGTGCAACGCCTTCGGCATTGTCCATATGCACATGATGATCGCCCTCAATTATGTGCTCAGACAAATGCTTGAACCACGTTCTGGCCTTAGGTATCGCGCTCTGCAACTGGCTAAATCCCTGTTTGCCACAAATTAATAAGGTTTCGACATTGATATCCTGCATCAAGGCATCAACTTGGGCGAAGGTTAATCGTTGGGGTGAATCTAATCTTAATCGAGGATCACTACGCCAACCTATGCCATCACCTTCGGGCTGCATATTACGATCGAGCAACAAACGACACCAAGGTTCGGCAAGTCCTGTTAAATGTGCCCTCGCCCGCACCGCAGTATCTATACTGTCGTAAATCTTTGCCTGCCCATGCTTCTGAGTTAAATACTTCTCATGCTGATAGAAGCTTTTTTTCAATCGCGCCTTAGCTTGCGTTGGCAACTCAGACAAGGGGCTTAACGCTTCAATCAATACCAGCTTGTTAACCTTTTCGGGAAATGTCGCCGTGTAAGCTGAGGCGATTATACCGCCAAGCGAATGCCCAATCATTGCCGCTGGCTTTTGCGGTAATGCCGTTAACAACGCGTCTAAATCATACAAATAATCAATCCAATGCAGCGGATAGTGTCCCGGCCTATGTGCAGAAAAGCCGTGTCCTGGCCAATCAATGGCGAGCACTTGATAATCGAGTAAATGCGCTGCTAAGGGTTCAAAACTGTTGGCGTTATCTAACCAACCATGTAAGGCAAGCAATAAAGGTTTATCCTTCGCCCCCCATAATCGGCCCGCGACCGTAATATGAGGTAATACAAATTCGATTTGATTTTTGGGGGCGAAAGATTGCCACATAATGCCTCTGATGTCAGGTAATTAAGATGATTTTTTGACAAATTTAAGTGTCATACGGTCACTTTCACCGATCGCTTGGTATTTTTCTTTATCGGTATCACCCAAGGCAAAAGAGGGCGGTAGCGTCCAAACACCTTTGGCGTAATCTTTCGTATCTTTGGGGTTCGCATTGATTTCTGCACTTTCAACTAAGGTAAAACCTGCTTTTTTGGCTAAAGCAACCATAGCGGCTTGATCCATATAGCCAGTGCTGAAGTTCATTCCTTCGTTGGCTCTATGCTCTACCACGCCAAAGATACCGCCGTCCTTCAACACTTTATAAGACGCGGCAAACACGTTTTCCAATTGATCTGTTGATGCCCAGTTATGTAGATTTCGGAAGGTTAATACCAGATCAGCACTACCATCAGCGCCTAAATCCATCTTATGTGGAGGATCGAAGGTAACAATCTTAGCATTGCCCATGACGTCTTTATTGGCCGTCATCCACGCAGCATACTTAGTACCCGCGTTCGCGCGATAACGATTTCCGGGAGTATCTGTCGCAGGAGCCGTTTCGAAACCGGCTGCGATATATTGGCCCTCTTTAGCAAGATAAGGCCCTAATATTTCACTGTACCAGCCATTACCCGGCCAGAGTTCAATCACAGTCTGTTTTGGGGTAATGCCAAAAAAAGTTAAGGTTTCAGCGGGATGACGATAAACGTCACGGCTGGCATTTTTGGCCTGACGAAAATCGCTTTTTAAGACTTTATCTAAGCTTTCATCGGCATAGGTAACACTCGAACATAAACCAGCAAGCAGCAGACTGGCAACTAAGGTGACTTTTTTCATTGTAATTCTCCATGGATACCGAAGGCTTAACCTAGCAGCCAATGGCCAAAAATCCAAGGAATAGAAGTCGAAAAACTAAGCTTTAAGCGACATAAGTGGTTATAGCTCAAAGTGATGAGCAAAATCACCTTTACCTAAATCAACAAAGTTCAAAGCAGAAACACGATGGGGAAAACACTAGACGACTGAGGCATTAAACAAGCTTGAGAACTAACGACTTGCGGCATTATCTACGCGGCGCCACGCAAAATACAAAGCGCAGGCACTGGTTAATAACCATAATCCCACCCAAATCCACGCGGGGATCCAAGAACGCTCGGCCAACATCACTGCATCACCTTGACCATCAAGCCCGAGCAACACAGTCGGACTCGCAAGTGCATTAAGCATGATCATCAAGCCAATAATACGCAAAAACTGAGTCAACATTTTGTTTTGACTGAGTTTAAGCGGTAACAACAAAATAATAGTCAGCACAGCTAAAATCGCTAACGTGAGAATATCCCTGCCCCAAAGCAAGCCGCTTAGCACAACTAAGGCACCTAGCAAGGCAAAACTCACGCGGATCCCCTTTGGCCAAGTCGCTAATAAATAGATTAAATATCCCCAACAGGCCGCACCAAAATACCCTGCAAAGCCAATAAACATCGGCGAGCCGCCTTGGCTAAAACAAAATCCTGCGCCGTTTGGAAACAACTGAATATGGCTGACCACGCCTGAGCTTAAAATCGTTGCAATGCCATGGGACAGTTCATGAAAATAGCTTTCAAGCCATTTAAACGGCACGCTCAAATAGGGAATTCGAGTTATCAATAAAGCTAAAACTAGCTCGATAATAAACAAACCACGGCTTGGCACACCGCTTGTGGCTAAGCCTGTCAGTTTAGAAGAGGAAAATCGCGAGGTTGAACTAGAAGACGTTTTTTGATGCTCAAGCATACAAGTCCACACCCACCATTTGCTGAATTTCATCGCGTTTGGCGGCATGTTGGTTTTGTAAATATTGGGCAATCGCTCCCTGATGGCCGCGAGTATCTTGCTCATACTCGAGGTGCGCACCAAGCCTTGACTGTAAATTTCCCGCTACGTTTTTACTTTTAGGCTGAGTTTCTAAACTAAGGGCTTCGACGGCATCTTGCTCAATCACTGGGCGTGACGATTCAGGCGCAGTCAGCCCCTGAGCGATAGCGGGTCTATTACTCGCTACAGCATTCGTCAAACTCATTTGATTCACATTAACTTGCATCAAGAAGCCTTAAGTTTGCACTATTCATCGTTAAGCCATTCATAGTTAAGAATGCTTAGCATTAATTGCCTGAGATTCTATCGCAGATACTCAGGTAAAGAACAGCTTATTCACGACCAGGTAACTTTTTCCATGTCACTGTATCACGTAAGTACACAGGTTCAAGCTCATCGACCGAGGTTGTCAGTCCAGCTTTTATGCCTGCTTCAGCCAATATCAGCATAGCCTTTGCATCGGGATATTTCACGGCCTCGAGAGCTAAAATCCCCTTGCCGAGTGCCAGCAAATCGGGATAAGCGTCAAAACCTGTGCCGCAGCCCACAATTGGCGCTTGAGTATCGAGCTGAAGTTGTACGTCCGCAGGCGCACTGACCACTTCTTTACCGACAAGCGTTGCAATACCATCAACGGCCACAAACTGGCCCCAATACACTTCGCCCATGCGCGCATCAATGGTGCACAAAACTTGCTCGGCTTGATGCTCGCTAATCGCCATTTGTGCCATTGCCGCTAAGGTTGAAATACCAATCACAGGCAAATCTAACCCCAGTGCCAGACCTTGCGTCATGCTCGTGCAGATACGGATCCCCGTAAAACTGCCAGGGCCTCGTCCGTAAGCAATCGCAGTCACTTTATCTAAGCGAATGCCCGCTTGCTTGAGCACTGAATCGACCATAGGCAGCAGACGTTGACTGTGTTCACGCGGCGCATCGGCAAGTTCAGCATAAATCTGACCTTGGTATTGCACCGCAGCTGAGCAGGATTCGGTACAAGTGTCTAAGGCAAGAATACAAGCAGAGTGTTCATGTGTTATTGTCATTTCAAAACCGGATTAGCGGGCAAGATTTCGCATCAAATTTACATAATCTGTATTGCGCGAATATGCCATGAGAAAACTGGCGCAAATAATAACATCAAATGCCCGAAAACAAAGGGCTAAGCAAGCAACTCAGCTAAAATAGCGCTCGCATGATATTCAGTCGCAAATCTGGACGAGATGAATTTATGTGATCTAAGTCAATGATCAATAAACTCATTAATGAATATAGCTCGCTTGGGGAAACTTTTTCAACTTTGATTGTCAGAGCAGAAAAGTAAGGGGCGAATTTATCCCTTGCCATTCCCTTAGTATTGTACGATTGCTTTAACCCGCCTTCGATAAGGACATTTCATGTTAAACACGCCTCCATTGCGTCGCCTAAGACGCTTACGTAATTCAGAAGCAATGCGCGATCTGCTGCGCGAAACCCATATTTCACTGAGCGATCTTATCCATCCCCTGTTCATTGAAGAGCACATCACCCATGCTGTGCCTATCTCCACGCTACCTGGCATCAGCCGTTTACCTGAGAGCGCACTGGCGGATGAAGTTCGCGAGCTTTACGCCCTAGGGATCCGCTATGTGATGCCCTTTGGGATTTCCCACACTAAAGATGATAAAGGTAGCGATACGTGGGACGACAATGGTTTACTCGCCCGTATGGTGCGCACCATTAAAGCTACCGTGCCTGAGATGATGGTAATCCCCGACATTTGTTTTTGTGAATACACAGACCACGGCCATTGCGGCGTGGTGCACAATAATGAAGTCTGCAACGATCTCACCGTCGAAAATTTAGTTAAGCAATCGATAACAGCCGCCAAAGCGGGCGCTGATATGTTAGCACCATCGGCCATGATGGACGGTCAAGTGAAAGCCATTCGCCAAGGGCTCGATGCCGCAGGTTTTGAACATGTGGCGATTCTGGCCCACTCGGCAAAATTCGCCTCTTCTTTTTACGGTCCTTTTAGAGCAGCGGTTGATTGTGAACTCAGCGGAAATCGCAAGGGATATCAACTGGATTATGCTAATGGTCGTCAAGCCCTGTTAGAAGCCTCATTAGATGAAGCCGAAGGCGCCGATATCCTGATGGTTAAACCTGGCACCCCCTACTTAGATGTGCTCAGCCGTTTAAGACAAGAAACCCACTTGCCACTCGCCGCCTATCAAGTCGGCGGTGAATATGCGGGCATTAAATTTGCCGCCCTTGCGGGCGCGTTGGATGAGCGTGCGGTGGTGACTGAAACGTTTATCGGCTTAAAGCGGGCGGGTGCAGATTTGATTGTCAGCTATTACACCAAACAATACGCCCAATGGTTAACTGAAAGCCGATAGTTGCGTCGGTAGCGAATCAAAAGTTACGCTAATCGTTAAATCGATAGCTAAGCGGCTTGTTAAGAGAACAACTAGGTTTTGCACTTTAGAAACCTCATAAAAACGCCACCTTTATCGGTGGCGTTTTTGTATTTAACACCTTGTGCTAAATCGCTTAAGCCTTCTGCAATCTTGCAAACAAGGCTTTCAGTTTTTCCACTTTAGGACGCACGACCATCTGACAATAGGGCTGCTCACCGTGTAAAGCGAAGTAGTCATTGTGATAATTTTCAGCGGGATAAAAAGTATCAAACGCTGAAACCTGGGTCACTATCGGCGCATCAAAAACCTTGGCTACTGCTAACTGAGCAAGCATAGCGGTAGTTTGCTCTATCTGCTCAGCATTATGGGTAAACACCACGGAACGATATTGTGGCCCCTTATCATTACCTTGGCGATTAAGCGTAGTCGGATCATGGCTCTCAAAAAAGACCTGTAATAGCGTCGTAAAATCAATTTCCTCAGGGTTGAACTCGATATGCACAACCTCAGCATGGCCGGTTTGGCCCGAGCAAACAGATTTATAATCCGCATCATGGGCTTCGCCGCCGACATAACCTGAAGCGACATTCACCACGCCCTTTAGGCTTTTAAAAATCGCTTCGACGCACCAAAAACACCCAGCACCAAAAGTCGCAAAGTGATTCGGTGCTTGTTCAACAGCATCATCCATCCCTTTGAAAACCATAGAAACTGAGTTAACACAGTGACGGATATTGTTAGGTGTTAACATTTCACCTTCAAAGACATGCCCCAAGTGACCGCCGCACTGGCTACAAACAATTTCAGTTCTGCGGCCGTCGGCGTCTATGTGGCGGGTTACAGCGCCGGCAATTTCATCATCGAAGGCTGGCCAGCCACAATGGGCATTAAATTTATGCTCAGAACGATACAAGGGGGCATGGCATTTTTTGCATAAATACAAACCCTTAGCATCGTGTTCATAATACTCACCACTAAAGGGGCGTTCAGTGCCTTTCTCTTCGATAACATAGCGTTCAAAATCGGTCAGTTTATTCATATTAATGCCCTTTCGACTCACGTCGTTGTGTATTTCGATATTCTTCGATTAAGAAGCTGATTTATAAGGAAGCCAACATAAGACCCACTCCAAGCAAGATTTCTTGCACTCAGCTTCAAAATGCGGCTGACATCAATCCAAGCACAACAAATCTAATGCCCATACTAACGGATTTGGTGACTAAAATCTTACCACTCAAGTAAGTACTAATATAAGTGCTCATATACTCATATAAGCAACTGCATAAATGACGGAAAATACGGCAGTTGCTCCAGATCACAGTCGCTGAGTATTTGCACCCACATCAGTGCACGGCTACACTTGCAGCGGGTCAAATTACAACTAAATATAACAAGTAGAAACCAAAATGAAATTAGAAACCATTGATTACCGCGCTGAAAACAGTGCCCAGCAATTCGTTGAATCACTTCGGGAAACTGGCTTTGGTGTTTTATCTAATCATCCGATTGATAAGCGCTTAGTTGAAGACATCTACACCGAGTGGCAAGCCTTTTTTAATTCAGCAGCCAAAAACGACTATATGTTTAAAAAAGAAACCCACGACGGTTTCTTCCCTGCGTCGATTTCTGAAACCGCCAAAGGCAACACAGTCAAAGACATTAAAGAGTACTACCACGTGTACCCTTGGGGCCGTATCCCCGATTCACTACGTGACAATATTCTCGCCTATTACGATAAAGCCAACGCACTAGCCGCAGAACTTTTAGAGTGGATTGAAACCTACTCACCAGAAGACGTAAAAGCCAAGTTTTCGATACCATTACCAGAAATGATCGCCAATAGCCAAAAAACCTTACTGCGTATTCTGCATTACCCACCGATGACGGGCAGTGAAGAAATGGGCGCCATTCGCGCCGCGGCCCACGAAGATATTAACCTTATCACAGTGTTACCTGCAGCCAATGAGCCTGGATTACAAGTGAAAGCCAAAGATGGCACTTGGTTAGATGTCCCAAGCGATTTTGGCAACATTATTATCAATATCGGTGACATGTTACAGGAAGCCTCTGGCGGCTATTTCCCATCGACATCACACCGCGTCATCAATCCTGAAGGTACGGATAAAACCAAGTCACGGATCTCTTTGCCGTTATTTTTACATCCAAACCCTGCTGTAGTGCTATCGGATCGCTATACCGCTGACAGTTATCTGATGGAAAGATTGCGCGAACTCGGGGTGATCTAAGCCTTAATTCAGCCTATTAATCCAAGCAACAATCGCAAGAGACAGTCAAGGATTAAGCGATTAAAGCGCCTTAGGGCGCTTTTTTTATGACATTCGCCACCTTCAAGGTAGAATAGCCGTTCTTTAAGTTATTTAGGACAAGGCGTTATCATGGCAATTCAGTGGTATCCGGGGCATATGCACAAGGCACGCAAGGAGATTGAAGAGGCAATGCCTCAGGTCGATCTTGTTATCGAAGTGCTGGACGCGCGTATTCCCTACAGTAGCGAAAACCCCATGGTGGCTCAGCTTCGAGGCGACAAACCTTGTATCAAACTGCTCAATAAATCTGATCTGGCCGATCCAGAGATCACCGCACAATGGATTGAATACTTAGAGCGTGAGCAAGGCGTCAAAGCCACGGCGATCACGACACTGCAAGCGGCAATGGTGAAAAAAATCCCTGATCTCTGCCGTAAACTAGTGCCAAGTCGTGATAAAACCGAAAAAGACATTCGCACTATGATCATGGGAATACCCAACGTTGGGAAATCTACCATCATCAATACCTTAGCTGGCCGTGTTATCGCCAAAACCGGTAACGAACCTGCGGTAACTAAAACCCAGCAACGGATCAATTTACGTAACGGTATCGTGCTGTCGGACACCCCGGGTATTTTATGGCCCAAAGTGGATAACGAAGCGAGCAGCTATCGCCTTGCCGTCACTGGCGCGATTAAAGATACGGCGATGGAATATGAAGATGTGGCCCTGTTCGCCGCCAAGTATTTCTTAACCGCTTATCCAAAAGAGATTTGTGAGCGCTATAACTTAAGTGAATTACCCAAGGATGATGTTGCACTTCTCGAGGAAATCGGCCGTAAACGTGGTGCGCTGCGTCCCGGTGGTCGCATCGATATGCACAAGGCATCAGAGTTATTACTGCATGAATATCGCTCGGGAAAAATAGGCTTACTCTCGCTAGAAACGCCTGCGATGGCAGAGCTTGAAAAGATTGAAGTCGCCCGTATCATGGCCGAAAAAGAAGCCGAGAAAGAAGCCAAATTGGCAGCAGAGAGACTTAAACGTTCAGGCAAACGTCATAACGACTAGTCAGCCCGCCACTCTGTATTTCGAATATAAGGCGCAGAGTTTGTTAAAGACGTTAAAGACAAGACGCTGATGACTTTTATATTCCAGCTTATGGCGCTCATTTATCAAGTTTAAAGTTAAAGCCAGTATATTGAATATAGTGGCTTTTTTATTATCATAAACGGAAAGCTTGCGCTAAAAAACACTTTTACGCCAATGACTTCTGCGTGCCTGATATAAGCTCTCAATATCCGCCAGTCATCATCCTCTTGGCACAATACACCAAGGAGCCATCTTGGGTTTGACTGCACGGCAAAGGTGCTTTAGTCGCGGGATAGATCTACCACTTCTTTCAAGTTTTCTAATGGTACCCACCCTGATTCTTCACTGACAGCTTTTATACACCATACCCAGCCATTCAACATTCGTGTGCCAATGAGTTGTTCCCCTTCATGCACATTAAGTTCTCTTGCCGTATAGTCCTCAAGCGCCAGCCCGTTGGAATTTTTTAGGCGCTGAATCACTTGACCAGGAACCCAACCAGCATCTTGCCCTGGCGTAGTGCAAAGGAACCAGAGATCCCAGCCTTCAGGACCTGCATATTTGTCTCCAACGGTAAGAGGATCACCTTTTTTGAACGTAATGGGGTTAGGAAACTCACTTTCATGTGCATTGACAACGATATATTTCTTAGTAGTCATTTTTTCAGCTAACACCTTGATAATTAATCATAAAAATTAACTTTATTCGCTTATTAAAGCACGCCCAATTAACGCTCAGTTTGAGTGAAACTTATCAGTTTTCTATCAGACATACTATCCGACAACATACGCATGCACAGTTTTCAAACCAATTATCAGCATAAAAAACTGTAATATTTTGATTTTAAATACGATGACAATAAACTGCATTGTGAGTAGGAAAATGCCAGTTAGCGTAATATGAAGGTATATTCAGTTAGCCAAAAACCGCGCCAATTTGCACGCGGTTTTCAATGGAAATTAACAGCAAGCTAATGAATAATTACAACTTTTTTTAACTTATTTTAAGGTCTTCCAAAACATGATCTGCAGCCTGGAATGCCAACGCTGCCAAAGTGAGGGTTGGATTACCCGTTGCAACCGTTGGAAACACTCCGCTACCCACTAAAAACAGATTGCTATGATCCCAAGATTGCTGACGAGGATTCACCACCGATGTATCTCTGCAGTCCCCCATTCGATACGTCCCCACAATGTGTCCAGCACCGTAAAACGTAAAATTATGGCCCTGATATTCAAAATTATTCGACGTTACTTGACTCTTATCACCATAAAATACCGGCGCAGGCGGAGCCTTGGTATATTCCCGCGCATCAAGGGCGTCAAAGAGTTTGGTCGAAATATCTTTAGCCGACACGAACGCATTGCGCACATAATCCTCGCGTACACGATAGGTTAATTTGGGGCGCGGCAAACCTAAGTTATCTTTCAGCGTCTCCGACAACTCGACACGGTTTTCCGGATCAGGTAATTGTTCAATTAAATAGCCCATACGAATTTGCCGTGTGTAAATACCATTCAAGGTATTCACCAGTGAGGCACCAAATAAGGCGCTATTCGCAGACATGGCGGGATCAAACCGTAATGGAATCCCCTGCTGATTGACAGAATCCCCATTTAATTGCGAATTATTTTGCCCAAATACAAAATCAGCTAAGGTCGTGAATGGATCATTTGCTGCCCACTGCCAACCTTCATTGCCGATTTCAATACGATAGGCGGCACGGTCTTTACGAAAGGCGCCATCACGTAAACTTTCTATACCCGCAGTAGATAAAGGCCCCCGAAAACCATAGACAGGATCTTTCGCCAGACCCCAGGCCAAATACATAATGTGATCCATCAAATTACGCCCCACTTGATCGCTATGGTTGGCGACGCCGTTCGGACAGGCTTTATTACGTTTAGACATGAGCAATAATTTAGGCGTCTCAATCGCGTGAGCTGCAATCACATATTTTTTACCCGTAACGGTACCGCCGCCCGTCGCTATCCCTCCGTGAGTTTGATAGGTCACATAATCAATACCAACAACATCCTTTGTATTTTCATCCACTTGAACATTTGTCGCAACATGACGATAAAACACATCAACATTGCCGGTTTGCAATGCTCGCCCGAGCGTCACAGTGGCATCGTATTTGGCTTGGATAGGGCAAATAGGAATACAATTCGTATTCCCCGCACATTGACGACGTTCACCCGGTAATGAATTGCGCCCCTGGGGGGTTGGCGTGACTGACAATTGAATATTGTCGTACACCATATCGCTCACAGCTTGTTCATATTGTTGATCAACTAAAGATGAAACAATGCCAGGCATTGGGTAATCGTAATTCGGCCCATAAACACCATCCGGTGAAACATTAAATCCGCGATAAAGCTGATCCATCGCCTCTTTGTCACCGGCGACGCCAATCTCATTGGTCGCCTGTTCATAGTAAGGAACCAGCGCCTGATAAAATTGTTTTCCACCGGGCCAATCCACACCCTGCTTATACTGGGTTTGCAACTCAAAATCATTGGGCAATAGATGCAAACTGGTTCCTAGCCAATGCCAAGTTGTGCCGCCGCCAATACGCTCATAGGAACTCGCAAAAGCAAACTTTGCTTCAGGGCTGTCAGGTTTCAAATGCTCAGACTGCGGCGTGTAATCGAAATAACATTGCTTTGGATTGCGCCATGCGCCAATTTGCAACACGGTATAACGCGGCACATTCTCCTTCGCGGGATCAGGCAATCCGAGTGGATTATCCGCCGTCGATGCCGCTGGATTTTGCGTGGTTGGAGGATAAGGTGACTCTGGTGTTTTAGCATTGGCTTTAAAAAAGGTTTCCATGTAACCACTGCGGTCAACCGGCACTTCCTGCCCTGCTTCGAGGATTAATACTTTTTTCCCCGCCATCCCCAGTTGATAAGCCATGATAGAACCGGCAATACCTGATCCCACAATAATGACATCGTAATTGGTTTGAGTGCTCATACAGCACCTCCTTGATGACCCGTATATGCCGACAGTACAGCGGGTGGTTTCGCCCAATAGCCATAGCGATAATTTGAATCCCCCATCGGATGAGCCTGCATAACTTGCCAAACTAAACCTGTGGTATAACTTTTTGCCGAAATCATATCGCTAACCGTGGTTTCCGGCTCAGTATCCGTCGCGGGAATAATGGTTGGCCATGCACCTGAGTACCACATAAAAATCAATTTACGACAGGCCAACACAAAATTAGCCCCGTTATCTGGCGCCAGCATTTGCGTGCCAATTTGTTGATCTAATAATTGCTGCGCTTTTAACGCCGCAAATTTTTGCAGAATAGTTGTAACTAAAGTTAGGTCCTTCGATTCTTCGGTTATTTTTTGCGTAAACACGGCTAAGTATTCGGATTTAATATCCACGGGATCCAATGTCGGGGCAATAATACTGGTAGCAAAGCCGGTTAATACCGCGCTCAAACCAATAAAATTATTCATAGTATCGGCAGTCGCGCCTGTAATATCAGTCATGATGAGTTCCTTTCGTAAATTATTGCGCGCGTTGCAGCAAGTAAGTGAAATCAGCAAAATTACCGTTAGTGGTTGCCGCATTATTGTGACAAGCCATACAGCTACTTGATGTTTGCTTTACCGAACCTTGGATATAAGTTTCGAGCGTGGTGTTCGCTAAAAATGAGGGAGCAGGCACGCCCGTTGGATCGGTGGGATTTTTGGCATCGGTAGGCCATTGCGTACTGATCAATTCGTAGTTCTTCCATACCGATCCCGGCACTACAGCGTCGAGTGCTGCGTGATAACTGGCATTTAAGGCTTTAGCGTCGGCAGTGATAGGAATGACGCGTTCCACTTGAGT
Organism: Shewanella sp. SM29; assembly: GCF_025654245.1. Classification (NCBI taxonomy): domain Bacteria; kingdom Pseudomonadati; phylum Pseudomonadota; class Gammaproteobacteria; order Alteromonadales; family Shewanellaceae; genus Shewanella; species Shewanella sp. SM29. The sequence goes on from NZ_JAKKRN010000015.1 coordinate 117,934, forward strand.
TGGTTTAGTGTGCGGGTTTGCCGGATCCCAGGGGCGTGCTGGTGGTTCATTCACTTTGCAGTCAGTACATTTAGCATCGTAAAAATTATATGCCGACAATGATGCTGACTCACCTTGGGTTGGCGCGTTAGCGACATGCTCAAAGGTAGACCAAATCCATTGTGGTTCACCCGTGGTTTTGTGAGCAATGTGAAACCCCACTAGACCGACTTGTTCAAGCGCACACGCGGGCTTGACCCCGTGTTGCTCTTCGGGATTGTTATAAACTAGCGCATAAGTCGTATAGTAATTCGTCGCATCAAACTTGCCGCCCATTTTTATCCATGAGGCCTTAAGCATGATAGAACCTACCTGCCCGGTTTTACTGTCGCTCGCGGTAAAATCGACATCGGCATTAAACTGTTTCTGTCCTTTTTTACTGTAGAGGTTATTGTCCAAAATAAAATTGAACATGGTTTCATTGGTTAATATTTCATAACGGGTATAAAGCCCGTTTTGATCAATCAATGGACCCGTTGTAAAAGGCTCACCACTTTCATCCAACACATTCGGGGTCTTCCCTACTTGCGTTAAATAAATAGTCCCTTCAGGAATGGACTTTGGATCAATACTTTTGCAAACATCCGGCACATTATTGGACTGATCCCACCCAGGTGGTTTTACGCCATCGGGTAAAAAAATCTCCCGGCTTTCCTTCCAATGCAGCCACACGACTGGCTGGTTAGTTTTTTGCCCAATGGTAGACATAGTATTGGGTGTGCCATCGGCATTTGCTGGCCAGTTAAGTGCAATAAACGATTGCCAAGAAAAATCATCAAAATCATGTTGCAGGCTTTCGAGTGAGACTGGGGATTTTGCTGTGATTTCCAGCGGCATAACAGGGCTTAACGTGGGTAGCGTTATAGCTGCTTTTGTCTCTACTGGTGCTTCTGCATATACAGCAGCACTCATACACAAAAAAAGCGCTCTATAGCTAAAATTTTTGATAGACATGAAATTAACTCTCCTTGTTATTGGGACTTATTCAATGCTTAAAACGTTTACGACTCCACTTTCTTTAACGACTTAAAATCAGGGCTTTCACAACACCCGCCACTGCAGGCGTGATGTCACAATACAAATAGCGAACAAAACTTGACCTCAACCAAATCCCAATAAATGGGTTTCGATATTAAAATTGAAGTTTGCTGTTTTGATCGCAGTCTCTGGCTCACTGAGCAGGTCTGAACAGAATGATTGATACGGATAAATATTAACGTCTTTCATTGAAATTCCTTTTCATGATTGCGTTTTATCACGATACCTTGAGCCTAGATAATCCATTGAGGATCACCTCAAATGAAACCTAGTTATCTCAGTGGAAGGGTTAAACACTCCTGTGTTCCCGTAGTGAAAACAATTCTATGCTGCAGAAATAAAAGTAACCTTCTGAAAATATTCCATGTTAAAAGATTGTTTACGTTTCACTTATTGTCAAGCGTGAGGCAGAAGGTTTATTTTATTTGTAAAAAAGCCCGCCACACGACACGACGATAACAGCAGTAAAAGCATAATGTGATATCAAGAGTTCAACATTGATCTGAAGTCTGCGAGGGCCAAGCGTGGGCAGTGCTCCAATACTGACTAAGCGATCGTAAAATCGGTCGCAACCACGCGCGGCCTATTCTTATTTGGTAGCCATTGATTCAACAATAACTGTCAAAGTTTGGAAGATTTCGACTTGTTTTCATCATTAGATTCTGTAAAGAGTCACTCAGCATCTGATTATATGGCCCTGCTAATGACTTTATAAACACTTTGACTGAAACAGAACACAACTGGTTCTTACTGTTGAAACAGGAAATCTATTTTCTTGTACTGACGAAAACCCTAAGATTAAAAATGATGCCATTTGGGGATGCTTTGACCTACTTAGGTAGCCCTGTAAAATATGACCATGTCGTTCCACTTGTTTCCCTCAATTGAGCCGCAGCATACCTTCACAAACTTGTTATTCACCGATGTTTGCCCATAACCAATACATTTATACCTTTATAATTCACTTGTTCTATAGGCTTAAACCCATGATGTAAGTACAAACCTCCAGTTAAATCTTCTGTTTGAAGATATAATTTTTTCACGCCTATTTTATGTGCTAGCGATATTATCTCTTTCACAAGTTTTGAGGCGACACCCTGTCCCCTAGCCTGCTGAGTGACGTAAACACCACCAAGCCAAAATTCAAATTCTGGGTATATGTCCATTTCTCGAATTTTTAGCTCTGCTGAACCAGCAAGAACACCATTTACTTTTCCAATGATCAGAATAGGCGCGGTATCTCGATTTATTGATGCAGAGACTTTTTCAACGACTTCCTCCTTGGTATAACTACCATTGTCTTGGCACCATTCGTTGAAATACCAACTAGCTACCGTGTCTATCGCAGAGGGATTATCGGCAAGTAATGAAATTTCCATATATGTCCTTAGATGTACAACGATTTGATTTTCTTTATGAACAACATCTTACCAACTTAACCTTGTAAGGCAAGCAGCCCACAACCATTGATGTTTGTAGTCAAACTATACTGATATCTATTAATGACTTTATGATGATGTTTACTTTGCTGTGGCTTTATTGAAAGTTCGGAATGGCATGACTTCTAGGTTGAAAGTAACCTCATCACATTAGCTTTTTTATAGCCACAACTTTATTCGCCCTACTTGCATTTTAAACTTTGAAACAAGCTTTGGGGCATTTTAGAGTTAACCGATTTTAAGCACGCCACGCTTTAATCGTTTCTGTTGCTAAACCAGCTAGCTGTTTTGAAACTTCACGACCTTTGTAAATTGACGTTGTGTCTTTTGCAATTGGAACAGAATAATGAATATCGTGAGCAAGATTATTTAGATACTCGCGGCCACCACCTTCATAATTTTGCAGTTCCTGACCATTGAGCTGGATCATATAGCTATAGCCAAATGCACTCATGTTGCAATTTGCATTCAAGTACAAGCGACCTTCATGCTCCAAAAGGAACCATACTCGGTTTTCAGAATCCATTACTTTCATCGTCATCTCGCATAAGGGGATTTACCCGAACTTATCATAAAACCCAAACCGTAAATGGAAATACGCATCTCAACGGAACTTTTCGGTCAATTGATCTAATAAAGCTTCCATACTCTGCTCGAGGAGATCGAGCACTAGTTCAAAACCCTGTGCGCCGCCATAGTAAGGATCTGGTACTTCCGTTATTTGCGTATCAGCATAGGACAACATTAACTGTAACTTGTGTTGATACTCAACCGGACAACGGCTAAGCAGATCCGCCAAATTGGCATTATCCGCAGCTAGAATTAAATCAAAATGCTCAAAATCAGCATTCACCACCTGCCGCGCCCGCATGCCCTCGAAACTAAAACCCCGCTTTTTACCAGCCTCAATAGCGCGGCTATCGGGCTTATCCCCTTGGTGATAACCAATAGTACCCGCCGAATCCACCTCAATATTAAGCCTGCGCTCAGCAATCTTAAAACGACAAACCGCCTCTGCCGTCGGTGAGCGACAAATATTACCCATATAAACACAATAAACAAGATAAATTGCAATAAAATCAATTGATTAATTGCTATTTGAGGTGTTTTTGTAGAGAACATTGAACAAATTTAAATGCTATTTTAATCAATTACTTATTTTGGGTTTTGGAGAGAGAAAGTGTGAATAACGCACCTTCTAGATGCAAAACTGGACCTCTACTTCAATAAGTAGCAAGTCTATGCTGTTCCTTGCACCCTGCTATGTTATCGCCGAGAGTGACACTGGCAATGGCGCAGATGCTCCAGCCATCACGGTAGTGTTTAATACCCTGTGGCAATTTATGTAGTACTATTTGAAATTATTTTTTATTTTCAAGAAAATCACTTTTTGGAAGTATCCTGCAGCTGAATAGAGACGGTCCAATAATCAGTCGAACCAAAGTAACGCCCACAAACAGCGAACTATCAGATAAAATCGGCAATACACTGCACATTACAGTATCCGACCTGCAACCCACGTTTCCAATACATCAGCCAGTTTAATGAGTTGTTCTTGATGCTTGGATTTGTTTTTCGCTAGGTTTTGGATATTCAATAGCTTCCATCTCACCGCAGGTAGTGCCGCGACGCTCGGTTCATCAAACAATGACCAATCAGGCTGACCCTGTTTAAAGGATAATAAAAAGTCTCTGTCTTTTGCAGTAAAGTGATGCTGCAACGCTATCAGCATTTCTGAGCGAGTTAAAATCAGCTCATCGAGTTTAATCGGCTTTGTCGTCATTCCATTGAATTCAGTTTGAAAGCTTTCATCAAGCGGTTTCCAGCGTGGAGACATCACTTCATTAATAGGCCTTGGATGGCTAAGTGTATAAGTGAGAAAGCCGACCAAAATCTCTCGACTGATCCCCTCTTCCGCCAGCAGCATTTTCACATCGAAAAGATCCCTTGGGTGCTGTCTATCCATCGCTGCACATAACTTACCACCGTATAGATCAGGCAGGCTTACAACGGGGATCTCTGCATACCCAAATTCTTCTTCAACTAACTCAACGACTGGCATTAATACCGCTTTGTGTAGCGTACCTCTCGCAACAGGAGAGACTTCAATTTTTATTGTGACTCTATCACTTGTCACGACAACCCTGAGCTCATCATATTTATTGTCTTGAAATACTGCACTAAGGTTCGGTTGTAGATTGATCTGCGCAGTCAAACGACCAAGCGCTTCCTTCACACTTTGTAGCGCTTGTTCCCTTGGCTCCAAAGGAAGATAAGCCAAATCGATATCGACCGATAAGCGTGGGAAGTTGCGCACAAATAGGTTGATAGCCGTACCGCCCTTTAGGGCAAATACCTTCTCTTGGGCGACGAGCGGCAGCATCCGAATAAGCAAGGTCACTTGCTGGTAGTATATCGATGACTTATTCATATTGATTTTCTTCTGTCTTAATAAACGATGCCGGCACTGTTATTTGATACCGCCCATCGTAACGGCCATGAGCCACCACCTGACGCTTTCCCGCGCCTAGCGTGATTTGCTGCTCATCTAGCCTTTTGCTCCACTGATGTTGATAGTAGTGGCCTAAAAAGAGAAATACGCGATTAGCTTGTACGGCTTCACTTCGATTCAGTATTGACTGTATTTTACGTGGACTGAGATTCACTAACCCTTGAAACAGCTCCGCGGCATGCTCAAAACTGATATGTTTGCCAATGGCATTGACGACCTCATAGGCTGCAAGCTCCGCACAACTTGCCTTAACTTCCCTATTGTTCACCCCTATAGTAATAAAGTCTTTTTCCAACGTTTGGGTCAGCTTGCTACTGGTATAGAAAAGCCAGTTTTGCTCCTCCAATTCGCGGAACCACTTTGGCAACGCCTGCTTACTTTGACAGCCAACCCAAACTTGCTCGCTGCTTAGTTGAAGATAATGACTAAGCCCTTGATGTGTTAGGCTACTGACTCCCGCAAGGTGAACAGGAAGCTTTAGCTGCTCATTCACAGCCTTGAGCGCTTCAACCCAATGAGGCTGTAACTTACCTGTTGACTCAGGACGAACGTAAACCCCCGCACTTATCTTGTACAACCAACCACTCTGCACATATTTTCTCACCAAAGATGAGCTGATCTCATTTTGTGTTAACCACGACTGAAGCACTACCGCACCAGGACTCGTATGATTAATAAGCCAGTTTATTTTTGATGACATAATTGCACCATAAGTACCAAAATATAGAGTAAATTAAACCAAATATAGAAGCAGAGTTTATAAATTGCAACATATTAGGACCTAAAGTGCACTTTTAACGTGAATTATAAACTAACTGAATGAGAGGGGGCGCCGCCGTTGTTCCGCGGTTAAATACAATCAGTCACCATCGAGCATAAAAAATGCAATATCGATTTTTGCATGAGATTAGATCAGTTCTCTTGAGATTTGATTTATTCTAGGGAAACGCCCCATAATAGCCGCAAACTATGCTCTAGTGCGGATTTTAGGGGCTCGCTTGAATCAGTCTGGTACAGAGTGATTCACTAGCTCATTTTTGGACATCTCAGAGTTATATTTTTAGCTCAAACTAATGAATTTAGGATTAATATTTCTATGGGTAATGCCTAAATCAGCCGCCGAAGGCGATCGGCTGGATTGACTTGTTACATTTCCTAAATTCAAAGCTATCGCTCAAGTCGTACACGAAGTCGTCTTGCTCGTTCTTGAAATGCAGACTCGCCACCTTCTAAAATATCGCGTACAGCTGTTCGAATCGAAGCATTTTCTAACCCTCCAGCACGATAAGTGATTGGTGGTAAACCGCCGGCTTGATGTGCTCCAACTTCAGCAATAATAATTTGATCCGCATCAGTGTTAATTACAAGGTTTGCATTGTGTGTGACCATAATTACTTGTCTTTTTGCTTTTGCTGCAATGAACAACGGTACAAGCTCATCATTTACTGATTTAGGATCTAAGTTTTCTTCAGGCTGGTCAATAATTAAAGGGCGATCGTCTGCTTCATCCAAAGCAAGATAAAGCAACAGTAGTACTATTCCCCGCGTTCCTGGTGATAACTTACGTATGTCAGTCTCATCATATAAAATTTCATATCTAATCGAGATGTGATCTGTTCCATAAAGCCAAAGTGCGAAACTTTTTAACCAACCTTTATACTCGTTCTGTTGCTTTTCATATGGCGCATGAGCAAGAATATCTGAAAGGTAAGTAGTAACGAAGTTTGTTATTGCAGCCTTAATATCTTCGGAAGTTCCTTGCTCCCAAGCTGGCCTAAGCATTTCTTCAGCCCGTGCAGTTAAAGCACCTTTACCATTGAAAGGCCCTGCTTTGCGACGATCTAGAAGATGTTCTTCGGCATACGCCCCTGTAGTGGCACACTAATTTTGGCCACCTAAATAGAGGTGATATTATTACCTCGTAGATGACTTTAGGTGAACACATGAGATCGACAACCAGAAAAACATTTAGTGCTGAATTCAAACTTGAAGCTGCCCAATTAGTCCTCGATAAAAACCATAGCATCATCGAAGCTGCAAAGGCGATGAACGTAGGTAAATCCACTATGGATAAATGGGTGAGACAGTTAAAACTAGAACGCCAGGGTGGCACACCA
>NZ_JAKKRN010000016.1:0-123221 GCF_025654245.1 Shewanella sp. SM29
CAAGCCAGAGCTACAGTGCAACAACTGCAATAAGCCTTGGTGGTACGATGATTTTGACTCGTTATTTATCCAGTGCCCACATTGCCAAGGCGAACTGCGACGAGTCACGCCAGAAGAACCATTTAGACATCGTTAATGTGTGATAAATATAGTTATCACACATTGACAGTAATCAAGCCTCAATGCCGATAAGTGACGTTATCGGCATCCCCAAGCCCTCTCACATAAAGCTGCGCACAATGTATATTATGTTAAATGAAGAATATTTGCTACTTACTTAATCACTAGTGTGTGTGGCTTGTCATTCCAAATGAGTTTTGTGTCATTTCGTGAGTCTGACTTTTTTTATTATATATCAAGGTCATAACTCACTCCTTCAACAGTTTTGCTCCATTATGGTGCAAAACTGTTCATCCAGAGCGCATTAAACTTTGTGTTTGCTGCTTTTTAACAAAGTGCATCTCACACGCAGCTATGCGAACACTTTTGAAGTATAGATGACGTGTTAGAAATGAATTTTATGAAACAATGCCCCAATCAAATTATGTTGCTCCATTAGAATGATTACTTACAATAATTCATAGGTTTACCAAGCTTAATTGAAATTGGTTCGTAGCTATATTTCCACTGCTAAATCTTACCGATTAATTTGTTGTAATGTTGATGACGTGATTTATCAACATAGGAGTCGCTCGAACACATCACCAGTTCCACTTGACTGTATCTTAAACAATTTAATCGTCGCTACGTGAATGCTTTGGTATATTGGACTCGCAAACTAGCCAGAAACACCTAGCAACGCGCTTATGCTTGTCCAAAAAGTCACAATAAAATACTAAGATGTTGCCGATTTTGAGCTGCTATGGACATAAATATGTCATTTTCAGGAGTTTTTATAGATATCGAGTGAAGCGCCCTAACCTTCTTTGGGACAAAAGCGTGTTAGGACGTGGGCCGTATCAGGCGAATTTCGGATAAAAATTTATATGGATTAACGCCTAGCTCACCGGCAAAATGCGAGTGCAGCGAGTATTCTGTCCGGTGAAGCTGCTTGTTGTGTGGCAAATTTCATTTTTCATTCAAAGATTCACCCGGTTTGGTATTATGAATTTCAGGACATAAATGATCCGCTATTCCATGCAGTAGTACTCTAATTCTCGCTTGGTCGACACGTGCCATTGCCATGTTTATATCTCCATGACCATAGCCGGAACGATATTTATCTGCTTCTTCACGTAGATCAGAGGCGGTTCTTGAACGAATATCAAAAGTAGGGGCATCTTCCTTAGAAATATATGCATCAATATCAGTGAATAGTTTCTCATCTTGCAACTCAAGGATGAGATTTAAGCATGCCAAGCCGCAACAAGCTGTTTGTAAGGATGCCCAACCAGTCTGATATTTACCGACCTTACGTGTCCAGCTGAGAAGTAAGTCTCTAATTTCAATGGCCTCCCTATCACAACCCCGTTGATGTGCATCTACTGCGGACCCGAATATGTTATCTGCGATTCGGTACGTTTCAATGTATTTTATTGTTACTTCATCGTCAGGTATCCATGAAAACACATAAATCAACCAACGAGCCGATTTTCTTAGATTATCTCTATGATGATCATCGCAAACATCCGAACAAGAAACAGCGAGGAGTAATTTTGTGATATGTACTATCCAATGGACTAAATCGAATGTAAGTTGAGATCTTTTCTCAATAGCCAGCAATAATAATTCCTTTTCTGTTTGATACAACCCATCCGCCCACTCCTCTATATGGCCAACAACTCGCTGTGCTGCTTCATCACCAGAATCCGCATTTGATAAAGCATTTACTAATACCGTCAACCATGCCATTAATGTATCGTTGCTGGTTCCGGAATAGTAAGGCGCTAAGCTTGTGCTATGTACTCTCGTCAGCGGGGAATCAGGTATCTTGAGGTACATTTCTGCAATCAGTTTTATATCATCTCGCACCTCTTTGACCGCATAACGGACTTCCCATGACTTGCTTCGCAGTAATTCGAAAGTGAGAGTTGCAAGCTGTTTAACGGCTACTTGAGATGCCGGCTGGTAGTTTTTATTAACAGCGCCAGTGCAAGCAATAAATGCGATTTTCTCCGAGATAGAAGCTATGTACTCAGGTTTGTCATGTGCAACGATAAGTCGAGCAGCATTTCCTAACAGTGATACGCCTTCAATTAACACGTCAGCCATATCATGCGGAATAACACTTTCCACTGCACTTATCAGATAGCTTGATACAAGATGCGCATGCGTCCGTGCAGCATGCTCTTCGCCATATTCAATGGAAAGGTAGAGCTGTATGAGCTGAAGTAGGCTGTGTAGATTTTGCTCAATGAATTGCTCATCTTTTCGTGAAACGCCTACTTGCACATTCTGCCGCAAATGCTCAAGTGTATTTGTTAGAAATCTATCAGATGCGAGCGGATTTTCTAAAATATAGCTGTTTGAGAAGAACGTTTTTCCCTTTGTTTTAATATACAATGCATTGATTGCAACTATCCCATTAAGTGCAACTCGTGAAACCTCGTGGTCACCTTGTTCTGCGTAGCGCCTTGAAAAGGTTATGCAATAGGAAATTGCTTGCTCGGCTGGTGCTGTCCAATTTGGATGCAACTGAAAATAGGTAACACGATCCATATTGTATTTACCCCTGATTTTCTCATCTTCTTTTTCATCACTTGCATTAGCTCGAAATATCGGAGTCGTCCGCTTTACGGCTCTGTCCCATATATTAAAATTCCTTTTCGTATCAGCGACCACCAATTCCAATTGCGTAGTAGGACTAATCAAAGCAAGCGCTCTGCGATACGCAAGCACAAATAGCAATATAATTAACAACATACACCAAGCTGTTGCTGCAGTAGCGCCCGCCACCCAGGATTTATCTGGTACCAGCGACAACCCTGCGATGATCACAGCCAAAGAGAATGTCGAAACAAATGCTCCAAGCAGTCTAACGTCTGAGCTAAACTTCCTGAATAAGCCATGCGGCATACGCTCTACATTTACCTGCATCGCGAACATAATGAGTGAGAAAGCAATCGCGGTAGCGCCAATCATGGCCCCACCAAGAGAAAGGAATAGCGCCTTAAATGAGTCTAGTAGTTCTGGCTTGGAAAAATGTGGTTCGAGATAAGTTTGAAGTGATGGAACAAGTATTGCGCTTACCATCATTAGAGCTGCTAGAAGAATCAAGCCTAATTTGCCAGCATATTTAGACTTGAAATTGAAAATCCAGTTTTTTCCAAGATATAGATATTGCCATCCTTTGGCATGCCAGAGAGACAATGATTCTTTCGCTCTTGATGTAATAGCAAGGGGTATTTGTCTTATCTTTTTCCAGTGCAATATGGCTTTATCGAGCACAGTTTGGTGATCCCTTTATATAATGAAGCCGTTAGAATCAATTCACAGGGCAAGTAATGTCCCAGATTCATAATGTTAGCATCGGTAAGACACACAACATTTTATTCGTGCGCATGCACGTTTACCTCGTTGGACCAGTAAAAGCGTGCGCGGTTAACTATCTGTATGCAAAGAACTTATCAGCTTTCTGCCAAATACACCATCTGGAAAAACGCGCATGCGCGTTTTCCAAACCTATGAACTAAAATTCGGTTACTATATTCAACTGATTTTATAGATTTTTATTTATTTCGGATAGAATTAGTGCGCACTGATTTTGTCTGAAAATCATACCAAACACCTAAGTTTAAATACGACTGTATACCCATACATTGTTAGCCGATTTCTAGTAAGGCCAAATATAGGTAAATAGATAAGAATATGTATGGCAGCAGGTGTGGGAATTTTCGGTTGAACTAACGAGCCGAAACTCGTTTTGGGGCATAAAGGATTTAGATTTAGAAATGGCAGCGTACCGCATAGGATCGCTGCCATTTTAGTATGATACTTTAATACTCAGTATGAATCTTTTTTACTTAGTATGAGACTTTATTACTCTCCCACACCAGGGCAATGGATTGAATACAATGATGAGCTGCTACAGGCCCAATTCCGTTTGTGAGAATTGTCGGGCACAAGGCTAGGAAACAGGAGCTTTACTGGATGGCGCATTAGTGTTCGCCTCTAACTCCCCTTTTGACTCGTTATTTAGGCTATTCAATCGTGAAATTTTGATTAAACGGCCCCAAACGAGAGGTAAGTTAGTTTTCAAGTCTTCGAAGTGCTCTTAATTCTATATCGATCTGCTTAGCATCTAAAAAATACCCTTGCACAAATCGTCTGAATAGAGCAAGGCTAAACCTTGTCAGGTAAGGCATTGCCTCAAGTTTTCTTAATACTTCTGATATCAAAGCGGCCAGCCTTTTTTCACTGGTATCCCCTTCAATGCATTCCATAGAGGATTTACAGCAAGCATAAACAATATTCTCAGTATATCTCCAGCTAGACAGTGATAATGGTTGTCTGTTATCCAACCCTATAAACGCTGCACATATCGACTTGAGACAGCATGCGGTGAGAACTTCAAGTGCAATTTCGCTAGATGGATAATGATTAGGATACATTTTAATAATTTCGGCTGCGAGATATTGCCCTTTCTCTTCATAAGTACATAGTTGAATTACATCTTGATGCATAAGTGGTACAGGTAGCCCAAATTGAACATGACATAGAGCGCTCCTATTTTCATCAGTTTTTGTAGCGGTATTAGCATCAATCATAAACTGGTTTGTATTCACCAGATTTACATTAAGTTGATGATAAAAAGAGCAAAGCATTGAGTCTAAGCACAGGAAAGGTATCGAGTGTGAAATGGCTAACTTTAGTGAGCTATAGTGAGAAATATCAAAGCAATCTCTCAATTGAGTTAACATTTCTGGCATATCAATACTGCGGGGTGAAAGCACCTCACATTTTCCTATCAACAAACGTAGATTATTAATCGAATCATCTCGGGCAATATCTTTCGAAGTTGTTTTGATAAAAGCATTTTCGACTTTTGCGATAGATAAATAATCGTCACGACTAGTATCTCGTAGCCAACCTGAGACAATATCTTGAGTCTCTCTTGTGACATACAATTTGATACCAGAACGGAGTACTCCGTGAACCAAACCAGTCAATGATAAATAAACTAACGAGAGCATATCTAATATCGCAGATTCTTTAGGAGTTTCACCATCAGAAAAGAGCCTTAAGCTCTTGTTGCTCTCCTTATCACAAAGGTATAATAATGAGCCTTTTACTAAGTCGTTACTATGGGTTTGATTTAACCGCATTAGAATAGGTATTGGCCGCTCCCCTATCTCTGGCTCTACGATTTGTTTCTGTTGGGACATTTCATCTACCCATTTCAGAATGCCATCAACACCATCATCCTCAAAAGACATTTTAAAAAAACTATCAGTACCTGTGTTTATGTCGTTACGAATATCTATAGATATCCTTACAGCACCGACACTTGGTGGAACTTTTTCAATAATCTTATATTTTGCCATACCCAATTTAACTTCATCACCAACCTGCGCATCATTGAGTAACACACCTAATGGACTCATAGTATCGATTAAGTATTCACTATGACCACAATTATCCACTAGAAGTTTTGTGTATTGACGTTTTCCAAGACTATACACAACGGCTTCAGCGCAACGTTCTGAAGAATATTGAAAACCCATAGGATCTTGGAGTTGCTCTAGATGATTAAAGTGTAAGTTCGTAACATGAATAGACATTTCAACGGGAGCGTCGATAAACCATTCAAGCATGAATGAATCGGCAAATCCCAAATCAACGCTAGCAATGTTGTGAAGAAGTCTAAGTCCTTCATCGCTGTATTTTTCTAAGATATTTTTTGGAATTTTTTTAAGTAAGGCCGTTATTCTCTCTCTCTCAGCATTCGTCAAGATCAAGAGGTGTATCAATATCCCCCAGTAATAGCAGGAGTTACGAAATTGCTCTATACCTTTCTCCGCCAATTCAATTGCTGTCGAAAAATCCCCAGATTGTGAATATCTTCTAATTTTAACAGCTAAAAAACGGTAACTTTCATCAATGCCTTCTACTGTATCAAGCAAGCGATCCAATTTTTCAATCTGGTCGGACTCTAATAACGCCTCCGCATAATCTTCAAGAACTGGACTACACCAAGGCGTTTGAGGTAGAAGTGGCTCAACTAACTTAACAACATAAATAAATAACCCGACCCTTTTTAAGTCAAGGCACAGTTGATGAATAGCTAACACATTGAAGTCTTTTAATTTATCAGTACTTGATTGCAGAAAGTCTTCTATACTTTTAGACAATTTGATCTTTTGCCTCTGATCTGTAGGAGTACAGATCATTGAATCTAATATTATTCGAATAAATTCTTTAAGTTGGTCATCGGGTACAGATACATCACCACCTTTATCCAACCATCTTTTAATCTCGTGGTTTGTAATCGAGCCTTGTAAAAACGCTGAAGAAACCTGAGAAAAATCACTTTCGCTTATAGTAAGTTCTCCGTCTTTGAGAATCTTCTGAGCAAAACCGTGTGTATCAATGTCGCTTACTTTGAATGGAGGAAAATCATGGACTTCAGGTATAATCTTTTCTACTTCTTCAAGATTCTTAGAGCAAAGTTTTATTAAAGCAATGACTTGAAACCATGATGTTGCTAGTAGAACAGCAGCAACTCGAAATATACGCGTATCTTCAATTCTATTTGCAAAGTCTAGGCATTCAGAGATTTGATCTTCAAGCTCTTTCATTTGATCTTGGTTTACAAGCCAGAAATGTCGTCCGCTAATATCTCTATTTAGTTTAAAAGCCTTAGATAAAGATAAAAGAATCGTGCTATTCGTATTTGGATATCTTGTATTAAGTTCAGTTGCAATATTTGCAGCTAGAAGAAAATCTTCGTTTCGAATAGCACATCGAACCCCCGAACATAACTCGTGTTCAAATTTTTCGGATAGACCGTCAGCGATGAACAGTTCTAATTCTTGCCTATCAGCAACAATTTCATAAAACACTTCATCAGTGAAACTTTCCTTGTACTGAGATGATTGGTAACGCTTCCTCGCAGTACTATGAGATGCCTGTGCTAAGTGGTGAACATAAATTGACTCGACCACATCTTTAATCACCTGCTTACAAGAAGGATTTCGAAGCAGTTCAACGAAGATATCTTGATGAATCGTAATTTTTTTTCCTTGTAAAAGACAGAGTTTGTAATTAAGCAACTTAAGCAGACTGTGACACTCGTCATCAAGAGAGGTGACAGAATTAATGCTCGTTAAATATGCTTCTGCCGTCTTCCAATCTCGGTGGGTAATCGCATAAAGCAATTGTCGAGTAAACGTAACCAAATCATTTGAAGATAGACTAGTAATAACCAAATTGCCGATTGAGACAGTTGCATTTTCAGCCGCTTGAACATTGTGACCAATAGTTGTGACTTGAGAAGAGGAATCAGAAGGCATTGTTTCTACTCACTAGTATTAGTGATGACGATATCACCAATAGAAATAGTGCTATTTCCATTGTTACTGACGTTGTGACCTATATGTGAGGTTTGAACTACAAAATTATTGTGTTCATGTGCTTTTATTTGCTTCAAAAGCTTAGTTAGGGGTTGATGTTCTTGAATTTTTCGTTCGATGGCATGAGGAGCAAGATCTTCGTTGATTCCAGCTTCTTTCAACTCTTCAACCAGCAGCTGAATCTGATTGTCGTCAATAAGCCAACCTTGAAGTTTTGATTTAAGTAAATCAAACCCTATCATTGCTCCACCCTTGACTCCATCGTAAATAAGTCCAGACAAAATTGTTGCTGTAAGAAAATCCATAATTAATCCTAACTATCACCTTTATCGAGTGGACTGAATCGCCACAGTTAATGTAGCCACTTTGCTGCATTACTAAAATTTGGTCAATGCCCTGATGCTAGAGTTGGTCAAACGTCAGGCTGATAAAACGCTTTGGGGCAACAGTGAGTTACATTGGGAAGTGTTCATTTTCATATGATTCAACTAATGAAATCCATTTTTCAAGCTCGGAACCTTCAGCGGTATTAGGTATTGCATCAAACAATCCTTCAATTTTCTTTAAAGCTGCACGATACTCATCATCAGAACTCAGAGGTGTCTCTTCGCAATAAGTAATAATCTCATTCCCGACAGAAGGAGAATCAACCCTTGCCGCTAAGTCATCAGGTAGTGGTGCGGTAGCATCACATTTTGAGAGCAATATATTGATTTTAGTATTCTTCATTATCAATTCCTCTATTCGAATCGTCACAGTTACAGTAGCCACTCTGAAGTATGACTAAAAATTGGGTCTAAGCTATACTGACACGCTTTGAGGCATTAACGTGTTAATCCATCTACTGTCAGATATCAACATTTTATCTCTGGCAGACAATGCCACTTGGTTGTGTATTGTGGCGTGAGCTGGTCTCGGCGCATGGCCCATTTTTGCTCGATACCTTGGGCGGCAATGAATAAGGTGTCTGTGCCATAACGTTGATTGATACCATCAAGGATTTTCATTAATGCTGGCTTGGCTTTTGAGACATTGAATAAATCTAACTGGCCATGCTGGGTGCTGACCAAATCAATCAGGCCAACACCGACTTTATAATAACGTACGCCGGTACGGAAAAGTTGAGATGCTGCTTGTGTCATACCCTGAGTGAGTTCAATGCTGCAATCGGTGGCACAAGCAAAGTGCACTAAGGTTTTAAAGCCAGTTGGGCGTTCATCGTAGGGAGAATTGCTAGCAAACAACAACATGGTTTTACAGCTTGAGCCTTGCTTACGCGCTTTCGCTGCAGCAATCGCCACATGTTTACTTAAGGCTTGCAGTAAATCCTCATACTCGGTAATACGCTCGCCCACACTACGAGTTGAGAATATTTGCTTCTTATCCGCCCTCGCCTCGTCCCACACTTTGCACGCTTGCCCATTGAGTTCACGCACAGTGCGTTCTATTTCAATACTAAATTGCTTCCGCGCTAAACCTGCAGGGATTTTGGCTAAGTCATAGGCGGTCTTGACGTTCATCAATTCAAGTTTTTTGCTTATCCTGCGCCCAATACCCCAGACATCATTCACATTCATTGATTGTAAAATTGAAATCCTGTCTTGTTCATTATCAATAACACACACACCATGATAGCCAGGTAACTTCTTTGCCGCGTGATTGGCCGCTTTAGCCAGTGTGAGTGTTGAGCCTATGCCGACACAAACCGGTAAACGTGTTTCTTTCCAAACTGCTTTTCGAATCAACTGACCTTGGGTTTGTAAGCACTTAATGGCGGGGTAACAATTTTTAAAGGAGAGAAAGCTTTCATCAATGGAATAGACATGCTGCTCTGGTGCAAATCGGCCAATAATATTCATCATCTTTGCGGATAAATCAGCATAGAGTTCATAGTTACTTGAACAAACAATGACACCTAATTTCGTACACAGGTCTTTGACTTGAAAGTATGGTGCAAACTTAGGAACGCCCCGTTCTTTCGCTTGCTTGTTTGCCGCTACGATGCAGCCATCATTGTTGCTCAACACAATCATTGGCTTACCACGCCAATCAGGTCTAAATACCTGCTCGGCGCTGCAATAGAAACTGTTGGCGTCTACTAAGGCAAACATCAGATGTCAGCTAATAATGGACTTTGGCGATGGCAACGAACAGAACGAATAACAACCCCTTCAATCGTAAAATTATCATAGTCGTGAATAGGCTGAGGTTGGTGCTGCTCATTCGATGACAGCAGCATGCGATGCGTTTTATCGAGGATTTTACATACAAATTCACCGTTGAAATTGGCAACAATCACATCACCATGACGCGCGGTTTCCTGGCGGTCAACAATCAGTAAATCGCCATAAAAAATGCCCACGCCCTGCATTGAGTCACCTTTTGCGATACCAATAAAGGTCGCACTAGGATGCACAACTAACAGCTCATCAAGGCTGAGACCCAACTGACTATATTCAGCGGCAGGGCTTTCAAAGCCAGTAATACCGGCACTGGCATAGATGGGAATAATACGCATAGTTAACACCACTGTTTTTATATACAGTAATTATAGGCGTTGTTAGGTAACTGGCAAGAATTATTGTGATGTTTCGATGTAACACCATTGGTTCTTTTCTTTATCAAACCCCACGTCAAAATTCACCGCGGTGGTGTCACCCGTCTGGTCTCTCTTTGCAACGATATCTTTTAGTTCAGATAAATCATCAACACAGGTGAGTTCCGACAACTGCACCAGAAACATGATTAAGAAGCTAAAAGCGGTTAAAAGTAATGTTGTGACAAACACCCGCACTGGTCTGAAGAGCATGGTTCTGCTTTCCTTTGCAAATAAACAACCTGTTCAGCTACGTTGAAATGTAGTAACAGCGGGTCAAAAATGCAAAATCAATCAAGATGACCAACTTTTCATTGAGCTTGTTCAAATCATCATCTTCGCCAATACTCAATTGGCTACATTTTTCCCAGATATAACTAACTAATAAACAAAGACATTAGCTTTGCGGCATACAAGGAGTTAACAGTTCATGGCTGCTTAATTCGTGAGAAGTACAGGCTAGACTTGGGCAGCGCACATACTGATTTTTTTCACTTAGTCTATTGTATAAAGAGAGAAATATTGAGGAATTAGCCTAATGTGCGGACGCATAAGCATTGATAGTTTTCTCGCTAATACGGTATCCCTTCAACTGGGTGTGCCATTTAATCCACAAACTAACCTTGATTTGCGCCCTACTGTAGTGTGCCACTACAGTAATCCTCCAAACTCAGGTCAAAATGAATCTCTACAAGTTTGTGCTATCTGGCACAACTTGTGATTTCAATTTTTCTTCAGCAAAGATAAGAAATGATTTAGATGTAAAACTTTGATCTACGTAAAGAACGGCTCTCTAACGATAGTGTAATTTATATGGTAAGAACCGCTTTCTCCCCCCTACTGCAAAGGATTGTGAAATCAATGCCAAAATCTCCTGAAGTGTATATCACATTTGATTGTAATATTTACAGTAAAGAGGCAGTTCTTAAGGCCTGTTACCAGTTGGCAGATATAGCCGTTTTCGATGTCAGTTCCCAAAAGAATAAAATCACCGTATCCGCAGTGGTTCATTCTACCAGTAATACTTCGGCAGATGAATTGTCTAACGATCTGAAAACTTCGGTTATCGACTATCAATTGCGTGAGAAAATTGAAGCACAAACTAATAAAATCAAAAACATATTAATCAGTGCTGCATTAAGTAACTCTTTGAGGGCGTCGAACTGATGAGAGTAGCTTCTCCAGAAACTTTTGCATCACAGAGTTATCGTTTACTGCCATTTCGGTTTGAACGTGTAAATGATGATAGATTTTTACTCATCAATGAGGTTGGCGAACATTGCTATTTAAATTGTGCGGATTTAAATGACTTAGTTGATGGATCCTTAACCACATCAGGAAAAACCTTTCAGAATCTTGAATCTAAATCATTTGTTTACAGTGAAAAGAACAACTTTGCGCTGAGAGCTTTCAGTGCAAAATATAGGGCAAGAAAATCATTTCTGTTTGATGGTCCAGCGCTACATATTTTTGTTTTAACACTCAGGTGCGAAAACTCGTGTGAATATTGCCAAGTAACACGAAGAAGCCCTGATGCAGTTAAGTATGACATGCCACTTAGTATCGCAAAGCAGGCCGTGTTGCGCATGTTTGAGTCACCAGCAGAAAATCTAACGGTCGAATTCCAAGGTGGAGAACCACTACTTGCCTATGACGTACTAAAGTACATTATTGAACTCTGCATAGAACTTAATATAACTGAACAAAAAAATTTGCAGTTTGTTGTAGCTACGAGCCTGCAAAATATAGACATGGAAATGCTCGAATTTTTCCACCTCCATAACGTTCATATTTCTACTTCGGTCGACGGTCCTCAATGGTTACACCAACTCAACCGGCCAAATAGTTGCTCAAATAGTTATGAGAAGACAATGCATGGTCTTGAAATGGCTAGGAGTGTTCTGGGACATGACAGAATAGCAGGAATGACCACTATCACTCGTAGTAGTTTAACTGCGATAAAAACCATTATCGATGAGTATGTACGTCTTGGTTTTCACTCGATTTTTCTACGCCCCTTGAACATGTACGGGTTCGCAGTGAAGAAAGAAAACAAGGTAGGTTACTCATCTGAAGATTTTAATAAATTCTATGAGCAAGCGCTTAAGTACATCATAGAAATCAATCAGCAAGGCTATCGTTTAGATGAAGTAAACGCAGCTTTAGCGTTAAACAATATCCTGACGCCACAGGCAAATGGATATGTCGATATGCGTTCGCCATGCGGAGACGGTACAGGAGTCTTGGTATACAACTACAATGGAAAAGTGTATCCATCGGATGAGTCTAGAATGCTGGTTGAAATGGGCGACGAATCTCTCGCACTTGGTTCGGTTAATGAATCATACCAAGACCTGATGTCATCAAGTGTGTTGAACACTATCTTACACGCAGGGATTGCTGAAGCCCTACCTGGATGCTCTGATTGCGCATATTTACCTTACTGCGGAGCGAATCCAATACAAAATTACTCTCGTTATGGCGACATGATTGGTCATCGAACATTTAGTGCTTTCTGTGCAAAGCAAAAGTTTCTTTATCGATATGTATTCAATTTATTGCAAGACAAATCTAATCGTACTGTCTTCAATAGCTGGTTGCCACATAGTCTCTGTCAGAGAGCCGAAGAGGGGCTGACAAATGAATAAAGGGATCCCATTAAAAACGAGAGCAGAGATCAATGCATTCAATGGTTCGAAGATGTTAAAAGTCATAGGACTGGATGAATTTGTGTCTAGCGGCATATGCGATAACAGACATTGCCTGCTTCTGCCAAATTATGATCCAAACCAAAGAGAGTTACTCAGTCTAGATTGGGGAGCTGTTGCTATACAATGTGGTGGCATACCAAGTAATCTAACAGTTCCGGTTATCAGTAAACTAGAGCATCCTGAAGTCATCTCTACTGGAGATGTGATTGTATTAAACGAGAATAGAGTTGATATTCTGTATCGTCGTAAAAGCACTGCGAATCTGCTTTTTGTCACAGAGAGATGCAACCACCAATGCATCATGTGCTCCCAGCCGCCAAAAGTGCTAGATGATGGCTGGCGTTTTGAGGAGTGCCATCAGCTACTGGAACTCATTGACCGAGATATCCCTGTTTTAGGTATTAGCGGTGGCGAGCCGACATTGCAACGCGACGGATTTCTAAAACTGCTTGAGCATGCCAAAAAAGCTCTGCCATCAACGCAATTGCATATCCTGACCAATGGGAGTGCTTTTGAAGAATATCACTATGTCGAGCAGATCATTCAGTTAGGCCATCAACAAATTGTATGGGGAATTCCAATTTATGGTTCTACTCCTCAACAACATGATTACCACACACAAGTTCTAGGCTCATTCAATAAAACCATGCATGGGCTCTACAATCTTGGGCATGTCGGAGCACAAATAGAGCTAAGGGTTGTACTAACTCGACCAATCATAGAAAACATAGTAGAGCTATCAGAGTTTATTGTTAGGAACCTTCCATTTGTATCCACTGTCGCCTTAATGGGATTAGAACCAACCGGATTCGCCAGAACAAATTATGAAGCCGTATGGTGTGATTTAAATGAATACCAAGAAGAATTACTCGAAGGAACACATGTTCTACTAAGCTCAGGGCTAGATACCGTCCTTTATAATATTCCACGATGCCATGTTCCCAAATCACTGCGTTCTATCGCAGTACAAAGCATCTCAGATTGGAAAAGCAGCTCTAGGAAAGAATGCGAATACTGCGAAGAACAGGATCTTTGCTGTGGTTTTTTTAAATCTCATACCCAGCGATTTAGTGAGCAAAATGTTATGCCCATTCAGTTAGAAAGGAGAGCAGAAAATGTGGTTAGAACTTAATAAAATCTGGCGATCAATTACAGGAATCCTTCCAACAATTTCAGTTGCTTCTATAGGCGGAAGTACATTATTGGTTCCTCAGGCGTATGCTATTCCGTCAGTGACAATGGCAGAGATTGATAGCGCTCAATTGAACCGCTTGGTCAGTTTTGACATGCAAATAAACGCAAACAGCGAAAACTTATATGCAGGTCATCGTTCTCATTCCAGCCACCGTTCTCACTCAAGCCACAGATCTCATTACTCATCTAGGACTGGAACGAGTTCATATCCATCCACACCTAGCCCTATTAATACACAGCCAAATACTCCGACATATCCCAGCTCAGCAGCTCAAAACAGTTCTGTATCAGATACTCCGTCTTATCAGGGCAGTAGTGATACCCTGAAAGCATTAGTGATGAGAGTTCAAATCGTACTTCTCAGAAATGGTTACAACATAGGAGCGATTGATGGACTAATGGGACCGAGTACTTCATTAGCACTGAAATCATACCAAAAGGATATGGGGCTGAAGATGACGGGGACCATGACAACAGAGACACTAACTAGCTTAGGAGTTTCACTTCCATAAATGCAATGTCATGAACAATGTATAAAACGCCACCGTTACAGTAGCCACTTTGAATCATTATTAAAATTTGGTCAGCTTGATTGAAGCCATACGAGTTTCATTGCCAGTGCTGATTTGAAAATGATTTGTACCTTAATATGTATTAACATGCAGAAATCGCGTGTTTACGCGCATATTTTCACTGTTTCAGCAGCAAACTACAGTAAAACGCGATTTAGTTGCTGTTATGCACATGAAAGTGCATAACTACTCAGATCTTGAGTGTGTCATGATACTGAAGTCTTGTTCGTGTCATAGCTAGATAGTCTTAACGCTTCACGCTCTCTCTATAGAGCGCATAGCATCACTCACATCTGCAAAGTGCTGACCGATGAACTCATTGTTGCCATCAAGTGACGCATTTCGATGTCTCTGTTCGCAGATCAATATCAGATGTAGAAAATTCTGAGTACAATTCCTAAGTTTGCCAAAGGGATAAGTGAATTTCTTTTTAAAATAGTAGAAGCTCTTGTTGCGGCGATTGAGATTTAGATAAAGTAGTCCAAACCCAAGAATCAAAATTTCTTCTAGGAATGGAGAGTAGGTCTGCCGCCGAACAGAATACATCACGCAGAAAATCATAGTCAGTATGTTCTACACCAGCATTTTGAGCAAAGGTTCTAATATGTCTATCCACTGCAATTGAGTCAATGCCAACTAAGCATTTCATATAATCAACAGTTTTGGGGCCAATTCCTGTCAGGCTTTGTAATTCATTACAGAATATTCTTGTTGATAGGCGATCTTTTAAATCTGCGGATGTATTAACATCATTGTTGTACATAAATAAAACTAGGTTTTTGAACCGGCTTATTTTCGTATTATGTGACCAATTTAAAAACTCGCTGACAGTATCATTCTCAACAAGTAGAACAAGATCAAAAACAGTATTTTTATCTTTATGAGTATTTAAAATAATATCGATTCTTGGCTTTACGACAGTTGAGTAGTTCAGTCCAGCTTGAAGGATTGAATCAGCTAATACAGCTCCCATATGCTCATATGTAGGTCGGCTGTTGTTGTTAATTTGTGATATACCCTGTGCTTGAGCATAATCAGCCACTTTTCTGGCGGATTTAATGGTATGTATTGCTGACTGATATACTTGTGTTTCGAATGTCATATCTCTATAAACTCTGAAAGTGCTTTTAAGCGCTCAACGCAGTTGGGGCAAGCTCCACAAGGATACTGACTCGACGCTTGGCATGAGTAGGTTTTCCCTATAGGAACACCTAATTGCAAGGCGACTTTTACCACTTCAGCTTTAGATGAATATCGAAAAGGTGAATGGAATTTTACGGGGCCAATTGACTCTGTTAAACCATCTAGTTTATTCATAAAGGCAGAAGTGCAATCAATTTCTTTTGCGTGATTGCTGTTAATAAAGCCAGTAAATACATCCAAAGTGTTTAAAGTTTGTGCTCTGGCTGCAGCGGCGGCAAAAAATAGCATAGTTCTATAGGGGATGTACAGGTCATCATCTATAACTTTTTCACGCCATAAATCCGCTTCTTTTATCAGTCTAGATTTAGAACCACTAAATACTTCACTTATGTCGATTTTTTCTGGAACTGCAACAAAAGTTCGAGGTAGAACATCATTCAATCTAGTCCATTCAGTATCCATGCAATGCTGACCATAATTGAAAAAAAGTGGCTTTACTCTGATATTTTGGGATACAAGCTGGTAGACGACTGTTGTTGAATCTAGTCCTCCCGATGTCAGTACAATTGCTTCTTTCATTTGCGTTCTTTTTCTATGTTGGAAAGAGTTATAAATAGTGAGTTTAGGCATAAATCCATATCGTCGGAGTAACAGGTACTTCCCACTGTAATCATATTGTTATCATTCTCACATTTAGGGTCGTAAGTGATAACTGGTTTCTTTTGGGCAAACGCTATTCCAACTTCAGCTAATGTTCCCGGATCTCTGCCTAAAGGGACAGCGAAGACAACATCGCATTGATTGATTAGTTCTATATCTTGGTGGAAGGTTTGTATTCGCTCAAATTCGTTTGACTGTGCATTTAATTCGCCGTTCTCTATTATAGGACGCTTAACGGTAAAGTTGTGATAGCTCAAGCATGCTAAAACTCTGTCTAAGATTGTCCTATCCACATATGAAAAGTCAGGAGCAGCAAAATAAATGCTGTACTTATTCCTCTCATGCCAAGGAAGAAAGGTTCCACCTAGCTTTTCTTGTATTTCAATAGGAAGTAAAAGACTTCTGTGCAAATCTCTTTTAAAGTCATCAGGGAAAGTTGTTTGAGAATAATGTGTTGCTGCTAAAGCTCCCACTCTAGATGCCTCTTTCCAGCACCTTCCGTCAGAAGCAAGCGCTACAACAATTGCAGAATAAACATCTCCAACTCCTACAGAGTTAACTGTTCTATCTAGGGTAGAAGAAATGTTTAGTACTTCGTTGTTTGTAAAGTCAAATAGTCTACTTCCTCCTCTGTTTTCTTTTAGAAGGAAGCTACTTGGACCTAAACTAGATATTTCTTTTAATAATGATGCAATATCATTTCTTCCGTGTTCAATAAATAGGTCGGAAGAGGTTGATGTTATGATAGATAGTAATCTCCCTTTAAAAGGGTTGAGACTTGAAAATGAATCAACTCCGTAAGCAATATCAATACTAAAAACTGCACTTGTGCTGAATTGCTTGATGATCTCATTTAGGTCGAAACTACCTGGAAAAATTAGAATAGAGTTAAATTTGCAGAGATCATTAAAAACATCGTTTAGTAAAACTTCTTTTGTCTCCCTAAGTAAATCCTCATAACCTTGTTCACTAACTTCCGTTGGGTCTGCTATAGCAATAACGTTTGGTGCGCCTATAATTTCACCCAAAAAAATGACTTCACTACACCCATGAGCTTTCAAGTAAGACGAGGTTTCTTTTTGTAGGTAACTTGGACAAATTATGGCTACAGAGTAAGGGATGTTAGCAGCCCAAAGACCTCGGCAGGCATGGACGATTCCCCCAAGCCTCAATTTGCATTTTTTTTGTGATGTAGGGAGAGTGAAGTCGACAAACACTTCACCTAGGATCAGCAACATAAATATGTCTCCTACTATACGTGAGTCACATCAATACGAACTATAGGTTGGGGTATCAAACTCGTATTTGTAATTACACCTATGTAAGAGTGTCCATCTTGTAAGCAAGCTGCTAGATAATTGAACTGGGTGGGAAGTGCTCCCAATGGCAACTGGCTCCTAGCTTCAATTGCTACTATTCTTGACTGTCTAAAATTTATTTGTACTGCATCTCCAACGTTAGGTAGAGAGCTATTAGTTGTGTAATATGCCGATATCCCTACGTCTTCAAGAATACAGTTTAACGACATTAAACATCTGTCAGTGCCGCTAGCGCCCCCAGTTTCCCCTCCGACGCTTCTTGATCCTGAATAATCGGTAAAGCGCCCAGATCCTGTACTTCCCATGTGAAATTCCTTTTTGTAGATATATCATGTAATTGCAAATTATCTATGTAGTGGCATAGTGAATTTGGCTATCTGATTAGAGGTATAAGCCAACACTTAAACAATCTCGACTCCATAATCAACTAATGAGATATCAAAGAATGGCTCAAGAATGTGTTGTTCAAACTCTTCAACCTCAGTCTCTGGAACTTGAACAAACGTCGAGCGATGGTTAGGCGCCCACCACTTGTTGGGGCCTTCGTAACCAATATTGCTGTTAGCTAATCGGATTATTCTGAAAGGCCTATCAGCCCATCCCTCCCCCTTCGATGAGAACACGTTAACAGGACCAGTAAACTGCCCTAATAAACAAATGCCGCGATTTCCATGAGTGAGATAGAAGTAATCACCAATCTCAGCTTGAATAAAATTTTCTGCTTGGGTGACTACTGATTGCCCTTTTGCGGGAGTATCCAGATGAACGTATACCAGCCTTTGTTCAATAGATGATGAGATGTCTGAACGAGAAAAATACTCAGTGCCTTGGGACAACTTCCAAAAGGTCAAACGCATGTGAACTCCATTTCAATAACCTAAATATGCAATACACTGTGTTGTATACTAACCAGCGTCCCACTTGCAACATTTTATTAGAGAAAAACACTTAGTTGTCACATTTAGTGAATCGCCACTACTTCATTGGACAACTGTCAGTTGATGCACCGCAGTCTTGCAGTGAAAAAGAACTAATCAACGATGTCAGTTTGCAACTTATGTAACTCGTCCTGCATTTTAATAACTGTTAAAGTGCAGTTTTCGTGAGTTATAGCGCTTAAACGATGTGTTTTGCGCATCATCGTGACAAATTTGTCTCAAACTAAGCTTATGCAGCCCTATATGCATACATAAACACGTTAGTGAATTTGGTAAGTTAACAAGTCACATATTAGCTCTGATATCTTGATTTATATTAAGGCTGAACATTCAACTCGTTCAAATTGCATATTCATTAACGCCCGCAACATTCAACAAAGTGTAAAAATCTGCGACCTTAACTCTATCCCCTCTTTCCTGGCAATAGAAAAATATCGCTCTTTGTTTCGCCCGCGAAAGTGCTACAAAAAAAGTCGATAGCCCTTCGGTATCGCCTGGCTTATAGGACCACCAAGCGTTGTCGTCGATCCCCATGAAAATGGTTGTATCGAATTCTAGCCCTTTACTTTTGTGTATAGTCATAAGCGGAATATGGTTTGTGCCTTCAAACTCATCCAACAAACCTTCCCAAGAACTTTGAGTATCAAGACATTTTGTAAAAAACTCTTCAAGTGCAGCCACGTTTATTTCAAGTAAATCCCCTGTTGCGTAGCGAGAAAAGGAGCTGCGAAGATCGTCTGAATTAATAAATGTAATGGTTTGCTCAAATACATCTCGACCATTTTCCAATGTCATAGGCTGTTGCATTAACATCCGTAGTGTAGAAATAAACTTTGTTAGCTGGAGTTCAACCTGTCGCAGTGCTTTTTCATCTTCCTGGTTAGTATTTCGAAGAACCTGTATATCTGATGATAATTGACTCCACGCTTGTGCATTTCGACGACCAAGCCCAAGTTTTAGCAGAGTAGAAAATAAAATAGTCACTTCTTCGGCAAGCAAGTCTTGTAATGTAGTTTGGCCTATTTTTACACTCTCATTTCGTAAGCTCAGTCCATGTAGAGCGAGATAATAGGATAGCGGTTGTTCATAATCCTCTGGTTTTTGACGCACTAAAATAGAATAATCTCTTGGATTAAGTGACCGGCTTTGCATGTCATTTGCAATCCACTGAGCCAAATGAATCGCCTCTTGCTCTACGTTGTTACTACAACAAATCCATGCGGCATCACCGAAAATTAGGCTGTTATTACTTGTATGAATCTCTCTCACTTCATGGTCGATAGCTTGTGCAATAACATGTTGTATTCTGACCAATTCAGGTGAAGAGCGATGATTAAGAAGCAGAGAATACCGCTGTGCCGCAAAGTCGGCCTCAAATTGGTGAAATGCATCACCTCTAGCGCCAGCCCAACCCATTATTCTTTGCTTGTAATCTCCTACGGCTGTTACTTCCGCCTCACTTGACTTGAAAACAGAAGATAGAAAGTCATATTGGGCAAAGGTGGTATCTTGGAACTCATCAACAAAGACAATAGGATACGATGCTCTAATAGAGCTTCGAACATGATCGTTGGTACGAATAATATATTCAGCAAGTCGATTTAGTGCTAAAAATGACACTCTGGAAATACCATCTGCATAATTCATTTGCTGACTCAACCAAAATGCTAGAAACTCCTCCTCCAACCATGACAATTTTGGATCTCCTACCCGCACACTTCCGACAAACTGATTCATGTTTTGGAGTCTTTGCGCAAAGCGATAGATACCCACCGCATTGCTAAAATTATTTCTGAAACAACTAATAAGCTGCTTCTCTTGGGCAAAAGAAGGAAAAGAGATTTCATATCGCTTTGATGGGCGCTGACGCTCAGGCAAAGCCATGCGAAATCGATCCACTAAATTCTTAGTAAAAGCGTCAAAAGTCATCGAAATAAATCGAGTACTGAGTTCTTCTGAACAACGCTCTTTCACTCTATCTGCGAGATTTTTGGCTGCATCAGTCTTAAATGATATAGCCAGAATTTTCTTATTTAGTGGACATATACCTGTCTCAAGCAGGTATGCAGCCTTTTGCGCTAAAAACTCGGTCTTTCCGGCTCCAGGGTCAGCAATCACGCTTGTGGACTCTCGCCGCCTTATTGCTTGCCAAGCATTTGGCTCAAGATCATCAATGCCTTTGGGATGCCAGTAGTCAGGTTGAATAAACTTCATTCGCCCCCCTAGCTTTGAAGGGCTATGTGAATAGACTGAACTAAAGCTCGTAGCTCTTCTGGTGCGTTTTGAGCCAACTGTTCTGGCGGAATAGAACTAAGCACTCGAATGTGCGTGCTCGGCTTACCTCTTCCTAAAAAGAGATATCTATACCAACGTAAGTCATTTACGTCACCAGCGTAGAATTCAGGATTCCCTTCATTCCCCATGACAGCATTTCCGGGTTCACCACGCATGGATGGCCCATTAGAGTATTCATCTGGGGCAACCCGGTATTGGTAAGGAAATGCTTTTAACATTGAATAATCAATATCTAATGGGCTTGAAAAATAAACACCGTAGCGCCTGAGTGCGTTAACCCAAGAGCTAATGTTAGTCAAATCAGCAACCGGATAAGTATCAAATGCATCAAGGTTATATTGGTACCCTGACGGGTTAAGGTATTGCCCAAAAATATCTATGGGCTGTACGCCATGCTCTATCAACTTGGCTAGTGCATTCTTGATCCTTCCCCAGCCACCGCCATATCTGCCCCAATCGAGATCGAGTAATGTGATAAAGGGGATTTTTAAATCAGTCAGCAAACGCCACATGTGATTCACATGACGGCCCCCTAATGGAACCATGGCGACAAATGACCTATCAATTGGAATGCCCATAGCTTCTGATATAGCGGGCAGAATTACCTCCTCGGAAGCCCCCTCCCCGAGAACCACGACCTTAGCGAAATACAACTCTGGATAAGCTCTCACCGCTTGCTGGATGTACTTTGCAGCTTCATTACCATCAACTGGTAAAGTAAGTTGACGAACTATGGTGGTGTTTGATCCTATTGCTAGCTTGAAGTGCCTGACTTGCATCGGTTCTATTCTGGCGAGGATGCTAGGCGAATGGCTGGATAGCACGGCTTGTGCTCTTAAACCATACGATAGGCTACTAATCTGATTTATTATTCGGGACAGATAAAATGGGGCTAGGTTATTCTCCGGCTCTTCAAGCGCCAAAATAGTCAATGAGGGCAAAGACAAATCTGCCCCGAGAAAATTATTACGTTCAGGCTGAGCTAAGATCTCGGCTTCAACATCGAGAGTGGTTGAAGTTATGGCGATGTGAAACAACGAACTTTGGCCATCGCTTAACTCATCGATACTACGATCTCGAGCGCTTTCATCAGGGTGAAGCAGTACCTCTACCTTCCGAACAAATTCTTCAAAGCGTAGGTCGACCGGACGAAACTTCGGTGTACTATTAGTTCCAGCAGAGTGTAGTTCCTGCCAACGCTCTGTGAGCTTTTCGGTTATGGTACTAATCGCATTTTCACCCTCAAAGGCCTCATTAAGCTCAGTGGCCTTTTGAGTAAAAGATGACCGAACTTGCTCCGACCAGTTAATGGCCTTCCAAAGTCGCCCTTTCAGAAATGATGAGACCTGGGAAGATGCACACCTCGTAGCAGGTACGTAAATCAATTGGATTCGAGAGCGATCCGCTGGGCGCACATTATGAAAATCAGTCTCTTCTGGATTGCCCCATGTCGTAATCGCGCGGAACTGGCTCGTTATGTACCCATCTATTGAGCCATCATCTTCCCACTCCGCTTCCAAGCGCAAACGACACTTCAGTTTGCCGCTCTCATCTGTCACGCTCATATGGTGAAAGAAGTCTGGTACCACAGAGTGATCTCCATTTTCATCATCCAGTTCAGGGAAGGCGACAATGGCTTCAAGCGTTAGAGTTCGATTTCTGGGCCTTTCTTCTTCCGAAGTGGGAATATGGAAATCCTGACGCCTGATAGTCCGCTGTTCATTGGATATGCCAAACAAACGCTGTAAAGCCAGCATCAAGGCTGTTTTCCCTGAACCATTTGCTCCAACTAAGGTGGTAAGATCCGGATCGACAGCTATGCTCTGACCTTCTGGTCCAAAGCCTCTAAAGTTGTATAGTTTTATTGTCTCAATATGCACGTCTGCTTTCCTGCTCTTCATACCCACAAATTGCTCAAAACACCCACTAAAGATAACTGTGATGTGAACGCCTCTTATTTTTCTCTATTGCACGCCCAGAGCGTAGCCTTTACAACAAGTAAATGGTCGTTTTCTAGGTTAGCTTCGCAAGAAAACATTAACACTGCTAACATTTTTTATAAGTTGGTACAAATAGCAAATGCGAGTTACGTCATCATATGGACTTTAGTGATACTGAAACACACAATGGGGGAGTTTCTTCTTCGCCACCGCTCCATAAATCGAAGAGGGACCAATGCGAGAAACTTTTCCGTGGCAGCAATTTGTTAGCTACGGCTTCTTTATACCTCTTAACTTTGGCTGGCGCTGCGCATTGTTTAAAATTTCCATAGATTCACCACAGCATCTTTCAAATAACTCATTTCGCCATTCAATCGAATTAAAATCTTTCGAAGAAGTGACTTCAGTTCCATTGAGGTATCGTTTTCCTCTATGTATTACACCAAAATTCTTCGATGGACCTACTCGATAGATCCCTACGAGTTGTGGAGCTCCTCCACTATATGGATCTTGCCTAGACTCAAGTGAGTCACAGAAAGCACTAAAAACATTTCGACTAGTACTTCCTGATTGATGAGGATCCTGGTTAGATTTCCCAACCCACTCCCCATACCATGTTTTTAAAGATACCTTTCCACTTCCAGAAATTGCTATTAACCCAGACTTTTCAGGTAATTCAATGTTCTGAACAGTAACTCCATCATGATCCACCTTAATCCAAGATGCGTGGAAGATAGACTGCATTCTATGCCCCAATCGAGATGCATATAAAATTTGGCAGGTTCCTCTTTGAAGCTTTGGCATCAAATTAAGGCTCCTTTCAATCTGACTTCTAACTTTTTCAATTTTTATTTCGATAGAGTCGCTTTCATTGAACAGCAATCTATCATCAATATGCTCAACTAATTGACCTAAGATCTGTATAGGGAATGAAACTGAGCCACAGTAGCCAAATATGTCAGGAAAATGTCTTGAAGCAAACAACTTCCGTCCTGCGTCCCAAGTAGCCTTCTTGCCCCATGAAATTCGGCTATCACTAGCAATATAAATTGATGCAGGACCATGAGTATCGATGCCAGTCCATGAAAATAGTGTTGTCATATGTACATCTCTGAGTATAAATAGTATTGTTAACACATTCGTGGTGCTAATCGTCGCCATAACTGAGCAACCCCGGGCCCCTCCACCAATAATATTATGGGGGGGACAGGTAGAGAACATTTCCCTAGGTAAAACTGGGGAATTCCCGGTCTCGATGTTACTACCGTCTTTACAGCTAATATCTAATTAAAGGACGTGAAGTATGTGACAATGGCTAGCCATTACTCAACAAAGCCATTTTTATGCAACCCTAACTTAATATAGTAATTTATTGAGTCATCGCTAGAATTTGTACTGGTCCAACACTCCCGATTCAAATCGATATATTTTCGAGCGACTTCAAGCCTTTCCGCTGGTTCTAATGAATAGATTTTTTTCCACATTTCTTTTTTTACTGGAAATTTACCATCAACCTCAAAGTAGTATTGAGAGATACTCATGGTGACTGCAC
Organism: Shewanella sp. SM29; assembly: GCF_025654245.1. Taxonomy (NCBI): domain Bacteria; kingdom Pseudomonadati; phylum Pseudomonadota; class Gammaproteobacteria; order Alteromonadales; family Shewanellaceae; genus Shewanella; species Shewanella sp. SM29. The sequence continues at coordinate 24,432 of NZ_JAKKRN010000016.1, forward strand.
TCAATAGGATTTCCTGCTGCTCAGACTCTGGCATTTTATACTTCATTTTCTTGTTCTCATTGAATGAAATCTACAATGTATTTGACAGCTGAATCGTTGCCATACCTCTCATCACTCTGTAGCATTACTAAAATTTGGTCAACAAGGATTAACGTAAATCTATAGCTTTAAGGTGTGAAACTCGCTTTGGGGCATAACTTTGTCAGCATTCTCACTCAGTATGAATAGCCAGATTTAAATTCGACAGATTCCGGTTCCAAGAATATACTACTAACGCTTGTTATGAGAAACGCGGCTTCGGCTCCACTCGTAGACAGATGAATTCAAATAGCCCTGTTCTCTTCCGCGCATAGCGTATTGACCACAGGTAGCGCGAAATAGAGCCACTTAATGTGGCTCTTATCGTTTATAGAAACGCGATATTCGAGGGTGAATGAGCGTGATAGATTCGCCCTTTCAGTACCCACCATAAGAAAATTTGGAACTGTTTCATCTTAAGGAAGATCATCAGTATCTTACTGACTCTAGGATTGGGGCTAAAGCGCATATAAGATTGTGAGTTATTACCACTAAGAAATCTAAGATTAACGCAACGCATACCGCAACGAGAGGCTGCCAAACAACAATTGTCGTAAAGTAGTATGTTCCGTTAAAACTCATCTGTCGGTCTTTACGTGACAACGCAGCTGAATATGTTCATCCTAAAAAATATTCTGTCGCTTTACCTATTTTTTCACGTCCGAGTATTCCAGCAGTAACCATGTCATCAAGTCTTTGCTTAACCGTGTTATAACTAAGACCCAGTAGTTTTTCGACCTCTCTGGCTGTAATCGTCGTTTTTTTTAAATAACGAGGCTCATCAGCAACAAAACCAATAATTTTTTTCTCAATATCATCTAAATCAGAATACTGCTCGGCCAATTCAGTCATTCGATATGCAGCACGCTCATATGCAGAAACGAATTCAGTAATGGCACGATTGATAATACTTAACTGATATCGAATAAAATAGGTTAAATCTAAGTTGTCATGCTCACAATCCAGATAGCTCTGACCGTATTTGATGGGCGATTTTTGCAACAGCGCTGAAATCGCAATATAGCGAAACCCCGTATAGCCACACTTAAACAGATACCAATAAAACAAAGCTCTTGCTATCCGTCCATTACCATCACGGAACGGATGAACATAGCCAATGACAAAATGAAGAGTGATTGCCTGTATAACCGGGTGAATGTGATCGTCAGTCGAGTTTAACCAATTCACGACGCGGGATAATAGGCACTCAATAGCATCATGCTTTAGTGGCTGATGAACGACCTCACCATCAGCGTTCACAACCGCAATATCATCTGTGGTTCTAAATATCCCAGAGGTGTAGTTTTTTTGCTCTAAGTGCTGCGTACCCATTCTATGTAAGGTTTTTATCAAATCAATACTGAATGCCTCATCCTTGAGGTCCCACGCTGCATTCATTAAGTCAGCATTCCCAACAATCATCCGCTCACCATCAGTACAAGGCCTACGCTTCTTTCGGAGCATTTCTTTCGCAATCAGCGTCGTTGTTGCAGCGCCCTCTAGCTGACTACTCGATATAGCTTCATCATCAATCAAATTATTTTTAAAGTGCTCAAAATGTACGCTTTCTCCGATTTGCTCAAGCACTCCGAGCATCGCACTATGCGTGGTGTAGCGGTCAATCTGTGACAAAACCCGACTAAACTCATGCAAGTGATTAAATCGGCAATATGTCATGAAGTCAGGAGATTGCGATAGCGCTCGGTTTACGGACTCCGGCAGGTGTAGTGGTAACGGTTTATTTTCTAACGGGGTGAGATTGATTAGCGAACTGTCTCTATGTAGCCGAACTAACCACCAACAGAAATTAACATTTAGGCTAGGCTTAACGCTGCGTCTAAATTCATCAAAGGAATGATACTCGATATGAAGTGAACTGATGTAATCCATGTATTTATTAGGATCATCACCATGATTACGGATCTCAAATATAACATCACTGATAGTGCTAAACGGACACTCAGGCGGTGATAGATACTGACCTGACATAAATTTTATCTCAAAAAATCCAGTTATTGAGACAAGATTAATCAAATTGATAGAATTGAACGAGCTTTTTGTTACATAGAACTTCATTCATGGCTTTACAGTAATTAACGTACAGAGGCTTCATTGAATGCATTGCGTTAGGGCAAACGTGTAAATCTCTCTAATCACTTTATCTCGGGCAGACAATTCTACCCGGTCGCACAGTGTGGTGTGAGCATGTCTGGCCGCGTGTTCCATTTTTGCGCGATACCTTGAGTAGCAATTAAGTGTGTGTCTGCGCCGTAACGCTGATTGTTACTATCAAGAATTTGTATTAACGCGGGGTTAACTTTTAGCGCGTAGAACAAATCTAACCGGCGGTGTTTATGCTCACTAAATCGATTAACACTACACCGATGTTGTAAGGGTGATGACGGCGCATTTCTCATTCAAGCTGTTTCAAGCTAACTGGGCATCCCTTTTCAACCACCAACAGACTTAGACTGACGCCCTTCCAAATGAGTTATAGCGATATTAATGTTTGATAATCAAAAAGGTAGCAAAACATGTGTTGGGGTTTTCATCTGGCAAGGTCAAAAAGGTCTTTGATAATCGCTTATAGCCCTGTGTTACAGGGCATGCTTAATGGGATGTTGGATCGCAAGTGAGCATGGCCGTTTCAGTGCACTATTGAAGGCTAAGAATACTCCCCTGCTTCTATTTTATTTAGCCATTCATTGACTAATTTACAGCCCTCTGGTGTTTGCATTAATGCGATGGGCTTATTGTTACCTAGTACTGGGATTTCACTATTAAACAGTGTTTCAGCGAGGGTTTTCTCACCATAAATTTCACATGCCCTATTAAATAGGCACTCGGTACTTAGTGATGTTGAGTTCATAAGGTTAGTTCGCTTCTCGTAAAAGGTGTCATTCCAAGTGTAGCAAAATCATCAATGATTAGTCCTGTCATAATCATTTTCTGTTCATCAAGATATTTAGCGGCATTCATAGGTTTGAAAATACTTTTTAGCATAACAATTCACTCTGGACGATTAACTGCTTATATCTTTAGGCTGTATATTACGCTGCAATACACATTACTATTGAAATATATATCAAATAAAATTAAGTGTGCGCGGCAAAATAAAAGAAAAGTTAAATTAACCACACTGTAAAAGTATTAATAATATCCGAATTGAATATGAAATTAATAGGTGCGAAATTCATAAGTTTATGATTTTATGTTTGTTTATTTTTGGCACCATCATTCGTCACTGCTCTCGAATACAGCGTGTGTTTTCGTAAAAAATATAAACAAGTCAATATGAAAACGTGAGGCGCCGATGGGTGGCAACATATTTACGATATTCAACAAATATTCAAACCTCTCTTGCGTTCGCTAAAAATATTTATTTACACAATAATTTGGAATCACTAATGTGTATATCTATCCATAAAGCGAGGTTAATATGAAACCCAGAAAAATTCCGCGACACAGTAAAGTGATGGCGCGCATTCATTTCCATTCACAAAAAAATGATTCTACACGTTTCTGTGATAGTGAACTAGAAGTTGCTCGATTATTGCTATTGGAGTTTGAGGATGATGTCATTGCATATAATACCCAACCGGCGTCATTTACATATCTCGTCAACGGAAAAAATAGACGTTATACGCCTGATCTCATTATTTCACATAAACATAAAGGGGTGTATTTCGAGGAAATTAAACCAAAAGACAAACTCGGTAGTCAAAAAAATATTGAAAAATTCGATATTCTCTCAAAAGCCTTTGCCGCCATCTCTGACAATGGTTTAAAGCTCGTTACTGAAGAACAAATCTATGTCGGCAGTACAATTGCAAATCTAAAAAAACTCTATCATTACCGGTCACTTACGCTGTCAGAACAATGCCAGCAGGTAATGCAAGAATTACCCGCGCGTATCACATATTGTGGTCTCATTAGCTGGGCAGAATCTCATCAATGTCATGTTTATGATCCGATGATCCTATTAGCAAATCGATGCTACACATTCGACTTAACTTGTATGTTAAGCCCATTAACTCATCTGGAAAGATCTTATGGCTCAACAAATCTTTAAAGCCAATATGGTTATTTGTCGCAATAATCGTGACTACCGGATAGTCATGCTCGATGACACGTTAGTGACACTAGAGGTTGTGGACAGCAAACATCATCAGGTGTTATCGATTGACCAGCTATTGTCTGAATATCAACTAGGAAGTTTGAGCCTCCCTAAGACAAATCTGAATCTTGACCAATCTTGGCTAAACGAACAACAGAAGGCTGATCTTCGGCGTTATAACACCTACCTAAACTATCTAGACAAACTCGAATACCCAGGTGCAATACGTTCACTCAATATGGCTATTTCGACCTGCGGAGAGATATTAAATGAACCGGTTAATTGCCGTCCATCAACATCAACACTGCGGCGCTGGTATTCAAAATGGCTAAACAATAATAGACAATTCATCTATCTGCTGGCCTCCAGAAAACACGATCCAAACCTGACACTCAGCTGCAGAATCGATGCAGCGATGCGTTCTCTCGTCGACGATGTCATTGATAGTTTTTATCTGACTCTTAATGGCCCCAACGCGGCGGATTGTTACCGAACGCTTATGCAACAACACAGGCGCATGGCACTTGACTGCCCAATGATATCAAAATCGACATTTTACAGAGAAATAAAAAAATTAGATGAAAGCGTTATTATTAGGCGGCGGCAAGGTTCGGTCGCTGCAAATAAATATCTGCGCACTGCAAACCATCAATATCAGGTCAATGGGCTATTTGAAAGATGTGAAATGGATGCGGTTCACGTCGGTATTTATCTCGTTGATCAACATGGCGATATCGTTGGGAAGCCGATCATTTTCTTGATGATTGATGCTTTTAGCCGCTGCATTATGGGAATGCATATCAGTATCCAAGAAGGAGAAACCACTAATGCAGCGGTGAGCGCATTACGCCATGCCATTTTGCCCAAATCCAATCAACAATATTCCTTTATGGAAAATCCATGGACATGCCATGGTACGCCCATGGATCTGTACGTCGATTCTGGCGCAGCATTCATTAATGAATCATTCGACGCACTATTAGCTCAACTCAAGATCAATCGAATCGCTGGGCCGTCACGCCAGCCCTGGAAACACAGTTTTATTGAACGCTTTAATAGTACGTTACGCGACAAACTCAAGGGGATACCTGGATATGTCGGAAAATTAACGGATGGTTTCACCTATGATCACCCGGCAAAGCACTATGCCACCCTGACGGTCGAGGAATTCGAAAAGATTGTCTGTATTCTCATCAATGATATATACCATCAAGAAGCGCATGCAGGAGTAGGAAATCAAACGCCAATAGCGATGTGGAACACACATATTCGCTATTCTCCGGCTATTGTGCCTGCCAATGTTGCGATATTTGATCTTTACCTGCGGCAACAAAAACGAGGCACACTCCAGCAATTAAAGGGATTGCAGTATAAAAATCAGTTTTTTAATTCCATGGAATTACGAAACCTTTTTGAACAATTAAAAAAGAATAGTCGTGATCACGGCAAAGTCACTTTTTATGTTGATGAGCTAAACGCCAGTAATATCATGGTCATTAACCCGTTAAACCAATCTGTGTTAACTGTGCCTAACACCAACAAATTAGCTTGGGGAAAAACCTTCCTGCAACTGAAAATGACCAAGAAAATTTTCATGCCTAACGCAGGTGAACTGAAGGTCAACGATATCACAAAACAGGCCCTCGATCGCAAAAAGAAAGCCGCTCGAGACGTGAAAACGAGCCACAATCTTGCCGATGAGGCGTTGTCCATGGACACACCGCTGACTCAAGATGTTATTCAAGACATGTTAACTAAACGTGAAAAAGTGGCTCATCAAGCGCTGGTATTATCGCCAGCAAAACCGACGGACAGCGATGTCCCAGAATCCGCCGTGATCCCTAAAATAATCAATTACCAAACCAGCTAGGAATAACACATGGATCACTATCAACCTCAACGAAAGCCTATCACCACAGCATTTTTATCTCGTTCAGTTTACCACTTTGAGTGCAATGCAGTGATTGCGGCATTAGAACGCAGCCTGAAAACAACTGGCCTTAATCCGACTGGGCTGATGATTGTTGGCGATTCTGGTCTTGGTAAATCCACAGCGCTGAGACTGTTTGAACAACGATTCAGTCGACCTGCAACAGAAACACATTCCTACAAAACAGTCGCCAATGTCGTGACCCCTGTGGATGCCAGTGTGAAAAGCTTGTGCTCCGCACTCCTGAAGGTCTTGGGTTGCCCGACGCCAGACAGAGGAACCGCCAACAGTATGTTCACTCGGATCACCACCTTGATCCACGAGCTCGATACAAAAATCATCATTTTTGATGAAATTCAACATCTAACTGAGCGTAATGCCCAGAAAAAAACGCGGCCAGTTATCAATCTCGTTAAAAACCTGATGACCGAAACAAACTGTCCGGTCGTCCTCGTTGGTATGCCTGACGCGACAGAACTATTGAGCATGGATCCGCAATTAGCACGACGATTTTCGAAATCGGTGACGCTCAAGCCTTTTAGTATGACTGATGAACTCATCACTGAGGAATACACGGCCTATGATCTGTATGTTTCATTTCTCCACTCGATTGCGTCTTTCATGCCAATTAAAACCATTAATCTCATCGATCCGAATGTTGCTCGTCGTCTCCTTGCCGCCAGTCGCGGAAAAATTTCTATCATTATTAAAATTTTGGAGTTTGTGATCGAGAATAGCCTTGACGGTAAGAAGGCGACATTACTCGATTTTTCCACCGCGTTCCGTGATATTGCTGATCATGACATCTCACATTGTCCGTTTTTAATCACGAGCAACCAATTAGAAAAGTGGTATTTTTCATGAGTGCAGTGACATTACCCATCAGATTGCGCCCCTATGAGGCCGAATCCCTGCCGTCCTACCTATGTCGGCTAGCCACCGTCAATGGCTGGTCAACCATGGCCGAATTTTTATTGGTCATGGGGATAAAGAAAACCAAAATCGATCCGGATGTCTCGCTTGACCGCCTAGTGCAATTAACCCACCTTCCCCACTCGGAGTTTCTACCGCGCATGGAGGAGATCCCAAGGTCCATGCCAGCGCGGATGTTCTATCAACACCCCCCCAGATTTTGTCCTATTTGCATCGGCACCACACCGTACGTGCGTCATGTCGAGCACTTTAAGACAGCGCTATTTTGTGTAAAACATCGTTGTAAACGCATTGATCAGTGTCCCTGTTGTCAGCATCCCCTCACTTGGCAGCAGCATCTATTTAGTCACTGTTTGCAGTGCAAACAACCCTGGGCCACTTTACCCGCCAACCATGAAATCGATGTTGATTATCAACAATGGATTGAACAAGAAGAAGGCGCAGAGGAGCGGTTGCACTTATTGCATCGGGCAATCACCCGTCTGATTTATCCGACCGATCTCGATCCCCTTCCACCAAACCACAAATTGAGTCTAGACAGTCAGTACATTCTCGATGCATTTCACCTGTTGCAAGGCCGTTTTGACCTGATTTGGGGCAAACAATGTGCCGAAGATCGTCACTATCTCAGCCTCTTTGGTGAACATCATGTGCAGTCGCCCCTCACCAGCTTGCGTGAGCTGAATGGCTTACCGGCTCAGGTGGCTGAAACCCAATCCACATGGCCCAGTTATACCGTGCACGACAGAGTGGATAAACATCCACACATTACAGTGCCTTTAGCGTGTCGAGTGAGTACATTTTACCTGCGTCAGCTGCTCGACTTAACGGCTGTTCAACTGAGTATTCTCGAGGACAGTGGCCATTTTGATAGCCTATACCACCTATCCAATTCACGGCACCGAACTTATGATATGCGCCAAATTTATCGCTGGTTTAAGACACGTATTAGCCAAGATAAATGTGCCTATTACCCTGAACAGAGTTTTAACAAACTGCTTATGATGTATGGCATCGAGTTCAGTCGACTGTTCGAGGGGATCCATCAGGGAAAATTTCGAATAGCCTTGGCCAGTTACAATGAGCAATTAACACTCCACCTGGCCGCTGAGGATGTGAAACAGTTTGTCGAAGATAATGAAGTATTTGATCCACAAGAAGACAAATCGCAAAAGTGGGTTGCTAGGCGTTTGAGGATCCATTTTGCGGGAATGAAGGAGATGATCCGCCCAGGGCTATTTGCCTGCAGCCGCAATCGTGACATCACACGCGCGTCATTGCAGGCAGTGTTAGTGCAATATTCATCATTACAGCGCTGGTGTTACCTGCGTAGTTACCACCGTTATAGTGTTGAGCGTGTGATGGTCGAGGCACAAATTATCCCCATTTTTAGCTCAACGTATTGCACTCTGTTGACCCATGAACAGTTAGCGCAATTGGCAGTGCTCACCGACAGCCGAGCCGAACTTCAATTAGAAAACAATCCAAAATGGGTGGTGTAGTGTCATTTTTGCATGAAGCGACGCTTCGACAATTCCAAGGGCAATGTGAGCCACAAACGGTTATAAACTTTCATGCTGTTGCAACGCTAAATCGCCGATTAAATGCGTATAAATCGACATTTGCGGGCGATTTTGCCTTAAAACGGCTATAAATCAGGGTAAACTTGCCGATTTAACATAAGCACGAATTGCGCGCAGTCGACCCCAGATGCCTTAACGCCTGATAAAGATCATATAAGTAAATCAGACGCCACAAGCTCACCTCTTTGCGCGTAGCCTATACAACACTCACTTCAATCCAAGCTTTTTCAACAAAGCCCGCGTCAATGGTAACTTATCAAGGCGCTTACTCAATGGCTTCAACGCTAAGAACAAAATGTCTTCAAGGCCCTCTCGGTCATGGTGATAAAAATGAACGAACACTCGGCCGTGATGAGCTTTGATGTCTTTTCTACATCACAAAGGATGACATTGACGTGCATCAAGCTGCTCCACAACGGCATCCAAGTGCTTTCTCTGTGCACTCAATCAATTAGTTATTTTGATCGTGATTTTTTCTCAAAAGATTGTCTTCGTTGAATTCAAATAGTCTTCACTTTAATTCCATGCTTACACTTCTGATAAAAATAGAGTGATAAATTACTTAAAAAACTATATTATTAAATATAAATAAAGTCATATTTCGGCCATCTTCAATCAGATGCTGATTAATTTATTAGCGCTTAAAATCATATTCTTTGACAAAAAAGCGCTTAAAATCATAAATTATGACAATTTAAAGCCTTCCAAAGAAAATCGTATTTTCTAACTCGTTGTTTCTACGCATTTCCCAAACTCATTTTGTATGACAAGCCACATGTGTTCGTGGCCACTCAGAATGAGATTTCGCGGCAGACTGAGATTTGCTTTTTTTCCGCCAGAAATTTTCTGGGCCATCTTACCTCCTCTTATTTGTGTATTGGTACGATTAACTAAGTTTGGTGCTTGGGGACTAGATGATGGTTTGTTGCTATTTGCTGGTAAATGGAAAATGCAGTTTTGTGTCGCGTCACTACGTGAATTCTTTAGCGTGTTGGCTGGCATAGCCCTCTATTATTCACATAGCAACGCGTTCTTTTTGACTGGTATCAATATTGCCAATCTTCATAGGCCAATGGCAGACTGTTGAGTAAATTACGATGCTCTCGCCAATTTGGCATTTGCTTGTCCATGATGGCGCGAAATCTTTCGTTATGATGACGTTCAAGTAAATGCGTCAGTTCATGAACCAAAATGTATTCAAGGCATTCTGGCGGTTTTTTAGCTAACTCTAGGTTTAACCAAATGCGTTTTGCCTGAATATTACAGCTGCCCCATTTGGTTTTCATTTTCTTAATGCCGATGTAGTTTGCTTCTACACCTAAACGCTTTTGCCATATCTCGAGTAGGTACAAAATCCTTTGCTGCATTTCCAATCGATAAAATCCGTTAAGGAGTTTCAAGCGATTTTCTGTTGAAGTATCCGTTGAAACCGCAATGACTAACTTAGACACGCCTTTAAGACTCACAAGATGTCTACCAGTCGTCTCCACCATACTTAAGCGGTATCTTTGTCCCCATAAGTAATGGCTTTCACCGTTAACCATTTCGCGACTTGATTGCCTGGGTTGAGCAACAAAATCCCTTTGTTGCTTTTTAATCCAGGCTAACTTGCCTATAACAGCTAAGCGTATCGCTTGCTCTGACGTATGAATCGGAGCTGACACTCTTACTCGTCCATCCGGAGGTAATACGCTTAAATGTAAGTTTTTAATATTCTTGCGATTAACCACTATTTCTATGCCGCGCACTTCGATTGAAAAAGTCTCATCTAAAGGATGTGTTGACGGCATTAATGGTATTCCTTTTGTGCTTTAATAAGCTCCATTATTGCAGCCACATCAATGCCATAACTGGCAGTTTCTTCACGGATTGCATTGGCAATTTCACGTTCCTTAAATCGGTCACCTAGCCAATCCGCTCTTTTAGTAAAGCGAACCGCTGTATCTATTTTGGTTGTTAATACTTCATCATTACCAAAGTTATCGAAAATGGCTTGTTTAGCTGCGGTATCAATAGAATCCGGATAGCTAGATTGACTCGCGCCAACAGGATTAACCACTTTTTGGGCCAGTTCTCGGATTTTTTCTAAATACTCTTGATAATTCAGTGCTTTTTCTCGGCGCTGTTTTATTAGCTCTTCGAGCAATGTCGACATCTGGTCAAAATATTTAGGGTTAACTGGATTTTCATCCACTATGGTTTTACGGACGTTATTCTCAATGGCTTCCGCCATAGCATCTTCATTATCGCGCAATCCTTTTGGGAGTTTATCGATGCCCTCCCCGTTGTTATTGATCACTAAATCGATTAGCCCGAAGTCTTCAAAATCCATTAACACTTCGCTGTCATCAGCTCGGATATACATATCGAGCAAGTGACGCATTGCCGGTTCAAAGCGCTTCATTTCGAGTAAATCACCGCTGGCAAGCTTCACTTCATCGCGCACTTTCTCATAGAACACGACTTCAGCTTTGATCTGGATAGATTCTTCTGTGGTGTAACCCGCTTGCTCCATTTCATTGGCTAAATTGGCGTAAGCGCGGAGCAGCTTAGCGACCGCAGTATAGAGTGTCAGGCGCAGTGTTTCTTGTTCGCTTCTAGTGTCCGCATCATAGCTAACACCAGATTTGCCACAAAAATAATGAATAAAATCTTGAGTATGACGAGGCGTTTCAACGGGTTCGCAAATCGCCCGTACAGTCTCCAGTGCATTATCGAGATCTTCCCTCGCCTGCACTAATCTGTCCTTCAATAAACCAGCAACATCTTCAGCATCATAAGCGTCAAACGCTTCGGCGGTGTAGTCTTTTAATGCTTTGTCTAATGACCTAAATAAATCTTTATAGTCAATGATATAACCATATTCTTTATCCTCACCATCGAGTCGATTCACCCGACAAATTGCTTGGAATAAGTTATGGTCTGCCATCGACTTATCAATGTATAAATATGTCGCAGAAGGCGCATCGAACCCCGTCAGTAGCTTATCAACCACAATCAATAAACGCATTTGACCAGGTTCGTCGATAAAACGCTTTTTAACCTCTTTTTCAAACTCTTCGACTCTTTTAGCCGCTTCATCTTCAGATTGTTCGAAGTAACTCGCTAGCATTTTTCGGTATACATCGTACTTAAACAGTTTTTCTGTTAATCCTTCTCCTGATTCTTCCCCCTTAATTGAACCGGCAACAGGCTGATAGCTGGTGACAATCGCGCACTTGTCATGTAAGTCAGTTTTACTAAACAGATCATAGACAACACAGGCTTGATGCACGCTAGCACACACCAACATGGCATTGCCTCGGCCGTCCATCAATCGTGGTTTAAGTTCCATATCCATTAAGATATCGCTAACGATTTTTTCGAGCCGTGATTTACTGGAGAGCACTTTTTGCATCGTGCCCCATTTTTGTTTTAGCTGCATTTTCGCTAGGTGAGACAATCCCTTGGTTTTAGCCTCAAACCACTGATCAATTTTTTTCTCTGAGGTTAAATGCTGATCGATATCTCTAGCTTCGTAGCGCAAATCCAGCACCACACCATCAAGCACTGCTTCATTAAACTTGTAGGTATGAATGTAAGGGCCGAAGATTTCTAAGGATTTTTTCTTATCCTTTTTCATTAATGGCGTGCCCGTAAAACCGATAAACATGGCTTCAGGCGCCTCTTTACCGCTAAGCAGGGATTTCATTGCCGTATGCAACTTGCCAGACTGAGTACGATGACACTCGTCAACAAAAACAAATAAGTTGCCTTTAACGCTAAAGTCTTTTGGCAAGTTACGGGTTATTGCTGCAATAAAATCGTCAGTTGCTTCGTCATCGCCTCCCACTCCAGCATTGTCATCTAGCGCTTCGCCATTGCGGCCAAATTTATGTACCAATGAGCATAATAACCAAGGATTGGGCTTATTTAGGCTGGCGACTAAATCACTGCCACTTTTAGTACGGTAAATAAATTCATCGACACCGATAAAGACTTTTTCAATCTGCTCGTCGAGTTCGGTTCTGTCTGTAATGATCAACACCCGAGAATCGGCGACATTTTCACGGATCCACTTAGCCAACCACACCATGGTTAAGCTCTTGCCTGAACCTTGGGTGTGCCAAATGATTCCACCATGGCGTGACTTAATGTGTTTTCTGGCGGCTTGAATACCAAAGTATTGATTATGACGGCAGGTCTTTTTTACCCCAGAATCAAACACCATAAAGTCGTGGATCAGTTGTAAAAACCGCGACTTATTACAAAGCTGGCCTAAGTGCGAATCCAGTAAAGTGCTCGCGTTTTCCGCTTTCTCAACACTCGTGATAATGGCAGGATCTTTCCATTCCACATTTTCTTTCCACTCAAGATAGTATTTCTCGGTGGTTTCAATCGTGCCGTAGCGCACACCTTGGGTATCATTGCCTGCCATGACAAGTTGCATGGTCGTAAAAAAATTGCGGATAAAGTCTTTCTTTTGATTATCGAGATTCTGGCGTATCCCTTCACTCACAGAAACAGACGAGCGCTTTAGCTCAATTACCCCAAGGGCAATACCATTGACATAAAGTACCAGATCGGGACGTTTGGTTTTTGGCGATAGCTGATCCCCCTTCACAGTCACTTCTTCAGCAATAGCAAAATCATTCGCTTCAGGGTGTTGCCAATCAATTAGCCAAACCGTTTGATTTTGCTCACCCGCGCCCTCTTTCTCTTTCACGCCATAACGTAATAAGCGATACACCTCTTTATTGGCATCATAGAGTTTTTTGCCTTCACCCAGCGCGGTTGCAATATCCAGTTTACGTAATGCACGATTGATCAGTAGTTCTGACACACCGCGATCGGCCAGCCAATTGGCTAATATATGGCTTTCGACATTGCGATTATCTTGTCTGTCCTTCCAATCGCCTAAATAGCGATAACCCAATTCATTTTGAAAGAATTTGACCACACGGTTTTGGGTGGCACGTTCCTTTTGGCCTACTGTGCTCATATTACTTCCTTTATTTACTTGATAGTTACATTAGTAGAAGCGCAAAGGATTGCCAACATGTCATCACCATGAGTTTCAATTTCGTCTGTACTCCAATGGTCTTTGGTTTTTGTAAGTTTAATCATCTGATAAAGCTTTAAACTATCAATTCGTTTTTGATTAATATTTGCTTCAAAATGTGCAAGCTTGGCTTTGGGCGGAAAATTACTTAATCGAGAGTTTTTACTGTGGCTAATTAAACAAAGATTACCGAATTTATGTAAGGATTTACTATCCAGAGGTGAAAAACCATCCATTGGATGTTGTGGATAAAAGTGCTCAACTGAACTTCGAAATGTAAACTCAAACTCTTTAACGACAGGATCTTTGTTTTTTTCTTTATGCCATAACAAATAATCAAGGTAGTTAAATACAAAGTTGTTCTCAATTTCGCCAAATTGTAACTTGTTTAGATCAACGTTTTTAGGTTGGATATTTTTAGGGGAATCAGAAGGCTTAGTTAAATAAATCATATCGTAATAAGATTGACCTTCACCTTTTGCTAAGAACCTATCAAATACAAATTTCTTTGCTGTGCTTTGCAAATGTTTCAAGTAGGGCTTAGCCTCAACAGAATTTTTCTCATACAAATAATACAAAGTTGCATTCAACCAATGCTTATAAACCAGCGTTGGTGTCGATACATGAAATGCAGCAAGCAACATCAAACATTGTCGATTTGTACCTTCGTAGTTGTTTTCGTCTTCTGTATTTGTACTAGTAGTATCATCAAAACTATTAATAAAACTTACACTAGTATCGGAATACCATTTTAAACGCTTCATGCTCCAACGGTCTTTACCTTGGCTAAATTCTCGCTTAATCACATACTGATCAAATAGGTATTTGCATTTAAGTAATGCATATGAAAAATCTTTAACGTAATCAATTGGGTAATCAGTATTAATCAAATGTTCGTCAAATTGTGTAATAAGTTGTTTGTCATCAAGCGCTACGTCTTCTTCGGTATAGACACGTAAAACATGAAGCAAAAAATTAGAAAAATTAATCACACTATTAAATCGATCCGGTACATCTTCATCAATTACGGATGCAGATTTACCTGCAATGGCAGGCTTGGATATAATATCAACCAAAGACATAGATACAGGTGTCGATTTTTTTGATTCTTTACCTAAAATTTCAGCTAAATCATCAAAACCGTCAACCGTAAACTGTCCCCAGTCATTTTTGCCAAAAATTTTATGCCGTTGTTCTGGAGTAAATCCATATTGTATATAACGTTCCATATTGGAACAGGCTTCCCAAATGCTATGTAGTGCATGCATTGCATGTTGCTTTTCATCGGTATCATCAATGTCATTTAGTACTGACATCAATTTTGCTTTCAATACTTCATGCTTTTCAAGTTGCTCACCACGATTGTTCATTACTTCAAAATAGTGGTTTAAATCGGTATCTTCTGGTACTTCTACGCGCATGATTTGTACTTGATCAAATAAGTAATCGGTAAATCCATGCAAGTCATTTATTTTAAATTGGTTTGTGCTTAAGGCTTTATGGATTAATGCATATCCATTAACAATAGATTCATTATAGACCCCACTATTTAAGAGGTGTAGTGCTTTGCCCTGTGCCAATGCTGTAAATGTATCGCTAGATTTTGGTCTGCTTTCAAAACTGATATTTGCTTTTGTGTACCAAGCCATATTGGGAAATTTTTTAGAAGACCCACTGTCTTTTTCAGCTACCGAGCAATTCTTTAAATAAGTTGCTAATAGCGATAATGTGGTAAAGCGCTGTTGTCCATCAATGACTTCATATCTTCCGTCTTTACGCTTAAAAACGACAAGCGTTCCAATGTAATAACGGTCATTATTTTTTACTTTGTAATCAACAATATCCTGAATTAGTTGATTAATTTCAGCTTCACCCCAAGCATAATTACGTTGGTACATAGGCACAAGGTAGTTAGCTTCGTCTTGAAGTAATGCCTTAACTGAAAGCGCTTCAATTGCTTTACTGCGTAAGTTACTCATAGTAGTTCATTCCTTTAAACAACTTTACAAGCGGGTCAGTAGCAAAACTACCCTTACGTAAATTATTTTTATTATCAGCATTGGTAAGAGTGTTTAAACTTATTGTCAGCACATCTGCAGGTTTAGTGGCATCTTTAATCGTGCGAAACAGATTATTGGCCAGAACATGGTTATCCATTGTGGCTAGCTGTAATACTTGTTGTTTGATGCGCAGTGAATAGGCCCAAATAAATAGTTTTTCTATCGCCATTGATAGTTGCGCATTTGCAAATTTGTCGATGTAAAAAATTAAAGCACAGTCAAACATAGAGCGAACATATTGATCCCCCGTACGTTTCCTAGCGGAATACTCATTTAATGTTTTAAGAATTTTTTGAGCGTTATCAGTTAGGTGATGTCCGCATAATGAATGTGATGATTGATGCTCCCCATCTACAATCATCCCGACTTGACGTTGGTAATGTGCTGCCATTTCAAAAAAACGTCGGCCATTAATAATCATTTGGTCTAAGTGAAACGGGAAAGACTTGTATTGACCATCTATTTTTCGATGATATTGCGAATTATATTCATCAATATAATGATGTGCGATGCGCAAAGATTCTACGTAAGGGTAATGTTCAATATCGTCTATGTTTACGCCCTTAAACAAATCTACGTCATTCTTGCCAAAATAACGGGCAGAATGTCCTGAAGCCCAATGACGAATACGATATAAATATTCGGAAAATAATGAAGCAAGCTCATCACTTTCTAAGGCTTCCCAACTCGCGACAGTGAGACCTTTTAAATCATTTTCGTGCTCACTAAATTCGCGCAAATGAAATGCTTTTAATAAGTCGTGGGGTTCTAAATCTCTCCCCCTCGCATTTTGCGAATCAAAGAACTGAAAGGCTTCTGAAATATCATTCAACGTAAAAGTTACCACCTCACACTTATTCAATAAAAAGTCTATATGGGTTTCCGTAAAATCGTGGCGGCTAACTAAACGTTTTAATTTAAGGTAATTTTGGTGCAAATTCCGTTTACTTATATCACTATCAAACGCTTGTTTTTGAATAAATTTAGACACAAATAAGTCCAGTTGAGTTAACTGGTCTGTCAAATCTTTACGTTCTAGCTTCGCTAGGCGTTGTTCAATAATGGCATGTACGGCTAAAACTAATGTCAAGGTACGTTGTTGACCATCGACAATATTCAATGAGTTAACTTTGGTTGTCCTTTTTTTCTTATCTTGATGAAATACGACAGTCCCTAATCGGTACGCAGACTGCTGCTGGTGTACATCAAGGTCTTGAAACAGTTGATTAATATTTACATTAGTCCATTTATAAGGTCGCTGATAGGTTGGGATGGTTAAATTTTCCAGCTTCAACAGTTTACTTACGCTGATAATGTCCTTATTTAACGCTGTTGCCATTAAGATAACGCTCCTTGCTCATTAGATTTTCAAACAGTAAACGGTTTTTACCCGTGAGCAGTTCTTGCATCATGCCTTGTTTGATCTGGCGGGTTTTACTTAGACGCTGTTCAAGGGTTTGGATTTCGTTGTCCATATCCGAGAGAATAGTGGCAATGGCGATTTGCTCATTTTTCGTGGGTAGAGCGATTGGTGTTGAATTACAATTATCTTTATTCAAATAAGGCAATGTCGTTTTAGTAGCTTTACTATAAAAATGCTCTTTTAAAGATGTTAATGTATATGCAAGATATCTACTACAGACAGCATTGGATGGAATAAAAGCATGAAGTTGTTGATTTATGACGATCTCATCTTCGACTACAGCCACAATACCTAGTTCACCAACACAAGACATTATAACTGCATTTTTTGGCACAACTTTGGAACCAATGAAAATAGCTTCTTCACGCGACACATATAAAGAAACTTTAGACATATCAATACTTTTAAAAGAATCAATGTCCGAGGTTGTGACCCATGGAATATTACCACTAAAAGAGCGGGGCTTATTTCGACCTGGGACTATGAATCCACATACTTCTTTAACCTGTTTAACCTCCCAATCCTCTGGAATTTCGCCTAGCTCGCTGGGTTTGGTGCCTTTACGCTTACCGTCGACAGCACCTTCTGTACTGTTAATATCAGAATAATAGGCAAATTGAGGTAAACGGGTTTTGCCTGTCAGCAGTTGCTGCATGGTGGCGGTTTTCATCGCTTGTTTTTTGGCAATGAGTTTTTCTAACTCACTCAGCAAAGCATCCACATCAGACAAAGCATTAGCAATGGCGGTTTGCTCTTTCTTCGGTGGAATAGAAAGTTTATAAGGGTTTAATTTTTCAAGATTAATATTTAACTGTGCATTTGAGGTCGCTATAACTTCAAATTCAGCTTTTTTATCAGATAATGAGTGATACAACCATACTTTATCTATGTTTTGCTTTTGTTTAATAACAACGAGGCTGTCAGGACATGCCGATTGGTAATTAACAATTGCTACATCACCAATATTTGCAGCAATAGTAAAATAGAGAGAATTAGCTGGAAAAAGTCTACTAACAGCTAGACCTTTATCGTTGAGAGTTTGTGAGTAAGTAACATTTCGACCATTAGATCTAGTTATGTCACCCGTTTGGATAAACGGTATTGAACCACCAAAGAATTTAGGATCATTTCGCGGTCTCGCGCTAAATTTACCTCGTTCAATACTTGTAATGTCGCGAAGAGTTTTAACTTCCCACTCAACAGGAATCACCCCTATATCAGTCTGTTTATACCCTTCTGGTATCACTTGGTTTATTGCTTGACTCATAGTGTCCACTCCAAACCCATGGCTTTGAGGTGGCCCGCGACTCTATCGCTTAAGGTTTCTACCGATTTTGTTAAGGTGGGCAGCGGCGTGCTGTAACGCTCTTCCAGCTCTTTAACGCGGTTGGCCATTTGCTGGGTTACACGCTCAATCTCGGCAATGATGTTGGCTTGCAATGTGGCGAGCCATTTGTCGTTGACGATCAGGGTTTTAATTTCGTCAATGCTCAAATGTGGGTACTGCTTAAATACCGCTAAATCCAAGATTTCTTGGGCTTCTTTTACGGCTTTTTTGGCGTTGGCATCGGAGGTAAACAGCTTGGTCGCTTGCTTAAGGGCGGCAATTTCCGCTTTATCGGTGGCGACTTTAAGGCGCGCCGCAACGCTGACTTTGGTTATTTTGTCTTTGTCGTTTAACGCATCGGCGAGTAAGCCGTCTTCGCTCCCTGTTCCAGAAGTGGTATTTTCCTCTAGATAAGTTTCGAGGGCTTGAGTGGCTTCGTCTTGTTTGACTTGAAGGGCATCAAGCTTGGTTTGCTCGGCGGCAAAGTAACGCGCCACGATTAAGCGCGGTGGAATAAGTTCGGCTTTGTACTTTTTCTTGTTAATGATTAAATCGGGTGTTTCTTTAAGCTTTTCACCTTTGGCTGCGACTAACTCACGCAGGGTTTTACCCGCTTGCCAGTCATCTTGCACTAATACGTAGACGTCATCTTGCAGTGTGTCGCTCCAGTAATCCATGAGGATCTGGTAGATGTCGTATTTGCTTAGCAGTTCACTGTTGGCGTAGGCGGCTAATAGGCTTTCTGATATGTCGTGGATTAACTCTTTAGGGCTGTCGCCTAGACTCATTTCGGTTAACGCAGCTTGTTTCACCCAGGCTTTAAAGGGTAATAAGCTGCGGCTGGCAAAGTCTTTAAACTCGCTATGGGCCAAAATACTGGCTTTCACTTTGCTGGCGTCTATCATGCAGTGGCTGTAGCCGTCACGCGCTGGCAGCTCTGGGTTACGACCAAATAAGGTCGCTCGAATACTAGGGAATACCTGCCAGTAATGCGCCAAGGCATCAATATCGCGATTAGGAATACCGCCTTGCAAGTGGGCGCTTAAATCGTGCAAATCTTCTGGCTCTGATGAGTCGATATAACGCGGTATGTTGAGGTTGTAATCGTTTTTGGCAATTTCATCAATCGTGACTAAACGGCTAAAACGCTCTAGCTCAAGCCCTTTATTAAACACATCGACAATTTTATGAATGTCTTGGCTGCGCAGGCGGTTTTTATTGCCGTCTTTGATGAAGCCTTTGCTGGCGTCAATCATAAAGATGGAACGGCCGGTGATGTGAGTTTGATTGTTGTTCACTTCATTGCCGTGCCCTTCAATCTGCGGCCTTTCACTCTGCAAGCCTTCACCAAAGTGAACGGCAGCTTTTTGAGCGTGCTCTTTGTCAATCACGATAATACAGGCGGGGATCCCCGTGCCGTAGAACAGGTTGGCAGGTAAACCAATAATGCCTTTGATGTAACCTTGCTTAATCAGATTTTGGCGAATATTGGCTTCGGCATTGCCTCTGAACAGTACGCCGTGGGGCAGAATGACTGCGCCCTTACCTGTGCTTTTTAAACTGGTAATGATGTGCAGTAAGAAAGTGTAATCACCGTTCTTTTCGGGCGGAGTTCCCCAAGTAAAGCGACCATAGGGATCGCTTTGTGGGTTTAAGCCGCTCGTCCAGTTTTTGTTAGAAAATGGCGGGTTAGCCACGGCAAAGTCAAAGGTTTTGAGTTTATTGGCGCCGTCTTTCCACTGCGGATCGGCAAGGGTGTTGCCTTTCCAGATTTTAGCTGTGGCATTGTTGTGCAAAATCATGTTCATGCGAGCAAGTGCACTGGTGGCGTTGTCCATCTCCTGGCCGAAAATAGACAAGCCGCGTGGTGCTTCGTTACTGGCTTTTAACAGCAAAGAACCCGAACCACAGGTGGGGTCGTAAACGGTGGCATCTTGTGGGGTATTGTTTTGAATACCAACCACTTTCGCCAGAATTTGCGAGACTTCTGACGGGGTATAGAATTGGCCTTTGGATTTGCCCGATTCGGTGGCGAAGTGGCGCATTAAATACTCATAGGCATCCCCTAATAAGTCGTCACCATCGGCACGGTTACCGGTTAAATCTAATCCTTGGAAAATCCCGACTAACTTAGTCAGGCGATCAACCATTTCCTTGCCTTTGCCGAGCTTGTCTTCATCGTTAAAGTCGGCAACATCGATAACGCCTTTGAGATCGTTTTCTTCCGCTAAGCTACCAATGATTTTATTGAGTTTATCGCCGATTTCTTTATCATTTTTGGCGGCAATCATGTCGTCAAAGCTGGCACCTTTGGGCACGACTATCATGCCGTACGGATCGCCTTTATATTTGTCGGAAACGTATTTCATAAACAAGAGTGTGAGAACGTAATCCTTGTATTGGCTGGCGTCCATACCACCACGTAGTTCGTCACAGCTGGCCCAAAGGGAGGAATAGAGTTCGTTCTTTTTAATGGCCATGTGGCGTCCTATCTTGCAAGTTATTTTGACGATGAAGTTGCAGCGAGTAATAGCGTTATACCTTGAGCCGCTTTCTGTAGCACCTCGCTTGAAAACGCTGAGGAAAGCCATTCGTTGAAAATGAGTTTTGTGAAAAACGTCGAATGGTTTGCTGAGTAAAAAATGCCCACAGCGGTATACAGTGTTGATGCCTTTTTCAGCGTTTTTCGCTAAATGTTAAGCTTCATACAAACATCAACCTTTTCAAATACAAAAGTACAAAAATGTCGGCTTGTAAGATACCAGTCAAGTTGCTTTAAAACCAGAAAAATGGCCGTGTTCTGGGTGAAAATGTGATAATCCGTGATGGGTAAAAATCGCACTCGCTTAGGTTATCGGCTAGTTACCGTAAGCGGTATCCAGCCGTTTCCAAGCCCAGTTTAGACTGGCTTATATTCAAGCACTCTCTTACGGTTATGCTTGGCCTTTACTCTTCCAAAGTCAGCGTTAAGATGTGAAAAATCTTCAAGATATTCACAGACTAACTTAGTAGATTCTTCAACTAACGCCCCCGTTTCATCCTTCGTAAATGCTTGGGCGCGTAGGAAACATTTACAGTTACCTACAGAGAACTCTATCGCATTTTCAGCAATTCGTCCGTCTCTAGCTGAATTCTGTTTTTCTAATTGCTTGATTGTGAGAACAAGTTCAAGGACATAGGCATCTTCAGATTCATACCGCTCCAGTTGCTGCAAAAAACACTCTATATCACCTGCTGAAAATTCACATCCTCGCTTTCTCACTTCATCTAACGACATTTCTTCGAGTAAATAGGGATGACTATGCATGTTACCGAGACGATACACTCCCATTTGCTCAGCAAGCTGCTCTTTTAAGTCTTCTGCTTCTTCACTCGTATCAACAGAACCACTGCCCATTTTTGCGGAAGTATCTGCCGAAATAAACTGTATAATGCTTCGACATTTATCTTCTTTGTCGTTTACTTCAATGTCACCATAAATAGAGGCATGAAATTCAATTCCGCTGCGCTTGTTATTGCCATGTTTTATCACAAATGCTTCAAATCCATTGAGTAACATTTGGGTTAATGCCGATTGAGTGACTTCCACAGTATGTTTCATCATTATTCCTCATTGATTACGACTTTTATCTTCACTCTAGGCAAGATGGTAGTAGAGTTATTCATTACAAAAACCGCAGAGTCAATGTAACTCGCTGCATTTTTGAATATTTTAATCTTAATTTCAATAACTTATTATTGAAGTTGTTCGGCTAATCAAACTTAACCTCAAAAATCACAAATACCATAAGCTTCAAGCGCCTTACGCAAGTTGTCACTAAGTTGAGTTCGAAGCGATTGCGGTTCGAGTACCGCTATATTTGCGCCCTGTCCTTTTAACCACCAGTTCAATTGCCAACTATTGTGCACTGTTGCTGTCAGTTCATAAAAGTGTTCGTCTAAAGGCATTAATACCATATCGTCAGACATAGGGCTTTCGGTTAGATAAAATGCTAACTCTGCGGTGACCTTAGCTTTAAGCTTTAGGGTTTCGCCGTTAGAGAAGTGCATTGCACCGTCTTGTAAATATTGCTGTAAATTGAAGTCCGCTGGACGAATACCTTGCTCGTAGGTACGTTTTACCGTTTGAAAACGGTGCATTGCGAAGCGCTTTACGGCGGCATTCTCATGCCCTTTTGTTATATCTTGAGCAATCAGGTAAAGCACGTCTCCACGTTGCACTAAGGCAAGCGGCATAAGGTGGTATTCAATCGCCGCGACCTTTTGCTTTGCCTGATAGTGAGTTCGAATAGTTTGATCCCTCAATAAAGCTTCTTGTATTTCTTTTAACAGTGTTTCGTTAATTACTGGGGGTTTAAATCCCATATCAGGCATTACACTCGCGACTTTATCTAACCACTGGGCGTTATAGTCATCTTTTAAGGTATTTAATAGCTGGCGAGAATGCTCAAAATTGTTTTGTAAATGTCGTTGCATCGCCGGTGGCAACAGTTGCTTTAGCGATTTTTCAACCAACATCAGCGACAAAGCATCCGTCAAACTTATAGTATCGATATGAGTCCGTAAGCCGCCCAATTCTGTGCTGCGCCACAGATAGGGTTTCTCCTCGGTTTCTGAATAAATGGGAAAATACTGTGATAGTACATCTAAGTCTCTTTGCAAGGTTCGGTGGCTAATGTTAAAACCTTCATTAGCAATCAACTCCAATAGTTCGGTGCTTCTTATCCCTTTATCTGTGGGAATAAACTTAAGCAGTGTTTGTTGCCTGAGAAGCGTGTTTGCATTTTTATTTGCCGACATAACAGACCTTTTAATCTAATGATGAACCATGACACGACAAAGCTTTAGTGATTAAGCAGATAACCTACCTGAAAATATTTCTCGAAGTAGTCCATATATTCTGATTTATCTCGGTACCAATGTTTTGCTCTTTCTTGAGTATCTTCATCATAATATTCTTCAAATACGTTGATTAGTGCGTCACATTCATTGGCGCTAACGGGGAGTCGGCTCATCAAATACATTAACTCTTCAGGTGCGAACCTTGGCATGTTCATCAATAAAAATAACCAGCCTTGTTGGATTGCACAGTGCTTTTGCAATGTTCTACGAAACCAGTATTCATAGCCCCATTCTCCAACTGGATAATGTTCCGGCGCAAGGGCTAAGGCTTGTAGTAAGCTACTGCTGGGATGAAAATGCATGACTATTTTTGCCGCCAGCATTATAGGCACAAAATCACGATTGAAGGCTTTATTAGGCTCCCTTGGCTTTGATTTCCCCTTTCTTGCTGGCAAGGGTAATTTTGATTTAAACCATTTATGTTCAGTACGACTGCGGGGATCTCCGCCATAGCGACGATTTAATCTTTGGATGGTCAGATAATGCGCATCAAGTAATAATTCAGCCTGTTCAAGTAAGATACTCGGTTGCAAAGCGGGATCACTGCTCGTTGACATTAAAGCCATCAATGATTCATTACTATTGAGAAATAGTGTCCATAAGCTATAAAAAGGTGAATCTTCTTCCATGGCGTATTTTCCTGAACGCGTAGCGCAAAGGGCTTTTACATTTCTAGCTGGATTTGGAAGCTTACTTTCCCAGCAATCTAATGCGAGGCGAACCAACAATGTCATATCATATTCTTCGGCCCACGGGTTGTTGTACTCATCTCTCAGGAAATTATCAACCCTATCAAACTCCTGAGATTCTTGGATCCATACGCGCTCTGTCAGAGTTGGTTGCTCAGCATAACCAATACCAAATTTATTCTCATCATCAAGGAGAGACAATAACGCTTCAGTTTCTTTTTTAAATGATTTAAAGATGATCATAACCCGCCCTCTTAGATTTTCTGTTGATGATTAAATCAAAATACTCTGTGTAATTTTCGAGTGAATTGTTTGCGCCTGGGTAATAGCCTTGCGGTTGGTATTTATCAAAAAAAGCTTGTTTGACAGCGATGCATTCAATAGCGTTTGAGTTCGGCTTTTCAAGCAAAAACAACAAATGCTCTGGAATAATGTGTTCGAAATTGTTAACTAGAAAGTTGATGCCTTCTTTTTGATAGCAATGACTGAGTAAAGTACGGATTAGCAATAATTCCCCTGCATTTGGATAGAGCAAATACGGTGGCCAACTGAGTGCGGCATCCTTAAGAACGTGGCTATTAGGTTTTAAGTGCATCAATAACACCGAGGCCAGCATAAAATGATTGCTGTAGGTTGAAAAAATGGCTGAGCCATCATCACGTGCTACTTCTGTAGCTGCGCGATAATCATCCCAATGTTTTGATTCAAAACCTTCCTGCCGTTCCCTTAGTGTTGAATGTGTTATTAACAAAAAATCTAATAGTGCTTCGGCTTCAGTGACTAAAGAAGCCTGAATTGATTGAGATGCTGCTAACATTTGACTCAGCGAGCCATCATTAACGTTCGCGTAAAACGCGGCCCAAAGTTTAGATAACTCAGGGTAAGTATCTTGGTTATGAAGCGGATTACGCGATGCTAATAAGTGTTTAATTGCAAGAGCATTAACACATAACGATTGCGTCGATTCTTTTAATAACAATCGAGAAAGCAGTAGCTCGTCATACCAACCTTCTGGCGTCGCTAATACATGTTGATATATTCCTTTCCAATCTTCAGAGAGTGCTAACCAGACTCCTGGGAAGTCCAATAATATGTCCCCAGGTTTTAACTGTTCGTAATGTGGAACATCACCCACTTCAAGCAACGTAAGTAGGCTGATTGACTCAATAACTAGACCATCCATAGTACACCTCAATTCGTTATTTTTTAATATTATACGCAGAGATGCGACAGCTTGTGTCGTAACTAAAAGGAAGTGTATACAACGGACTTTTATATTATCGCTAGGCAATGAATCTTAGTAACCTGCGGCACAGAAAGTGGTTTAAGTGGCTTGTTGGATGGCGTCATTTATAGCTCATCTTTTACCATGGAAAGTGGTTGAATGCCATCGTCAAATGCGACAATCTGATTGACATCAGACGGATGAGTGAGAATAATACGCGGCAGGTTGCAGAGAAGCCTGTCCGCAAAAGATGATATCACTCTGATAAATTAATAGCGTTGCGAATCGATTTCATATCGAACCCACAGCAATCAAATAAGTTTGGCTTAGCGGAATGCCAATAAACTTAGGAGAATTGTTTGTGAAACATGCAACAGCTAACACTTTAAAGCCCGCCAGTATCAATGTTGAACCTTCTG
This sequence comes from Shewanella sp. SM29, assembly GCF_025654245.1. Lineage (NCBI taxonomy): Bacteria > Pseudomonadati > Pseudomonadota > Gammaproteobacteria > Alteromonadales > Shewanellaceae > Shewanella > Shewanella sp. SM29. Next base: position 50,159 of record NZ_JAKKRN010000016.1, read on the forward strand.
ACATTGTTCCCTTGGCAGTCACCGAAACACCCTCCCACGGGAAATATCACTCAGGATCTCAGCCAACTGAGTCCTTAGGTACGTTAGCTATCCCCACTTTGTATTTGCGCTTTGCGTTACCCATGGCATTGGCCATGATGCTCAGCGGAAGCTACAACTTAGTCGACTCTTATTTTATTTTAAAATACATCGGTGCCGATGCATTGGCTGGGGTGACGATTGCCTTCCCGTTACAAATGATGATTTTTGCTTTGGCCTGCATGATAGGAAATGGTACTGCGACCTTAGTGAGCCGATTTTTAGGGGCAAATGCGTTTGATAAGGCGAGTCAAATCGCGAACACTGGTTTTGCGTTAGCCCTATGTTGCGGCGTGATAGTGACTATCTTGTCACTCGCCCAGCTTGATCATTTATTGGCGTTTATTGGGGTAAGCTCAACACTTGCCTTAGTTGCTACAGAGTATCTACAACCCATTCTCTATTTTAGTCTATTCACTTTTTTGTTATCTCTTAGCGGCGATTTACTCAGAGCACAAGGCAAAGTCGTGGTGATGCTGCTGGTTATCTTGTTGTCGGCGGTCATGAACATCTTGTTCGATACACTCTTTATTGCCGTTTTAGATATGGGCGTTAGCGGAGCCGCGTGGGCAACGGTGGCGGGTCAATGTGTGAGTCTATTTATTGCAGCCGTCTATTTTGTCCCCAATAACCGTTTTGCCAGTAAACAGGCGCTTTATAAGCAAGCTGCCCAGCCTATTTGTTTTAGAATTGAGCAGATAAAGCTCAACCTCACTGAGATAAAAGCGATTCTTGGCTTAGGTAGCCCTATATTATTGTCATATCTTGGGATTGCCTGCGTGATCTCATCGGTAAATCATATTTTAGTCAGTCATTTAGCCAATGTAGTGCCCAATACGCCAGCGGCGAATGAGGTCGCGTACATGATCAGCGCTTATGGTTTGATCGGACGCTTTAATATCTTTATCGCCCTGCCGCTCATGGCACTTACCAGCGCAGCGCAAACGATCAGTGCGTATAACTATGGGGCGATGGCATCTTCTCGGGTGTTAGCGTGTGCTAAATGGGGAATCGTCTTGACCTGCTGTTATCTGAGTATAGTGACAATTGTATTTATGGGTTTTCCTACCTCGGTTTTTGGTATTTTCACCGATGCCCCCGCACTCATTGCCGCCTGTATTAAAATCTCGAGTGTGACGTTTATCACCCTACCTTTGGCGGGGATCACAGCTATTGCGATTGCTGTGTATCAAGGCACAAATCGCCCTAAGCTTGCATTGCTATTATCTGGGATAAAAATCTATGGTTTGTTACTGCCCCTGCTGGTTCTGTTACCTCAACTATCCTTTACAAATATTTCATTTATCACAGGTGCATTAAACATTAATATCATGCCAAACGCTTTGACTGAGTTATGGATGGCCTTTCCAATTGCGGACATCTTAGCTTGTCTCTTGAGTTTATTGATCATCAGTATTTGGCCTTTCATTCACGTGCCGCGAGCAAATCGAGTCAGTCATGGAGGTAATGCAAAATGAAGTTAGCCAAGATGAAAGACTCAAGCGCCATCGCATTAAATGAAACCAAAGTTCGCGCTAAAAAACTGCTCAAAGCTTGTCAGCAGGATGAGCCGTTAGCCAAGCAAAGAGTCGCGACCTTAATGGCGAAATTGGGCATATCACACTCAGATCTCCAGCTTAAGCATTGCCAACAAGTGATTACACGTGAGCTAGGTTTTATCGATTTTCATCATTGCCAGCGAGTCCTGTCGGGTCAAGCCATACTAGGGGATGATTGGGGAGGCTTATTCCACACTAAGCAATGCGACACATTACTCAATCATTGGTTTACTGGCTATTTAGCCGCGCGTGAGTTTAATGCGCAAGCTGAGGGCACATTGCTACTCCCCTACAAGAAGCAGTTTTTTGTAGTGGAGCGGCGGGATTACTGCAATGCGCTGAATTTGCAGATAATTTTTCAACCAGTGGATAATGCTGGCGAACCGACTATCCTGCGAGATCTGGTGAGCAGCTATGCTAATGCAGATTGGCATTCCTTTGCTCTTGCCATGGTCCAACACAAACTCCCCAAAGTGTAATGATGGCTGAGATTGTCTGGCATCATGTTGAATGAGCAAATCTAGAGTTAAATGATAAAGACCAGCAAGGTCATCAGTGCTGACGGCCTTGTTGGTGAAATATGGTGGAGGCGCTGCGTTTCAAATCAGAAACTCAAGGCTAGAATAGCTAAAATGCAAAAAGCCGCTAATTGCTTAGCAGCTTTTTTGACGAAATCTGGCGGAGGAACTGAGCTTAGAATGAGGAACCTAGGGTTCAAATTATATAAACAAAAAAGCCATCATTGCTGATGGCTTTTCCGTAAAATATGGCGGAGGAGCAGGGATTTGAACCCTGGGTGGGCTATAAACCCACGCCGGTTTTCAAGACCGGTGCATTAAACCACTCTGCCACCCCTCCGAACGAGGCGCATAATATAAGTAAGTCTGTTGACTGTAAAGCACTAACTCTCAATTATGCGCCAATTGTTGCTATTACACTCAATCCGCTGGATTTTGCTTCACATCGGACATTATGCCTACCCGTGCGGGATCTGGCTTAGTGAAATGTTTGGCAAAGTCGCCCCACTCTTGTTGACTCTTAAGTATATAGCCGGCCACCACTAAGATAGCGCAACATAGGATACCCCAACCAATCGCCACTTCACCTAGGCTTGCCCACATAGCAACTAAGCTAGATGCCCCAAAGGCAATGCTGATCTGTAAGAAGTTCTGTAATCCTGCGGCCTTAGCGGCATTCTGACTAAACTGCTGTAGCGCGCTGTTAACTACTATTGGATAAATTGCACCATTGGCCGCCGCTAAAATAGAGAACGAAATCAGCAGTGGGAAAATCGTGCTCGCGGGATAAATCAGCGTGAACATGATGATTGAAATAACACAGGCTGCGAAAATCGACAACAAGATATTGAGTGTTTGATGCCCGCCAATGCGTTTTATCAGTAACTTACTCGCATAACCACCGACAATAAACATGATGGTTTGCGGGATAAAACTTAACCCAATTTCAGTCGCTTGATAACCGTGCATTTCCATCACAATCGGCCACACAGTTAGGTAGGCAAAGAAAGCACCGGAACAGGCACCGAAGATCACGACGTTGCCTAAATAGCGGGTGTTTTTCAAAATTTGCCCATAAGATACAGCGACATGTTCACTGTGTTTATGTTGACTCTTGCCTGGAACAAAGTACAAGGTCATCAATACCAGCAGAAAAGCGATAACACACAAGGAGATAAAGATTGCACGCCAGCCTAATTGGTTCAGAATATAAGCGCCAAGGATCGGTGCTAATGCAGGCGATAATGCGACCAATGGCATAATGTTGCTGAAAATACCTTGGGCTTTATCGGCATCATATTGCTCAACCACAATCGCTTGCCAAATAACCCCTGCACTACAGGCGCCAATCGCTTGGAAGAAGCGCGCGGTATTGAGCATTAATATAGAATCACTGTTGGCAATAAACACGCTAGCAATGGCAAATAAAACAAGGCCAAAGATCAATGCCCAACGTTTGCCGATTTTATTGACTAAGGGGCCATAAAGTAGCTGACCTAAGGCAAGACCCGCAAGGAAACAGGTCAGTGACATCGCCACCTGTGATGGTGTGCTGTTAAATGAGCCTTCAATTGCTTTGAAAGCAGGCAAATACATGTCAGTGGCAATAAAGCCAAGCATGCTCAACATGGCTAAATAGAATAGAAACATAAAGAACTTTATGTTTACAAAGGTGTTACTAGACGTTTTCATAAAATAATCGGGTCAGATTGACTAAAGTGTGCAGTCTAAAGACTTGTTAAATTTATTGGAAACGTTTATTTTTGACTTGTGCTATCAATTATTTTCATTGGAATGGACGTCAGTTATGCTCTCAGAACAAGCGCTAGAACTCATTGATATTGTGGCTCGTGTAGGTAGTTTCACCGCGGCGGCGAATCGGCTACATAAAGTGCCCTCTGCCGTGAGCTACGCGGTCAAGCAAATAGAAGAAGAACTCGGCGTCATTCTTTTTGAACGGCATCATCGCAGCGTAACATTAACACCAGCGGGTGAACATTTTGTGAAGCAAGCCAGAACCTTGCTCACGCAGATGGACGAGATGAAACGTGGCACTCAGCGCGTGGCAAATGGTTGGCAACCCACCTTGTCCATAGCCCTTGATAATATCGTCCGTGCCGACAGGATCAGCGTATTAATTGCTGACTTTTATCGACACTTCCATGATATTGAATTAATTATTCGCATTGAGGTCTTTAACGGGGTTTGGGAAGCGCTCGCCACGGGTCGCAGTGATATTGCTATTGGTGCGACAACCGCAATTCCAGTCGGTGGTGTTTACCAATATAAAGACATGGGGGATATTGAGTGGGCGTTTCTTGTTAGTAAAAATCATCCCTTGGCCAGTATTGACCGCCCATTAAGTGACGATGAGCTGCGCCCTTTTCCCTCGATTTGTTTAGAAGATACCTCTCGGGAAATTCCAAAACGTATGACTTGGTTGCTAGAGAATCAACGCAGGTTAGTCGTACCTGATTGGATCCGTGCCATTAACTGTTTCCGCGAAGGTTTAGGCGTCGGTTATATGCCAGTGCATTTAGCGAGCGTGTTTATTAAGGCGGGTGCGCTTGTTGAAAAACAACTGGAAAATCCAAAGCAGACAAGCCCTTGTTGCTTGGCCTGGAATGCTGACAAGATGTCGCCTGCTCTCGCTTGGGTGCTGGAATATCTTGGCGATACTGAAAAATTGCACAAAGAATGGCTGGCTTAAGCTTGGTTTAAACTCAATATGCTGATTTAGTCATTGAAATCAGCATTGAATGTGATTGTGTATCGTCTGCTTATGTACAGACTAAATCTTTACCTTCATAGTGGATGAAGACGCAGATACAAGAATCTTATTTTTTATGCTTTGCAGTTAAAGTTGAAATAAATAATTGAGTAAAATTTTGAAGATTAACAATTTGTTATTCATGGTTCTATGACTTTCACCCGTATCTCATGTACGGTATCATTGCACCAGTTAAGTTCATTTTAGGATTTTACGGGAACTTAGTGTGCTGTAAAAAATCAAAATGATCAGTTTGGAAATGTGTCAACGGAGATCAACATGACCCAAGAAACCTTATATTCGACGAGTGCGTCAACACTGGAAGTGAACAAACTTCTTAAAAACACTTATATGCTGTTATCGATGACATTGGCCTTCTCTGCACTGTGTGCGGGTTTGGCAATGGCATTAAATATCAGTCCATTAGTCTCCATTGGTTTATCGATTGGTGGCCTAGTACTGTTGTTTGTCACTTTACGTAAAGCCGAGTCTGCAGCGGGTATCTTCTGGGTGTTTGCCTTTACGGGTATGGAAGGTGCTTCACTGGGCTACATGCTCAATCACTACGCGGGTATGGCAAACGGTCCACAGCTGATCATGCAAGCACTGGGGTTAACGTCAGTGATTTTCGTTGCGTTATCAGCCTATGCCGTGACCACTAAGAAAGATTTCTCTTTCCTACGTGGATTCTTGTTCGCCGGCTTGATTGTGGTGATCGCCGCCGCTGTGATTAATATTTTTATGGGTAACAGTGTTGCCTTTATGGCAATTAACGCAGGCTTGGCGTTACTGATGACAGGTTTTATCCTGTTTGATACTAGCCGTATCGTCAATGGCGGCGAAACTAACTACATTCGCGCGACTATCTCATTATACCTAGACTTCTTAAACCTCTTCATCGCGCTGTTGCACCTGATGGGCATAGGCAACGATGACTAATCCTAGTTAGCGATTTTTAGCTTAACTTGCGTTAGAATGGCCCTACTTTTAGGGCCATTTTTATTTTAAATGAGCAAATTTATTATCCAAGTGAACGGGCCCGCTTATGGCACGTCGGCGAGTGTTAACGCCTTACGCTTCTCCCAAGCTGCACTTTTAGCTGGGCATCAGATTATCTGTGTGTTTTTTTATCAAGATGGCGTGTATAACTCCACAGATTTAAGCTTACCCGCCTCCGATGAAAACGATGTGATCAGTGACTGGAAACAGCTGGCGCAATCCCATCAGGTCCCGTTAGTCAATTGCGTGTCTGCAGCGCTACGTCGCGGCATTGTGAGTCAGCAAGATGCCCGCGAGAATGGCCTTAGCTACTGGAATGTGGGCGAGTCATTTATCATGGGCGGTTTAGGTGAGCTAATCACAGGTATTGAATCGGCCGATCGTTTGATCAGTTTTTAACTCTCAGGGCTACTATGAAAAAATTGTGTATTCTATTTCGCTGCTCGCCACATGGTACTGTTCGTGGCCGCGAAGGTTTAGATCTTGCCCTGCTTAGCGCTAGCTTCGAACAAGAAGTGAGTTTAGTGTTTGTGGATGAAGGTGTGTTGCATTTGATTAAAGATCAACAGCCTGAGCTTATCGGTGCTAAAGATTACATCTCCACCTTTAAAGCACTGCCGCTGTATGATATTGGATCTGTATTTGTCTGTAAGCAATCCTTAGCCGATTACGGCTTAAGCCATGGCTTACTGTCGATCCCAGTGACAGTCGTCAACGATGAAGCCATCGCAGCCCATTTAAACCAAGTGGATGAGGTCTTAGTATTCTAATGATTTTACATCATATTCAAACATCTCCCAGTCGAGATAGCGCGCTGAAACTTTGTTTACGTTACGCCTGTAAGGAAGATGCGATTTTATTATCGAGCGATGGCGTTAACGCGTTACTGCTGCGCCAGTGGGCAATGGCATTATCGCCCTTCAAGTTGATGGTCTTAAAAGACGATGTTGTCGCACGTGGCCTATCCGAACGTTTAAAGAACGTCATGCTTATCGATTACAATGAGTTTGTGGCTCAATCATTACTCCATGACAAGGTGATAACGTGGTAAATCCATTGCAATTTAATGGCGCAGAAATCGCCCGTGACCATCAAGGTTATTTAAAAAATCTTAACGATTGGCAACCCGATATGGCCCTGTTGTTAGCGGCAGAAGAGCAAATTGTACTTACGCCAGCCCATTGGGAAGTGATTAACTTTGTTCGAGATTTCTATCTCGAATATAAAACGAGCCCTGCTATCCGTGTATTAGTTAAAGCCATTGGCCAAGCCTTAGGACCAGACAAAGGCAATTCAAAATACTTATATACCCTATTCCCGATTGGACCTGCGAAACAAGCAACGAAAATCGCGGGCCTGCCCAAACCAGCTAAGTGTATTTAATGGCATAGGGTTAAGTCGTCACGTAAACATGACACAAACAAAAAGGCATGTTCCCTTGGGAAACATGCCTTTCTTTTTACTTGAACAAAGTTGATAGGGTTATTTGACGTTTTCTAACACAACCCAGATGGCTTTGCCTACGGTGGCAAGCATTACAGCAAAAAATACTGCAATCACAGCGGTATAGGAAAGCCAACGGAGATAGCGCTGGCCTTTATCCATAGTATTATTTTGTGTTCCATTAGCCTATTTGAGTCAAACCGCCCATGTAAGGACGCAGAACTTCAGGGACTGTGATACTGCCATCAGCATTTTGATAGTTTTCTAAAATAGCCACTAAAGTACGACCTACAGCTAAACCTGAGCCGTTTAACGTATGCAATAGCGCAGGCTTATTATCTGCTTTCACACGGTAACGCGCTTGCATACGACGGGCTTGGAAATCCTTCATGTTTGAGCAAGAAGAAATCTCACGATAGGTATTTTGTGCTGGTAACCAGACTTCGATATCGTAGGTTTTGCTTGAGCCAAAGCCCATATCGCCAGTACATAAAATCACAGTTCGATACGGTAAACCTAAACGCTGCAGCACGGTTTCAGCATGACCAGTCAGCGCTTCAAGTGCCGCCATTGAATCTTCAGGCTTAACAATTTGCACCATTTCAACTTTATCGAATTGGTGCTGACGGATCAGACCACGGGTATCTTTGCCGTATGAGCCCGCTTCGCTGCGGAAACATGCAGTATGCGCAGTTAACTTTATTGGCAGCTCGTCTTCATCAACAATGCTATCGCGAACTAAGTTCGTTAATGGCACTTCTGCGGTTGGGATAAGGCTCAAGCCTTGGCCTTCTTCAGTCGCAGGTTTAGTGTGGAATAAGTCTTCACCAAACTTAGGTAGCTGGCCTGTGCCGAGTAAGCTTGCCTCGTTAACCAGTAATGGCACATAGGCTTCGGTATAACCGTGCTCTGTGGTATGTAAGTCCAACATGAACTGACCAATGGCGCGATTTAAGCGGGCGACTTGGCCTTTCATTACGATGAAACGTGAGCCAGTAATTTTAACGGCATTTTTAAAATCTAAGCCGTTTAAGCCTTCACCTAAATCGATATGATCTTTAATCGGGAAATCAAAAGTGCGTGGCGTCCCCCAACGTCTCACTTCAACGTTCTCTGTTTCATCGGCACCCATTGGTACTGATTCATCAGGCAGGTTAGGCATAGACATGGCAATGGCATTGACTTCTTCAAGTACAGCGGCCAGTTCAATCTTTTTGGCATCCAACTGTGAACCTAAATCGCCCACTTGCGCCATGATTGCGTCAACATCTTCACCACGGGCTTTAGCTTGGCCAATGGATTTGGAGATGGCATTACGCGACGCTTGTAATTCTTCGGTAGCCACTTGCAGTGACTTACGCTTTTCTTCTAATTGAATGAGATGAGCTATGTCTAAAATAAAGCCACGGGTAGCCAGTCGCTCAGCGGTAACTTCTAATTCGTTGCGCAAAAATTTAGGATCTAACATGTGATATATTCTTAATAGTTAAATGCGAGAAAAAACCAGTTGTTGACCTAAGTACACCATGAATAAACATAGACTTAGATTCAACACCACATTCAAAATCGCCTTCAGCCAATCCCCTTCTTGCATCAGCAACAAGGTTTCATTAGAGAAAGTCGAAAACGTTGTCAAAGCACCTAATAGACCGATACCTATAAGCGCTTTGAGTTCAGGGCTGATATGACTCATTTGCCCCAGAGCGTAAATTACGCCCATAAAAAATGAACCTATAACATTAACCAACAGTGTACCAAAAGGAAAACTGCTGCCAAATACTTGGATCATGAATATTGAAATAAGATAGCGTAAAACTGCTCCAATTGACCCGCCGAAAGCCACTAATAAGATGTTAGTCATATCTTTTGTTCTCACTGGCTTGATCTAACTGGGCTAATTGCGCCAATTTATCTTTGATCCGCTTCTCAAACCCTCGCTCAGTCGGAAAATAAAACTGTGCTGTTTGCAGGGATTCGGGGAAATAATTTTCACCACTGGCATAGGCATTGGCTTCATCGTGGGCATATCGATACCCAGCTCCCATGCCGATGTCTTTCATTAACTGAGTCGGTGCATTGCGTAAATGGTGCGGCACTTCGACTTGCCCTGTTTCGCGAGCTAACGCACGCGCCGCCTTAAATGCGGTATACACAGCGTTGCTCTTAGGCGCACTGGCAAGATAAACAATGGCTTGTGCTATTGCTCTCTCACCTTCGGCGGGGCCAACACGGTGAAAACAATCCCAGGCATTTAGTGCGATTGTCATCGCCGCAGGATCGGCATTGCCCACATCTTCAGAGGCAATCGCCAGTAAGCGCCTTGCCACGTAAAGCGGATCGCCACCGCCTTCTAATATTCGACAAAACCAATACAACGCGGCATCAGGTGCTGATCCGCGAATGGATTTATGTACAGCCGAGATTAAATCGTAAAACTGATCACCGTTCTTATCAAAACCAGCAACTTGGTGCCCCGCCACTTGAATTAACATTTCAGTGGTAAAGGTGCCACCGTCGATGAGCATATCACTCATCAACTCAATAAGATTTAACGCTTTACGGGCATCACCATCACAAAGTTGTGCCAATGTGGTGAGCACATCGGTTGGCATTACAAATTGTCGTAGGCCTAAACCGCGCTCGTTATCGTTTAAGGCTTGAGTCACTATATGGGCGATTTCATCATGGCTTAAGCGCTTGATAAGATAGACCCTTGCCCGCGAGAGTAAGGCATTATTGATTTCAAAAGACGGATTTTCTGTGGTCGCGCCGATAAAGATCACTGTGCCATCTTCAATAAATGGCAGAAAGGCATCCTGCTGACTCTTATTAAATCGGTGGACTTCATCGACAAACAATAGAGTACGTTGGCCACGGGATTCTGCAACGGCTTTTGCTTGCTCAATCGCGGCGCGAATGTCCTTAACGCCAGAGGTGACCGCGGAAATGCGCTCAACGTGAGCATTTGAATAATGTGCGATTAATTCAGCTAAGGTTGTTTTACCTGTGCCCGGCGGTCCCCACAACATCATGGAATGGGCGCGCCCAGCTTCCAATGCTTTGCGTAGTGGTTGGCCCTCACCCAGTAAATGGGCTTGACCTATGTACTCGCCAATCGTTCTTGGCCGCATGCGTGCGGCCAAGGGACGAAAATCGGGTGCAAAATTAAACGATAAACTGCTCACGCGATAGCCTAATGCGCTGCTTTACGACGTTGATCATCAACATCGACGCTGTCTGGGATCACAAAGGTGAACAAGGCTTTGTCTTTATTTGTGATGGCTTGCTGATTGCTTAAATCAAACAGGCTTAAATTACCTTTATCATCGGCAACATTAAAGTTGACTAACTGGGTATTTTTGAAACACACATTGACGGACAATATGCCCGAATCAATCGCCTTAGGTTTGATCTCATAGCAATCTTGTTTCTTGGACACTGAATACTGTGACCAAGTCGCATCGTCGCGGTGGACGAGCAATGCGATGGGAGATGCATTGATTGCTTCAGCAAAATCCATGATGACCACCTCCTCGGCGAAAGGATTGTAGATCCACAAATCTTTACCATCAGCGACAATCTGCGATTCATCGGGCTGGGTTAAATGCCAATAAAATTGATTCGGATACGCTAAGGCAAAAATGCCAGACCCCGTTTGAATAACCTTTTTATTGACATCTGTTACGGTTTGTTTGAAATCGGCTTTTAGTGAAGCGGTACCAATCAATTTTTCCCTGAGCTGCTGCGCATCATCGGCAAACACAGCCGCGCTAAATAGCAAAGGTGAAGCTAACAACACAGCGCATAATCGTTTTTTCATTTTATTCCTTACCCTGTAAACCCTTGGGTGTATCAAAGCTACGCCTTAGCGCGGCTTAATAATGTTTTGGTGCTGGCGGCGCTAAGACTTCACGGTTACCGTTGTGGCCTTGAGCAGAAACAATACCTTGTGCTTCCATCTGTTCAATAATGCGGGCTGCACGGTTATAACCAATCTTAAATTTACGCTGTACGCTTGAAATCGAGCCGCGACGAGTTTCAGTCACAAAGGCGACTGCTTCATCGTATAACGGATCATATTCTTCGTCTGATTCAGCGGTTTCACCAGGCAATAATACTTGTTCACCATCACTGGCACCGTTGAGGATTTCTTCGATATATTGCGGTTTGCCACGGGCGCACCAGTCGGCAACGACACGGTGAACTTCATGATCATCAACGAACGCACCATGAACACGATTCGGTACCGCGGTACCCGGTGGCAAAAATAACATGTCACCCATACCAAGCAAGGTTTCGGCACCCTGTTGATCTAAAATGGTGCGCGAATCGATACGAGATGACACTTGGAACGCCATACGTGTGGGAATGTTGGCCTTAATCAAACCTGTGATCACATCCACTGACGGTCTTTGGGTTGCCAAGATCAAATGTATCCCTGCAGCACGCGCTTTTTGGGCAATACGGGCAATCAACTCTTCAACTTTTTTACCAACAATCATCATCATGTCAGCAAATTCATCGACCACGACAACAATCGATGGCAGCTTATCTAACGCAGGCGCTTCAGGCTCCATGCTGTCGGATGACTTCCACATAGGATCTAAAATCACTTCGCCATTGGCTTTCGCTTCGGCAATTTTAGCGTTATAGCCCTTGATGTTACGCACGCCCATCATAGACATCAGCTTGTAGCGACGTTCCATCTCGCCGACACACCAACGCAGCGCATTGGCAGCTTCTTTCATGTCGGTCACGACTTCACATAGCAAATGCGGAATACCTTCATAGACAGACAATTCCAACATTTTGGGGTCGATCATGATAAAGCGTACATCTTCTGGGCCAGACTTATACAGTAAGCTGGTGATCATCACGTTTACACCCACAGACTTACCAGAGCCTGTAGTACCGGCTACCAATAAATGTGGCATTTTACCAAGATCAACAACAACGGGGTCACCAGCAATATCTTGGCCTAACACCATAGTTAAGTTGGATTTACTCTCAGTAAAGGCGGCACAATCTAACACATCGCGCATAAACACGGTTTCGCGGAATTTATTGGGCAATTCGAGTCCGACATAAGCCTTACCCGGAATAACTTCAACCACGCGCACACTTTCAGCCAGTAATGAACGAGCTAAATCCTTTGATAGATTAGAGATTTTTGACGCTTTAACGCCCGGCGCTAATTCTAATTCAAAGCGTGTGATCACAGGACCTGGATACACACCCACTACATTGGCGATGATGTTGAAATCGGCCAGTTTAAGCTCAACAAGGCGGGCGACTTGATCCAATTCCTCTGGGCTGATCGGATTCTTCTTACGGTCAGGTATGTCGAGCAAGTTAATACTCGGCAGAGGATCCATCGGTTTTTTCGGTGCGGGTTTATCTTCTTGTCCTGGCAATACCACAATGCCATCGACAATTTTAGCTTTTTGATCTTGCTTATTACGCTGCGCTTGATTCACTGCACCTGTTGACACTTTAGTATCAAAATCAATGACGTCATCATCGCTAAAACCTAGACTTTCATCATCATCCTCATCTTCTGTAAATGCTTGACTGCTAAACACTGGCTCATTGTCATCATGATCGAATGAATGCGAATTAAAATCGGCACTGTCTTGCTCATTGGCATTTGAATGTTGAGGCTCAGCTAACCAAGGTGGCGCTTCAAAATTGCCATGGGCGGCCAAATCATCATTATCGATTTGTGGCTCAACCCGTTGTGCACTCTTACTTTTACTGCCATTCAAGCTCAGAATTTTTGCAAGCGCCGATAGTTTGTTTTTTGGCGACGAATTATTCTCAGTTTCAGTAATAATACCTTCTGGTTCAATGACCATATCATCAGTGGCAGCATATAGCGTTGGGGTTATCTCAGCTCTACGACCAATATGACGCTCACGCACCTTAGGCTTTTCAACTATGGGGGGCTTTTCTAGCACGTACTGGGATTCACGGCGCTGTTTAAACTTATCCACCACGGACATAAAACCACGGGTATCCTCGGTTTCATGCTCACGCTTCATCGCTTGCGGCAATAATTTTAACTTTTTATAAATCCAAATAGAGACTAAGCCGATTTTCTCGACCACAGTCAGCCAGCTAATCCCAGTCAACAGCGTAAAGCCTGAGCCCAAGAAACACAGCAGTAATAAGGTAGTGCCGAGTTTATTAAAATACGGCAACATGGCTTGGCCTATGACATCACCCGCCACTCCGCCTGCCGAAAACTCGTAGATGTTGTTGGCATTCATACTCGCCAAAGCAGAAAATCCTAGAATGATCAGTAAAAATCCAATCAATCTCAGGGCCACAGAAAAGTAATCAATTTCAAGTAAATGATGGGCACGTTTGAACAATAACCAACCTGTCGATGCGACAATGATTGGCATGATATAAGCCGTAACGCCGAAGAAATATAACAGAATATCGGCAATCCAAGCCCCTACTGCCCCGGTCCAGTTTTTAATATCGCCTTGAAAATGCGACTGACTCCAACCAGGATCAGACGGACTAAAACTCGTCAATGCGAGCAAAATATAAGTGGCGAGAACACAACAAATGATGAGTCCGCCTTCCAGCAGACGTTGCAGGCCAGTGAGCGTGCGTACACTATTTCCTTGAGACAAACGACGTAATCCATAAAAGTGAAAACAGGTGGGCTAACGATACCAGAATCCCACTAAATGTGGAGCACATTAGCCTGTTTTTCTATACAGAATTGGTCATGATTGGCAAAATTTAGTCTATTGAGGTGTTTTAGTGTGCTTTTAGGGAGGAATGAGTTATTACACAAACACTTCCGTTAACAAATTTGTTTAAAAATGCCACAAAAAGAAGCCCCTAAGTTAGCAAACTTAAGGGCAATACAAGGCTAATAGCAATAAGCGTTAAATGAGATGGATATATCGACGTTACTGATAAATAAGGGGCCTAAGCCCCTTATTGTAAAACCAAACAATCAGGATAATTTAGATATCTGAGAGTAGATGATTTATCGCTACACGACTGGTGTGCTTAACTTCTTCCATCACAACATAAGTACGCGTGTCGGAAACAGAAGGTAATTTCAATAAAGTTTCACCTAACAAGCGACGATAAGCCGACATATCTGAAACACGAGTTTTCAGTAAGTAGTCAAAATCGCCTGAAACCAGATGACATTCTTGAATATCATCTAGTAGTTGCACTGCACGGTTAAACTTATCAAACACTTCGGGAGTATCACGGCTTAATGTGATTTCCACGAATACCAGTAGGGATGCACCCAAGAAATGAGGATTCACCAATGCGGTATAGCCATTGATGTAACCTTGCTTTTCGAGACGTTTTACTCTTTCTAAACACGGAGTTGGACTTAGTCCGACTCTTTTTGACAATTCCACATTTGAAATGCGGCCATCAAGTTGTAGTTCATTAAGAATGTTGCGATCGATGCGATCCAAGTCTTTTACAGGACTCTTTTTATTATATGCCATTTATTTAACCTTGCTTTATCACTAAAACAACATTTTATTCTACGTATGCCGAAAGTTCAGCAGCATAAACTGCGTCGCCGATACTATACTAGATATCCCTGAATTAATCACGTTCAGGTCACGATAAAATAACAATTATGCCCATTAAAAGTGGGATTTCAGGCAATTGAGGCTCAAAGATGATTATTGGTGTTCCCAAGGAAATTAAAAACCACGAATATCGTGTCGGTATGGTTCCTTCTAGTGTTCGCGAGTTGGCGATCAAAGGTCACGACGTTTTTGTTGAAACAAATGCAGGCATAGGTATTGGTTTTTCAGATCAAGATTATATTGATGCTGGCGCCACAATTTTAGCGACTGCTACTGAAGTTTTTGCTAAAGCGCAGATGATTGTAAAAGTAAAAGAGCCTCAAGCAGTTGAACGCGCTATGTTGCGTCACGATCAGATTTTATTTACTTATCTGCATCTTGCTCCAGATTTACCGCAAACTGAAGATTTAATCAAAAGTGGTGCCGTATGTATCGCTTACGAAACTGTGACAGACGATCGTGGTGGCCTGCCTTTGCTTGCTCCTATGTCTGAAGTCGCTGGTCGTATGTCAATCCAAGCTGGCGCTATGGCATTAGAGAAATCTTCTGGTGGCCGCGGTATGTTGCTGGGCGGCGTACCGGGAGTTGAGCCTGCTAAAGTCGTCATTATTGGCGGCGGTATGGTTGGTACTAATGCAGCACAAGTGGCAGTTGGTATGGGTGCTGATGTTGTTGTTCTTGATCGCAGTATTGATGCTCTGCGTCGTTTAAATGTGCAATTCGGTTCTGCTGTAAAAGCCATTTACTCAACTGCAGATGCAATTGAACGTCATGTTATTGAAGCCGATCTTGTGATTGGTGGTGTACTAATTCCAGGTGCTGCGGCGCCAAAATTGGTTACTCGTAGCATGATTTCACGTATGAAGCCTGGCAGCGCTATCGTTGACGTGGCGATCGATCAAGGCGGTTGTGTTGAAACTTCACATGCCACTACTCACCAAGATCCTACCTATGTCGTTGATGATGTTGTGCATTACTGTGTTGCAAATATGCCTGGTGCGGTCGCTCGCACTTCAACATTTGCGCTTAACAATGCAACCTTACCGTACATTCTCAAGTTAGCAAATTTAGGCTATAAAGAAGCGCTGTTGCAAGACAAGCATTTTCTTAATGGCTTAAACGTCATGCACGGTAAAGTGGTGTGTAAGGAAGTGGCTCACGCCCTAAACTTAGCGTTCACATCTCCTGCGACACTATTAGTATAAGTTTTTAATTAACTTAACTTTTTATGTGGATTTAAGCTGACTTTACTTAGTATGTAATTCAAATCGGTCTCGATACAATTGAGGCCGATTTTTTTATTGGGTAGAAATACGCTCCACTACGATCACACCATCATATTTATACAAGCTCATCCCGTGCTTCATTTCGTGGTTCACACTTAAGCTATTTATGTTTTCACAGTAAAGTAAAACTGACACTCTCCATACCAAAACGGATGGACTCGATTAGTGCAATCTAAAAGAATCGCCCTCCAACACTTTACCCCCACAGGTAAATTCCCTACAATCCTTGCAATTTGCTAAAGGCACGGAGATAAAAATGAGCCAGGTCAGACATTGTAACTTATTGATTTTGGGTTCAGGCCCAGCAGGATATACCGCAGCCGTTTATGCTGCGCGTGCGAATTTAAAACCTGTGATGATCACAGGTATGCAGCAAGGTGGTCAATTAACCACGACGACTGAAGTTGAAAACTGGCCAGGCGACGCGGACGACTTAACGGGTCCCGCCTTGATGGAACGTATGCAGAAGCATGCTGAAAAGTTCGATACTGAAATCTTGTTCGATCATATCAACGAAGTGACCCTTACCGAGCGCCCTTTCCGTTTGAAAGGCGATAACGGCGAGTACACCTGTGATGCGCTGATCATCGCAACTGGTGCATCTGCCCGCTACTTAGGGTTAGAGTCAGAAGAAGCTTTCAAAGGTCGCGGTGTATCAGCCTGTGCAACCTGTGATGGCTTCTTCTATCGCAATCAAAAAGTCGCAGTGATCGGTGGCGGCAACACCGCCGTTGAAGAAGCACTGTACTTAAGCAATATTGCTGCTGAAGTTCACCTCATCCATCGCCGTGACACCTTCCGCTCAGAAAAAATCTTGATCGACCGTCTGATGGACAAAGTCGCCAATGGCAACATAATCCTTCACTTAGATCAAACCATGGATGAAGTGGTTGGTGATGCCATGGGTGTGACGGGTCTGAAGATGAAGAGCACTAAAGATGGCTCGATCACTAACTTAGCCGTTGCTGGTGTGTTCGTCGCCATTGGTCACAGCCCTAATACCGGTATTTTTGAAGGCCAGTTGGAAATGAACCACGGTTATTTAAAAGTTCAGAGTGGCTTGCAAGGTAACGCCACGCAAACAAGTATCGAAGGTGTTTATGCCTGTGGTGATGTGATGGACCAACATTATCGTCAAGCCATTACTTCTGCCGGCACAGGCTGTATGGCCGCACTCGATGCAGAGCGTTATTTAGACGCTAAAAAATAACTAGACTCGATTATTCAACGAATAGCAGGCTTAGCCTGCTATTTTTTTAGGCCAAAATCGTTAAGCAATAGCAAAATTTTTTGCAGGCTGTGCCAATTAATATTGTTCACGCACGCACATTTCTTTCCTTTGCGATTCTTAATTCCGCACCACTTAGATAGTACTTATATAAGTTCTTAGGTAAGTAAAATCATTTCGTTAAGCCAAAAATGGCGCACAAAAAAAGGGACCAAATGGTCCCTTCTCTACAGCAACAAACTAATTTCTTAGTTTAACGCTTCTTTTGCTTTTTCAACTAAAGTTGCAAATACAACTTTATCGAATACAGCGATGTCAGCCAAAATCTTACGATCGATTTCGATAGACGCCTTTTTCAGACCGTTGATGAAACGGCTGTAAGACAGACCATTTTGACGAGCAGCAGCATTAATACGTGCAATCCAAAGTTGACGGAATTGACGTTTTTTCTGACGACGGTCACGGTAAGCATATTGACCAGCTTTAGTTACTGCTTGAACAGCAACACGGTAAGTACGGCTACGAGCGCCATAATAACCTTTAGCTAGTTTTAAAACTTTCTTGTGACGAGCACGAGCGGTTACACCACGCTTAACTCTTGGCATTTTCTAATCTCCTAAATTAAGCGTAAGGTAATTGACGCGCGATTGCTGGAACGTCAGCTTTTGATACTAAACATTTGGCACGTAAGTGACGTTTACGTTTAGTGCTTTTTTTCGTCAAAATGTGACGTAAGTGTGCTTGCTTGCGCTTGAAACCATTAGCGGTTTTCTTAAAACGCTTCGCTACACCCTTGTCTGTTTTCATTTTAGGCATTTCTAAAACTCCGCATTGGGATGTTTAATAAAAAGCAAGGCGAGCAAAGGCCATAGACCTTTGCTACTTTAAGTTTTGCCCTACTTATTTCTTTTTAGGCGCTAGCACCATAATTGCTTGTCGGCCTTCCATTTTCGGGAAAGATTCAACAACCGCATACTCGTCCAAATCAGCCTTGATACGGTTCAATAGATCCATACCCAGGTTTTGGTGTGCCATTTCGCGACCTCGGAAACGAAGCGTAATCTTCGCTTTGTCCCCGTCTTCCAGAAAACGTATCAGGTTGCGTAGTTTTACCTGATAGTCGTTTTCGTCAGTTCCAGGACGGAATTTAATTTCCTTGACCTGAACCTGCTTTTGCTTCTTCTTTTGTTCCTTGGCTGACTTAGCCTTATCAAAAAGGAACTTACCGTAGTCCATAATGCGACATACTGGAGGTTCAGCATTTGGGCTGATTTCTACTAGGTCTACACCTGCTTCATCTGCCAAATTCTGAGCATCTCTGATGCTTACCACACCAATAGCTTCACCATCAATGCCTGTTAAGCGTACTTCTGGTACACCTGTGATTTCTTCATTGATTCTATTAGGGGCCGGCTGACGCCCTGCTGTTTTTTTGATCTTTATGACCTATTCCTCCAACAATTTGAGACTACGGAGCGAAATCTGTTGATGGATTTTAGTGGCGAAATCTTCAAGTCGCATCTTACCTAAATCGATACCATCACGGGTACGCACCGCTACTTCCTTATTTTCCATTTCTTGATCGCCAACGACCAACAAATAAGGGACACGCCTTAAGGTGTGCTCGCGTATTTTAAAGCCTATTTTCTCATTCCTCAAGTCAAAAGACGCTCGAATACCTTGTTCTTTGAAGAATTTTACGACTTCTTCAACATAATCAGCCTGTTTATCGGTGATATTCATCACGACAACTTGCATTGGGGCTAACCAAGTTGGGAAACGTCCTGCATATTCTTCTATCAAGATACCCAAGAATCGTTCCAAAGAGCCTAAAATAGCACGATGGATCATCACTGGGGTCTGACGGCTGTTATCTTCGGCAACGTAAGTTGCACCAAGACGGCTTGGCAACGCATAATCGAGCTGCACAGTACCACATTGCCACGCTCGGTCCAAACAATCGTGTAAAGTAAATTCGATTTTTGGTCCGTAGAACGCGCCTTCGCCTGGCAAAATAGTGAATTCAATATTATTGGCACGCAGAGCTTGCTTAAGTGCTTCTTCCGCTCTGTCCCACATAGCATCGTCACCGATACGTTTCTCTGGGCGAGTCGACAGTTTTACTACGATATTTTCAAAGCCGAAGGTGGCGTAAGTATCGTAAACCATCTGGATACAGGCACTCACTTCTTCTTGAACTTGGCTGTCAGTACAGAAAATATGGGCGTCGTCTTGCGTAAAACCACGTACACGCATTAATCCATGTAACGAGCCTGAAGGTTCATTACGGTGACAGCAACCAAATTCCGCCATACGCAATGGCAGATCGCGGTAAGATTTCAACCCTTGGTTGAAGATCTGCACGTGGCCTGGGCAGTTCATTGGCTTGATGGCGTATTCGCGGTTTTCGCTGCTGGTCGTGAACATGGCTTCTGAGTATTTATCCCAGTGACCAGAACGTTCCCACAACACGCGGTCCATCATTAATGGACCTTTCACTTCTTGGTAAGTGTATTGGTTTAGCTTACGGCGAATGAATCTTTCTAATTCGAGGAAGATGCTCCAACCGTCGTTATGCCAAAACACCATACCCGGCGCTTCTTCTTGCATGTGATACAAGTCGAGCTGTTTACCGATTTTACGGTGGTCACGCTTAGCCGCTTCTTCAAGACGGGTTAAGTGTGTGCTCAGGGCTTTTTTGTCGGCCCAAGCGGTACCATAGATACGTTGCAACATCTTGTTTTCTGAGTTGCCACGCCAATAAGCGCCGGCAATGCTCATTAATTTAAAATGTTGGCAGAAACGCATGTTAGGTACGTGCGGTCCACGACACATGTCAGTGTATTCTTCGTGATGATACAGCGCAGGCGTCGCGTCTTTGCTGATGTTCTCATCCAGAATGGCAATCTTATAATCTTCACCGCGCGCAGCGAATGTATCACGGGCTTCTTGCCAGCTAACGACACGTTTTACTACGTCATAGTTAGTTTTTGCCAGTTGAAGCATGCGCTTTTCTAATGCGTCGATGTCATCTTGAGTCAACTTGTGCTCAAGGTCGATATCATAGTAGAAGCCATTATCGATAACAGGACCAATCGCCATCTTGGTTTCTGGCCACATTTGCTTAATCGCGTGACCTAATAAATGCGCGCAAGAATGGCGAAGAATTTCAACACCTTCTTCGTCTTTGGCGGTAATGATTGATAGCTCAGCATCGGTTTCAATGAGATCGCAAGCATCTTTTAATTCGCCATTAACGCGGCCAGCGATACAAGCTTTCGCTAAACCAGGGCCAATATCGGCGGCAACATCGAGGGTCGATACAGCATGAGCAAACTCGCGTTTGCTACCATCGGGAAGTGTAATTACAGGCATGAAATGTCCTTTCCAGTGGTGACCCACACGTAGGGCCACTTGGTTTTAGTTAATGTAAGAGAAATGCTCGCTAGGTTAAGACAGTACAGGAGTCTTAGCCGCCTTGCGTAGCAGGGCGTTTATTCTAAGGGATTGTAGCTAAAAGGCGCAAGCATATTGACCAGAATTTGGATTGGAAACAAAAAGCAAATTCATGATTTTGCAGTGTCTTGGTAACTTCTTGGTCATCTAACTCCCCTATTCTAGCGCCAGTTTATTGGGCATCACTGAAAACATGACAAGGGAGTTGATATGTTGAACTGCATTCTACTGGCTGTAACACTCACGCACACTGCAACCGCTTTACCTGAGCCGCAGGTGAAAATTACAAGCAAACCTTTGATTGATACTCAAGTGTTACTCGTTGATATTAAAAGTGAACTTGAGCAACAGATGCAGCGTTTAACGCTGGATATTACCCAAAATGCCCGCGATGGCGTGTTACACAGCAATGAAATGGAGGAGTTAGTGACGGCAAAGGACTAGTTTTTAGAAGAGATAATGATCCAACAAGAAAATATTTAACCAGAAGGTCTATCATGCTGCGTTTTGAGACCGACTTCATCTAAGTCAGTGCACTGCACTCTGCTGTATACTCAAATGGAAAGCACATAAAGCGCACTCAGGTTTCGAATATCGACAAAGCGCAGACAATATAAGCGTACGAAGTATGAGATGCATTGATTGAGCAGAGCGATTCGCTCTATTGGCGATAAGGAGTTGCACCATGAGAGTCATGAACAAAGTTATTGCTTGTCCCCACTGCGGGCACCATCAAGATATCAGTATCGATGCCAGCTGTGGAGACCAAGATTATTACGATGACTGCCGAATTTGTTGTAATCCGATTCACTTACGCTTACACATCGATGAATCGAGACGGACGGTTGAGTTGTATATCGATTCAGACGACGAGCAAATCTATTAAACAAGATTGCACTAAAGGCTGCGATGTCACGAAACTAACGGGCTTGTTCGTTAAAACGTCTGGCCAGCACACGCTCGACTGTGTCGACGATAACTTGCGTTTGGCTGTCGATCTCAATATTGAGTTCATCACCCACTTTATACTGACTTAAATTGGTCAGTTTTAAAGTTTCAGGAATTAAGTGCAACTTAAAGCCGGAGTCACTCACCTCGCCTACCGTTAAGCTGCAGCCGTTAACGCCAACAAAACCTTTATAAAAAATGTAATCCATCCATTTAGGCTCAATGCCCAGTGTCAGATCATAATGCTGTTCTGTATGGCTAATATCAACGATTTTAGCCTTGGTATGAATATGGCCAGAGAGAATGTGGCCACCAATCTCACTACCAAAAGTTAACGAGCGCTCAACATTAACGCTTTGACCTATAGACAAATTAGCCAGATTCGTCAGTCGCAAGGTCTCTTCCACTACGTCGAAAAATACCCTATCATCGACTACCTGAGTCACAGTAAGACATACCCCGTTATTTGCCACACTTGCACCAATCGCAAGTCCCTCATGCAAATCAGGTTCGAACGCTACCTCAAGGGTATTTAGGCCATCTTTCTTATGTATTGCAACCACCTCGCAGGTGGCTTGAACTATACCTGTAAACATTTTCTGCTCGCTTAATCGTTAAAGGCTGTATTTATGAATAATTCAGGCTATCAAGCCAAACGTTTAATCCAATTGGCGCTGCCAGTACTGATAGCTCAGGTCACTCAGACCATGATGGGCTTTATTGATACTGTTATGGCGGGCCGTGTTAGTGCTGTCGATATGGCCGCCGTCGCAGTCGGCACTAGCCTTTGGTTACCCGCTATTCTGTTCGTCCAAGGTTTGCTGATGGCTTTTACGCCTTTATTTGCCCACTATAATGGCGCGAATAATCAAAAAGCCATCCAACCTTTGGCCTTTCAAGGTGCCTATCTTGCCATTATAGGCGGCATTGGTGTGATGGTTTTCCTTGCATCAGCCCCCTTTGTGCTTGGCCACATGGACTTGGAGCCTGAATTATACCGCTTAACCATAGGATATCTCGACGGTATTTTATGGGGCGCGCCCGCATTTGTGCTTTATCAAGTACTACGTGGCTGCAGTGAAGGTATATCCTATACCTTACCGACCATGGTCATTGGTTTTGTTGGCCTAGCCGTAAATATCCCCGCTAACTATATTTTTATTTATGGACACTTTGGCATACCGGCAATGGGCGGCGCAGGCTGTGGTATCGCCACTGCCCTCGTATTCTGGGCCATGCTAGTTGCCATGACCATTTACATGCAGTTGCATAAAAAATTCGCGGCTTTAGCTCCCTTCAGTAAATTTCATCGCCCAGACTTTGAAACGATGAAGAAAATGACCAAACTCGGCATGCCAATAGCAATGGCGCTGTTTTTTGAAGTGAGTTTATTTGCCATCATAGCGCTGTTACTCGCGCCACTTGGCGCAACAGTGGTCGCAAGTCACCAGATTGCGCTCAACTTTTCTGCCATCGTATTTATGCTGCCGTTATCTATCGGTATCGCGGTATCGATTCGGATTGGTTATTACTTAGGCCGTGATCGCGCTGATATTTCCGCGGTGGTCACTAAAGTGGGCTTATGGCTGGCACTATCCCTTGCTCTAACGACAGCGGTTTTGACCGTCTTATTTAGATTCCAAATTGCGAAACTTTATAATGGTGATCCTGAAGTGGTTGCCTTAGCCGGCAGCTTGATGTTGATGGCAGCCCTGTATCAATTATCTGATTCAGTTCAAGTGGTCGCAGCGGGTGCTCTTCGCGGTTATAAAGATACACGCAGCGCCTTTTATATCACGCTGTTTTCCTACTGGGGGATTGGTATGTCACTCGGTTATACCTTAGCTTATACGGACCATATCGTTCCCGCGATGGGCGCCCATGGATTCTGGGCAGGATTGATTGCGGGCTTGACCTCAGCAGCGCTGTTATTTTTCATTCGTCTGCGTTACATCCAAAAGCATGGCGTGCATTTGAGCCTTATTGAAGGTGACAGTGTTCACCATTGATTGCATTAATGGCGAGCGACAGTGCTCGCCTTTTGGTTTATCAGTTTGATTTCGATGCATTCTCTGAAGTAAAGCGAATAAAAAATTGCGGTTTTATCGGCGGCATTGTTGAAACACTGGGCAAGTTGCACAGCAATTCACCATTTGACGACAAATTTGTTTTTTTTGCTTGCCAGCCCTGCGCTATGCCCCTAATATAGCGCTCGTTCCAAGGCGCAACGCTTTTGAATAGCTTGTTAAATTTTGCGATGCACGCGTAGCTCAGTTGGTTAGAGCACTACCTTGACATGGTAGGGGTCGGTGGTTCGAGTCCACTCGGGTGTACCACTCTCTTCAAAGAGTATAAATTTTGAAATTCAAACAGTGCACCCGTAGCTCAGTTGGTTAGAGCACTACCTTGACATGGTAGGGGTCGGTGGTTCGAGTCCACTCGGGTGTACCATTTCTTACTTTAACTCCCTTTAACTCCCTTTAACTCCCTTTAACTCCCTTTAAAACCTCAATTTAATATTGTCTTACCTTAAGACGCTCTGTTTATATTTGTGACAAATAAAAAATTTTCGTGCCTAAACTAGGTGTTTTGCAGAAATATTCAAACACACCCTGCCCCCTCTGATCTGCCTAACTATGCCTCGATTGCTTAACCCACATCTATCACTGTTACCCCCCAATTAGCCATTTTTCTAAATTTGTGCCCGTTTCGTGCCAAACATGTTGGCACAAGATGTTTTTTATGTTTTTGACACTGACCACTACCAAGATAGGCACACCGCTGTTGATTGTAATAGCCGTAAAGATAATAGTCGCCTCCGTAGAAACGAGTCTTAAGTGTCTTAGTTCAATCGATTTAGGAATATTATACGCCGAGATACAACAGCTAGAATCATCACTACAGGTATTTATACAACGGACTCTTACATTATCGCTAGGCACTTAAACTTTACATGCTGTACAAAAAGTGGTTTTAGTGGTTTTAGTGGTTTGTTGGTTGAGACATTGGTAGCCCATCTACTATTCACCTAGGAAGTGGCTAAATGTGTTTAGGGATTGAAGACTTGCTCATTATTTTCTAAATTTCGCTAATGGACTGTTCAGTCCCTTTATGCCGACTAACGGATAAATAAATACATCACCTGCCTGGGACTCTTTTGATAATTGTTCAGCACTTAAAGAATGCTTTGCGCTGGTGATGATAAGCCAGTCCATGTTTGGCCCACCTATGGAGATACTGGTTGGATTGGTAACGGGTAATGTCAGTGTAAGATCGACTTGGCCGTTGGGACGATAACGAACCACTTGACCGCCACCCCATTGAGCGTTCCAAATATATCCAGCGGCATCGACTTCAGAACCATCAGGGAAAATCATTTGGCCTGTTGTGACAAATGATCGTTTATTGCTGACTGATGCTGTGTTTGGATCAAAATCATATTGAAATATTTCATGTTTTGGTGAGTCGGCATGGTACATAGTCAGTCCATCTGGACTCCAGCAGAGCCCATTTGAAATGCTGATGTTCTCGCACACTTTTAAGCATTGGCCTTGATGGTCTATGCAGTAGAGTGCCGCATCACTGCTTGGATAAGAGCCATTTTCAACCATAGTTTCAACCATCGTACCGGCCCAGAAGCGCCCCTGCCTGTCGACTCGACCGTCGTTGAATCTATTATTCGTAAGGTGTGATTCTGGCGTAGCAAGCCATTGTACTTCATTATTTTTTAAATGGTATAACGCTATACCACGGTCAAACGCGACTATCAGTTGTTCTGCATTTTGCGTTAGACCAAATGAACCGACTCGATACGGCATGGCAATAGTTCGAAGACTTTGAGTCGTAATTGAGTAATTGAGTATCTCAGCAGCTTCAATGTCAGTCCACCAAATGGATTGGGTTTTATCATCCCAAAGCACGCCTTCCCCTAGAATATTACCTACGGAAATGGTCATCAGTAATTTGTCAACACCAACAATATTGTTCATAAAATCACTCATTTGGGATGAGGTATTATCTTTCAACAAATAAACATTTATAGCAATGCTACCAAAGAGAATGAGAAGTAAGAACTGTGTAAATACTGTAAATAAAAAAGCACCCTTTCGGATGCTTTCGTGATAAGCGTCAATAGCTTGGGTGTTGCTTGCCTATTGATTGGATTCGCCAAACAGATCTTGCACGTCTTGCTCGGTTATCGCTTCGTCATAGAACTTGATTTCATCGACAGAACCGGTGAAAGGTGTATCCCAGAAGTTAACGCCGACCGCAAATTTTGTGGTGGGTACAGAGAAAACGTTCGGGAAGTTGGCGCCAGTAAACAGTAAGTTACCATTGATGTAGACCTTCACATCCCCACCATTAACCGTGTACACCATGTGTGACCAAGTCTCTTTTGGCATAGTAAAGCCAGTTCTACCGTCATACCAAGCTTCACCAGACCATAATACCGCATGTTCATAGTCGTTTTGTCCGCCAGGTAATACGCTGGTCCAGCTTGAAGCACTGGCATAACTAAAGAGCGCACTGGTGTATTTGTTCAAGACTTTAGGATTCAGCCACAAAGAGACTGAATAGCTATTGTCTTTGATCAGGTTGTTTGGCAGTTCAATACCCGATTTTCCGTCAAATACTGCCGCTTTGCCCACAGCACCATCAGCGTAAGCAATGGTTCCACCAGTTGTACCAATTAAGTTACCCACCACAGTGCCAGCACCAAAGTGAGCAGTGCTGTCCGTTAGGTTATCTTCAAAGCTATAGACAGCTACAGGTGTTGGTGGCGCCATTGACTTCACATTTGCTGTGAACACTTTGGTTTGAGTGGCTTGTCCCAGCTTTATGGTTGCCGTCAAGGTCACCACTTTATCGATTTCCTCACGACCAGGTTGAGTCACACCGCCAGTGGTATTAATGATAGTCGGATCTGAAGATACCCAAGTTATTGCTGCCGCATAAGGACCCGTGACAGGTAAATGCAAATCTTCACGTACTGATGATAAATCGCCTAAATCGAGGATATCCACTGCAGATGCTAGTAATTCGCTGTCTGGTAATTTATCAATATCCAAAGCTTTGACTTCACCTGCAGTCAATGCCGCTTCATATACTTTAAGTTCATCAATCAAACCGTTATAGGGTAGATCCCAGTAGTTAACCCCAAGCCCAAAGACGCCCTGTTGGCCGCTGAAATAATCGCTGAGATTGCCGCGACTGAATTTTTCAACACCGTTGATAAAGACACGTACCAGCCCATTGCTCACCGAAAACGCGACATGTGACCAAGTATTTTCAGGTATGCGCTCACCGGTAACGCCATCAAACCAGGCACTGCCGTTACTCCAAAACATGGTATTGCCATCCCAGCCTTGGGGCAGCATGCTGATCCAAGTGTTAGAGAACTTACCGCCATCGGCTGCGGTTTCCTCATTGACTGCACCAAAAAATGCCGTTGAAAACCCAGTGATGACTGTCGGATTGGCCCAGAATGAGACAGTGTACTCATAGCTTGAAATGATCCCTGTAGGCAGTAACACGCCGTGGGTGCCATCGAGTGCCAGTGCTTCTCCTTCAAGTCCCATGCTATAACTAACTGAATCAGCAGGTTTAAATATTCTATCACCTGTAGGTTGACCAGCTGCAAACAGCCCTAATGAGTCTGTCAGGTTGTTCTCGAAACTGTACTGCGCGATACGGTTATAGGTTTTTCTCGCAAACACAGTCACTTGATACGTCTTCGAGACTTTTTTACCGTTAATCATAATAGTGGCGGTCAAAGTTACTACCTTGTCACCTTCCCCTACATTGGGGAGAACCACTGTGCCGTCGGGGTGAATTACAGTAGCATCGCTTGATGTCCACTCTATTATCGCACCGCGTGTACCGCGCGTTGGTAGCGCAATCACACCATCCGTCGCTTCACTGACAACATCTATGCTGTTGCCTATGTCGGTTAATAGTTGTTCTGAGGTCTTATCGAGCAGTTTTGAGCCCCAAACGGAGACGCCCTCATTTGACAATGCGCTGAAGGTGGGTACCAATTTAGCGAGGGTCTCATCCCACTGCCATGCGAGAGTACCTTCGAATGTACCCAAATTATCAAGGGTTAACGTGATTCTGTTCGGTTCGTTATCGTATAAACGATATTTACCCGTGACTTCCCCTTTCACCAGACGACTCTCAGTCAGTGTGAGGTAAACGGATGTCTTTGGTGAAGTGTTGGTATCTTTTTCAAAATTAATAAAGCGATAGTCACCGACGAGATCGAGTGAATCGACAACATTATCACCGTCAATTGGCGCATAACGATGTGGTGATACCACTAACC
The DNA here is from genome assembly GCF_025654245.1 of Shewanella sp. SM29. Classification (NCBI taxonomy): domain Bacteria; kingdom Pseudomonadati; phylum Pseudomonadota; class Gammaproteobacteria; order Alteromonadales; family Shewanellaceae; genus Shewanella; species Shewanella sp. SM29. Next base: position 78,352 of record NZ_JAKKRN010000016.1, read on the forward strand.
AACCATCTGCATTGATAAACATCTCATGAACACGTACAGAGTGTTGCTCATCGCGGTTAGGGAAACGAGTATGAGTAACGAGAAAATATTTACCTGTATTTTTATCAAAATAGGCTGAGTTATGGCCTGGTGATAAATAACCCTGAGTGCTTCCCGTATCGCCTTTCTCCGCAACAAATTCGAAACCACCGAGTATCTTATTACCATGTTCTTCAGGATTTTTATAAACTTGAGTCATGTCAAAACCACTGGCATCGACATAGGGGCCGTCAGGATTTTCAGAGCGGGAAACGCGAATGTTATAACCACCATTGGCTGCAAAGCCACCAATAGAAGTAAACAAATAGTAATAGTTAGTATCAGGGCTATAGAGAATGTATGACCCCTCATTAGCCGCAAATTCACCACCGGTTAGCCGCTTACCATAGCCTTGATTCGGGAATGGTTTTGCTGTGGTCTCATCTATTTTTAAGATCCAGATCCCACCGAAGTAAGATCCATAGGTCATCCACAGTTGTCCATCTTTGTCATAGAAAACAGCGGGGTCAATGGTATTTGGCATAGTGCCACCGTTATAGGCGGTTACACCATCAGGTCCTAAACCTTGAGTAATCTCATCCGCCGTTAAGCCTGAGCGCAAAAATACACCTTTATCGACATATGGGCCTTCTATCGCGTCAGCTACGGCAACGCCGATAAAAGATCGTGGGGCATTACAGACAGGTGTTGGATAGACAGGGTCATCTGGATTATTACAAAAATCGTAATAGAAATAATACTTTCCATCTTTAAGCTTGATAACATCCGGCGCCCACGAGCCTTGAACTTTATCGCCAGTCCATTTAAAAGCGGCCGCCATTTCGCTCGAAACTGTATTAAATAATGGATTTTGATCTGTGGGTGCATTTGCAATGCGTGTGATGGTGACAGGATTATTATCATCATCGAGAACCGGTTCGCCATTGGCATCAAGTACTGGCTCAATACGAGTCAAATATTGCCAGTTCATCAGATCCGTTGATTTAGCCGCAGCTAAATGTGAACCAAAAACGTAATAGGTATCGTCAGCTTTAATGATTGACGGATCATGCACTGCAAGATCATTAAAATCTAACATTTCCTGCTTGATTGTCGGATCCGGTAATTGTTGGTTCTCTGGAACCATATTGGGAGGTAATGAACCAGAATCCCCATCGCCGCCACATCCCCCAAGAATGATGATCCCCGTCATAGCAAGCATCAATTTACTCAATTTCATATAGTCATCTCCCCCATTAATATTTATGTACTTAATTTTAAAGTGCTTTTAAAGAGTTCTATGTTTTTAGGTTGATCACTTTTAACCCATGCCCTATGGGAGATGATCACGACAATCACAATTCATCATACAATAGTATGTTTGTAAACAGCAAAGATATCTTTTAACAAGAAACTGACAAATTAGGTGTTGACAGGTTATTAGTCATACAATAGCATCATTATAATTAACATAACAAAATATCTACCAAAAATTAAACAAACTTATGAAATAACTGCACTTGGGGAGCTCTTTCATGTTTACACGTTCACTGCTCAGCATAGCGATAGCCTCATCAATATCTTTGATGTGCCAAAACGCTTATGCAGAAGAAGAAGAAGAAGAAAAAAAAGTTGATGAGATAGAAGTGATTCAGGTTACTGGCATTCGTGATTCGTTAACGAAGGCTATCGAGCTGAAGCGACAGAACGTTCAAATTGTTGATTCCATCATTGCGGAAGATATTGGTAAGTTTCCCGATAATAACGTGGTTGAGGCCCTGCAAAGGGTTACAGGCGTTCAAGTGACTGGTCGAGGCGGCGGAGAAGTGAGTGGAGTCACTATCCGTGGTCTAGGTGATGTATCTACCACGATTAATGGTCGTCAAATTTTTACTTCAACGGGTCGTTCTGTGGCATTAGCGGATATTCCCGCCTCACTACTGAACAGTGTTGACGTGTATAAAACGCGTTCTGCCAACCTGATTGAAGGCGGCATCGCGGGTCAAATTGACATAAAAACCCAGCGGCCCTTCAACTTCTCTGGGGAGAAGATTGTCGTTGCCGCCCGTAGTATCTACAGTGATGCAACCGAAAAAGTTGATCCTAATTTCAGTATTCTTGCCAGTGATCGTTGGGATACCAGTTCTGGTGAATTTGGCGCCTTGATTAATGCTTCGTACGCCGAAAGTAATTATCGCGATCAAAATATTTGGGTTGGTTCATCTGATCCTTATCGTGCCGATAATTTTGAACGTATTAACTCCGCATTTGTGAATCGTGGTGAAGCACTATCAACAACACCGGGCTCAACGCTCAATGTTAACGGGGTTGATACTGAGTATGTGTTGCTGCGCGATGCGATGGGCTTAACCGATTATACTGGTACCCGCAAACGCCCTGCCGTTAACTTATCGCTACAATGGCAGCCTAATGCCACTTCAGAGTATCTCTTTGAAGCTTTCTATAACGGTTATCGCAATGAAGATTTCAACTCGCTGCTGTTTTCATTTGTTAATGGTAACAGTCACTTCAGAAACCCAGAATTCTACGACAATACGAATGTGGTGAAGAAGAATTACATCAATAACGCAGCCTTGTTTACCAGCGGTGATGGTTCTACGGGCGAGACTGATAGCTATGTTTATGCATTAGGGGGTAAATGGGATATTGGTGACGACTTAAGATTACGATCCGAAATCAATTACCAAACCAGTCAATACACCCGATCTTTTGTGGCAATGCAAACCAATGCAATACGCAATCAGTTAGCAGTAGATTTTAACTACAATGGCACAGGTAATCCCGCCTTTGCGTATTTAGATGATCCTAGCACAACCGATATTAATGAAGGCAGTTTGACCAACGCTGCCGACTTCAATATGGGCAGTTTGTTTGACAATAGCGGTAAAGATGAAGGCGATGCGATATCGTGGAACTTAGATGGCGACTATGCCATTGAACTAGGTCTATTTGACACGATCGATTTAGGTGTGCGTTATGATAAACGTACCGCCAAATCGAAATCGAAAGATCAAAGCAGTGGTAGCTGCTCTATCAATGGTTCAAATTGTCGTTTAACGGATATTACTGGCTTATCAACAACCACGGAACCTGGCTTTTATGACGGTCAAGCCTATGTGCCAAGCAACTGGTTGTCAGCTGACGGCGGTTATTTATTGGATAATGTAGGGCAGATGCGTGAATACTATGGCCTAGCTGTCAATGGCGGTGGTTATTTAGATTCGCGTTCTTTTGATATTGAAGAACAAACCATGGCGGCCTACCTGCAAACGAACTACAGCACTGAGCTCTTTGGTTTGCCTTTAGATGGTCAGATAGGTGTACGTGTGGTTAACAGCAGTACCGATTTGGCTTTTAATGAATCGGCGGCGAGTAAAGTTACACAATCTACAGACTCTACCGATGTGCTGCCAAGCTTTATGGCACGTTACTATTTAACGGATGACCTGTTATTACGTTTCTCTTACGGAAAAACAATCAGTCGCCCAGCTTTTGGTGATTTAAACCCTACCATGACACTGACACCTCCAAATGCTGGCACAGAGGCTGAGTTTGGTTATGCATCGAGCGGTAACCCTGATTTAAAACCGGTTGAATCGCAGAACTACGATCTGTCATTAGAATATTATTTTGCGCCAAGTAGCAGCTTATATGGCGTGCTGTTTAAGCGTGAAGTCGATGGTTTTGTCTACACCACGAGTCGCAACATTGAAGTGACAGACAATTCTAATCCAGAGTACAACGCTAAATACGTACTCACACAACCTTCCAACGCGGGTAAAGGTAGCTTAGATGGTTTAGAGCTTGGATTTACCTACTTCCCCGATGAACTGCCTAATTGGTTGCAAGGTATTGGCATACAAACCAGTTACACCTACATAGATGGCAAAACCAAAGATCCGATCTTTGCCGCTGATACTGATGGCGGTGCGGGCGAGCTTATTGGTTATGAAACTAAGCCGTTAGTCGGTGTCTCTAAAAACTCATACAGCGTGGTATTAGCCTATGAAAAAGAAGAATATTCTGCACGCTTGTCCTATGTGTACCGTGACAAGTTCCTAACGGGTTATAACTTCTGCTGTTCAATGCCAACGGGGATTTACAGCGACTCAGAAGCGAACATGGACTTTCAATTTAGCTGGGATGTTACCCCTGACTGGGTACTTACCTTCGATGCTACTAACTTAACCGGTGAAGAGTTCCACTCTGCTTATACTGACTTTAACTTGTATAACAGTGGTTCATCTTTGTATAGCCGCACCTTTGCGATTGGTACGCGTTACTCTTTCTAAGCCTGATGCTTCAGCCATGACAGAAATCAAAAAGCTAATCAATTGATTAGCTTTTTCTTTTGGTCATCCACATGATGGCCTACTATCACGACATGCATCAACGATGCAGCTAAATCAGTTATTGGTTAACTTTCATAGATCGACTTTACTAAGTGGTCTGGGCAGGACTTACCCTAACTCGTTGAGACACCAGTGGGAATCTAAGTGACAGCTTATGAGCTTTGAAAGCCTCAAGCGATTTTGCTACTGTTGGCACCCTCACACTTCTCGAATACGACTTATGCCCTCTTCATGGTTTTCATTTAATGTGATCCCCGCTGACATGTTTGCCCTACTCACCCTTAGCGCCGCATTTACCTCTTTGTTACGGCCTGTTTTGGCATTGGTGGCGCAACCTTTGCCATGTTGATGTCACTGCAGCACGGAGTTAAAATTGCGGTGTTTGAAGGCATGGGGGTGTCGCTAGCGGATTGGTGGCCGCTTTTAGCATTGTGCTTACTTTGCGGCCATTCGATTAGTTTGGCAGGCGATGAGTAAGTGGTAGAGGTATAAAAAAGCAGTAACTGTTAAACAGTTACTGCACAGCGCTGAGCAACATAGGCTCAACCAAGATGTCGTTAAGCGACCTCAAATCAAACGACATTTCAAGCACTCGTTACAAACTATTTGTTGCTATTTCACCTCTCTGAAATAGAACTGCTGCGAAATGGTATTTTTCCAGACATCCTCAACGATATTATCGCCATTGGCATAGGACTCGCCTGCCACTTTCATCGATGAACCGCCCTTACGCGATACGACACGCAGTGAACCATTTGGCATAAACTCAGTTCGCCATTCACTGTCCGCCTGCTCGCAACCACCCAGTTGTAAGTTGCCATCAACACTCACTAAGCATTGGGCTTGTTTGTTCGCCGTTAGCTGCTTCGATTGCAGGCGGTAATAACCATCAGTGGTGGATGTTGCTTGCCATTGCTGGCAGGCATTGGCGGTATATTCATGTTGAACCACATTGGCATTGGCTTTAACGTCGCATTGTTGCGCCGACACCACTCGTCCACTGTGGGCATTTACAATCGCTAAATGAGATACCGGTTCAATCCGCCAGTCAGTACAATCGCTGACGCGGTTTTCACCAGTAACCACAGCTGCGCCCTTTTGGGTACTGCAATTGGCGGCTTGTAGATTTTGAATAGAACGCTCATTGGCAAAACGGAACCAGCCATCATGACTGGCATCCACTGACCAACGCTGACAACGAGAGGCGACCCAAGGCGCAGCATTCACGCCCAATGCTTCACTGTCTTGGCAATTTTCTTGGGTGAGAAAAGTGCCTTCGGCCACGTTAGCAAATCGATAAAGCCCGTCATTGGTGGGATCAATCACCCAAGTACTGGCTTTATCGTCACAACGGCTAACGCTGACATCGCCCTTGGCATTAGTGATGAGGCACTGGTCAGTATCATGGTTAACAATGCGGTATTTTACCCCTTCAACTTTGGCTTTCAATGGCCCAAACTCGCCACTAGGAACGCGTAAGGGTTGCTTATCTGCCATTGGCTCACCAAAGTGAGGCAGGCCTTTGTCATCCCACTTAAAGGGTTGGGCTCTAGCGGAACGTGTGCCACTGCAGCCATCTGTGGGTGAAGAGTTGCCGTGGTAAACCAACCAATCTTCACTGCCGTCGGGGGAGGTAAAGAATCCGTGATGTCCAGGACCATAAACCCCATTGGCTTTACTGAAAAAAGGCTTGTCGTATTTAGTCCACGCTGCGGGATCCATAGGATCGGCGCCCGTGAGCTCGACCACGCCAAGTGAGTAATCTTCTGTATTACAAAAACTTGCCGAATGCACAAGGAAGGTGCGCCCTTGGTGCTGAATGATTTCTGGTCCTTCGTTAACGTTTAGACCGGACTTTTCCCACGCATAAATAGGCTGAGTGATCACCTTATGCTCGCCTTCAACGGTCCAGGGATTGCTCATTTTAGCGATTAAATTGACTTGATCTTTACCGTGCCACTCAGACCAGAGGAAATACAACTGTCCCTTATATTCCAAATAACTGCCGTCGATATTCCAATGATCCGGCATAGGCGTACCTTTATAGGTGTATGGCCCCATGGGATCGCTGCCTTCACTTTCAAGGATATGATTGCGCTGACCGTCGAAGTTTTCTGCAACGCCTGAGGTATAAATGACATACCAGCGTAGACCATCGACGGTTTGCATCGGATGGAATTCAAATGCCCAAAAATTACAGCAACGGGATTTATCTGTACCAGTCCAAATATTGTGCGCGGGAGCATCGGCAAGCCCGGCAATCGTGGGCGATTTGCGCATCACTAATTCAGAAGTCCACGTTGTCGTGGTCAGATAATAGTTACCATTAAAGTATTCAAGCCAAGGATCTGCGCCATTTCTAAACAAAGGGTTGGCAAACGTTTCGCTGGTGATGCGGTTATCGTCCGTTGATATGGGCGATGCTTGAACCATACCTGCCCCCAAGCAGGATGACAGCGCCATTACGGCGACTAATTTAGTCAGAGAATGAGTCATTGTTATTTATTTCCTACTGAGTCAACTAATACACTTTGATATTGGGTGAGCGCGTTAGGGTCGACCACTGGCCAACCTTGGTTCCATGTCAGTTCAGCAATTTTGAGTTTTTGTAAGCCATTATCGACGGATTCGTAGGCGTGAAAGACTAAATAATCTTTTCCATCAAATTGATACACGCTGTTGTGCCCCAATCCTGGCCATGCCTTAGTACCGTTAAGCAACACGGAGCCGCCACCTTGAGCCATGTCTTTACCGGCTTTATCAAGATAAGGGCCCGTCACTGATTTCGAGCGGCCAACCGCTAAATGATAGGTACTGTCGTCACCACGGCAGCAAAGACCGTAGGAGACAAATAAATAGTAAAAATCCGCTTTTTTATAAATAAACGGGGCTTCAATTTGCGCTGGGCCGGGTTCGGTTTCTGCTAGCAGTGCAGGACGTGCTAGCTTGGCTAAGGTATGCCACTCCTGCGGCTCGGCAATCGAGATAAAGTCACTATTGAGTTTAACGAGCTTCAACCCTTGCCAGAATGAACCGAAACTCATCCAAGGCGTGCCTTGTTCATCGACAATAATATTCGGGTCAATGGCATTCCACGCATCGCGGTCGGGAATAGACTGCAACACCATGCCCTTATCAAGCCACTGATAATTTTTTGATTGTTTATCAAGAGTTTTATTGACGGTTACACCAATCGCGGAGGTATTTTTACCAAAGGCCGAGACAGAGTAATAAAGGTAAAAACTGCCGTTATGCTCAATGATATCCGGCGCCCATAGGTGACCATTAAAACCCGGTGCAACACTGCGGGCCCATGTGGGCTCAGTGTCGAATACCCTGCCCGCTAATGCCCAGTGCACTTTATCCTTTGAAGAATAATAAGTAATGCCAGGGCCTGTACTAAACAGATAATAGTTCCCCGCTTCTTGCGCCATTACCGGATCATGAATACTCACCTGTTTTGCGCTTACGTTACCGACAGTGCCAAGAAGGCCGAGCAGCAAGGCACAGTTGAGCCGCTTAAGGTGTTTTTTAGATGAAACATATAGTGGTGGCATCAATTCTCCTTAATGAAACAAGATCCAAATATAACAAAATAGCTATTATGCTATTGTATGATGATTAAGGTTATCATACTATCAAGACAAATAAGTAACAATCCAACATGGGAAAATTAACAGTTAGAGAATGTATTAACATGGGGAATACGGTATAACGTGTTGCTGATACATTAACTCACTGTTTATAAAAAATATAATAAGGATTTCTGATGAGTTCTCATAAACTGTCGGTCATTGAAAAGATCGGATACGGCTCTGGGGATATGGCCGTAAACGTGGTGATGTCTTCAATGATGTTAATTATTACCTTCTTTTATACTGACATCTTTGGCCTAAAACCTGCTGATGTGGGGATTTTGTTTTTGCTGGTTCGTTTAATCGATGCCATTACCGATCCACTCATGGGCATTATTAACGATAAAGTAACCACACGTTGGGGTCGTTATCGCCCTTACTTCCTGTTTATGGCGGTGCCGTTTGGACTGTCAGTCTTTTTAACCTTTAGTACACCGGACTGGGACTACAACGCCAAACTGATTTGGGCTTATTCCACTTATATTCTGGTGACGATTATTTTCACTACAGTCACTATTCCTTATATTTCCATTATTAGCGTATTAACAGACAACCCCAAAGAGCGCTTATCCGCCAATGGCTATCGACTGTTCTTCGCTAAAATTGCCGCTTTTTTAGTGACTATTATTGTGCCTATGCTGGCAGCATCTTGGGGCGGTGATAACCTTGCTGCTGGCTATCAAAAGGCCATGGGGGTAATGGCATTAATGGCAACATTGTTGTTTTTATTCTGTTTCTTTACCACTAAAGAGCGTGTGGCCTACAAAGTAGAAACTAAGCCTATTGGTACACAATTGAAGTTGCTATTAAAGAACGATCAATGGTTAGTGCTGTGTTCTATCTGCGTGATAGGCACAGTCGGTTACGTTATTCGCGGCTCAGTTGCCGCCTATTACGCGACATATTACCTCGGTGGCGACGCCAAAATGCTGTCGGCATTTCTCTCAACCGGTGTTGGCGCCGCGATTCTGGCGATGGTGGCCTCAACCTGGATCACTAAGCGTTACTGTAAGCTTAAGCTGTTCCGCTATAGCCAACTCATCGTTGGTATTTTAAGTGTACTGATGTTCTTTACCGTGCAGCCAGGCGATATCGTACTTGCCTTTGTGCTCTATTTTGCCATCTCCTTTGTGGTGGATTTACATGCTCCTGTCTTTTGGTCAGTGATTTCTGAATCGGTCGATTACGGCACGGTTAAAACAGGTCATAGGGTTTCGGGTTTAGCTTTTGGTGGGATCTCATTCGCCCAAAAAGCGGGTATGGGCGCCGCAGGTTTTGTAGTGGGCATGTTACTGACTTACTTCAACTATCAACCAGGGCAAGTACAAAGCAGTTTCACCCTGACAGGGATTTCCTTGATGTTAACTGTCATTCCTGGTGCTTTCCACGCGCTGATGGGGTTGTTGATGTTTAAGTACAAAATATCTGACCGTGTTTATGAAGATATCAAGCAAGCACTACCCGATATGGAAATTCTTAATGAAGAGGCCACGCCTAAGCCTAAGCACACAACTCAAGGCGGTAATGGCGATCCAAAAGTCTCGGTGTAGCGGTGTTGATTCAATGATAGATCTGCTATTTGGATCAGTGATGTTAATTTTTCAAGTTCATTTTTTGTAATCCGGTTTTGGAATAGTTTGGAGTAAAAGATGTTAAAGCTCAGCCCTTTAATTGAACAACGTGCCGACCCTTTTATTTATAAGTACACGGATGGTTTTTATTATTTCACCGCGTCAGTGCCGCAGTACGACCGCATTGAATTACGCAGAGCGACCACGATTGCAGGACTTGCCGATGCGACTCCGGTTGATGTGTGGCATAAACCGGATACGGGTGCATATTCTGACTTAGTATGGGCGCCAGAAATCCATTTTAATCAAGGTGCTTGGTATCTCTATGTTGCAATTGCGCCGAGCCGAGAAATTAAAGATGCGCTGTTTCAACATCGCATGTATGTGCTGCGTTGTAATGATGCCAACCCACTGACGGGCGAATGGCAGTTCCTTGGTCAGCTCGATACCGGTATCGACACTTTCTGCCTCGATGCAACAACCTTTGAACACAATGGTCAGCTGTACTATGTGTGGGCACAAAAGGCCCCAGACATCCAAGGCAATAGCAATCTTTACATTGCCAAAATGGACACACCAGACAAGATAAACTCAACGCCTGTCATGTTAACCAAGCCTGAATATCCATGGGAGATCAAAGGCTTTTGGGTTAACGAAGGTCCGTCCGTGCTAAAACGTCATGGCAAAATCTTTATCACCTATTCCGCCAGTGCTACCGATGAAAATTATTGCATGGGTTTACTGTCTATTGATGAGAATGCCGATTTACTCGATGCAACTCAATGGCATAAAGCATCAGAACCTGTGATGACAAGTTGTTATGAGCACGGTGTTTACGGTGCGGGACATAACAGTTTTACCTTAGCGGAAGATGGTGAAACCGATCTATTGATATACCACGCGCGCACCTACACTGAAATTGAAGGCGACCCGTTATGGGATCCTAACCGCCATACCTATGTGAAGGCATTACGTTGGGATGATGTGGGTATGCCAGTATTTGGTAAACCTTCTATTCAGGAATAGAGCGTTCTTGCATTTAAAGCTGCTGACCTAAAACCTTTAGCTTATGCCCTTAGCTCAAGCTCTTATTTTAAGTTCTGAGTTTAAAGCCCCTTCTATTTGGGGCTTTTTATTAGCGATATTTTTTGTGGTGCAAGTGTCCGCATTACGCAAATGTTTGTGAGACTGCAAGTCTATTATTGCCCACTGTTCTAAACCGAATAGCTAGTGTGAGATGAGTTTTACGTGCCTAAACTTTAAAGGGATCTGATATGAAATCCGCATTATTCTTAAGCCTCTGTTTATTCACACCACTCGGCTTTGCAGCACCAAGTGCTATCCCACTTAATGATGTGCGTATTACCGCCGGCCCTTTTCTGCATGCCCAGCAAACCGACTTGCACTACATCATGTCGATGGATCCCGAACGGTTATTAGCGCCCTATCGTAAGGATGCAGGCATAGCGACCACAGCTGAAAATTATCCTAATTGGGAAGATACGGGTTTAGATGGTCATATCGGCGGACATTATCTTTCAGCGCTTGCGCTGATGTACGCGGCGACGGGCGATGAAGCCGTATTAGCACGACTCAATTACATGGTGGCCGAGTTAGAAAAGTGTCAGCAAGCCCATGGCAATGGTTATCTTGGCGGTGTGCCCAATAGCCGTCTGCTATGGCAGCAAATCGAGCAAGGTAAGATAGAGGCTGATTTATTCACCCTCAACCAAGCTTGGGCGCCTTGGTACAATGTCCATAAAGTGTTTGCAGGCTTAAGGGATGCCTATCTGTACACCAATAATCCAACCGCGAAAAAAATGCTGGTGAATTTCGCCGATTGGATGCTGCATTTAAGCAATAAGCTGGGTGATGAACAGTTGCAACTGATGCTGCGTACCGAATATGGCGGCTTAAACGAAACCTTAGCCGATGTTTACGCCATCACAGGGCAAAATAAATACTTAGCTCTAGCTAAACGCTATACCGATCAATCCTTGCTGCAGCCACTGTTACACCACAAAGACAAACTCACGGGTTTACATGCTAATACGCAAATTCCGAAAATCGTCGGCGTCGCCCGCATTGCAGAGTTAAGTAATAACAAGGTTTGGTTAGACAGTGCCGATTTCTTCTGGCAGCAAGTCGTGCATAAGCGCACGGCATCCATTGGCGGTAACAGTGTGCGGGAGCATTTTCATCCCAGTGACGATTTCAGCAGCATGTTGGAATCGGCCGAAGGGCCCGAAACCTGTAACACCTACAACATGCTAAAACTGTCTAAGCTACTCTATGAAAACAAGCTACTCGATGAAAATAAAGCCGATTTAGCTTATATCGAGTACTACGAGCGCGCCCTTTATAATCACATTTTGTCGTCTCAACACCCTGATAACGGTGGACTTGTGTACTTTACGCCTATGAGGCCCGATCATTACCGCGTCTATTCCTCTGCCCAGCAAAGTATGTGGTGTTGTGTCGGTTCTGGGATTGAAAATCACGCTAAGTATGGCGAACTCATTTACGCCAGCGAGGGTGATGAGTTTTATGTGAATCTGTTTGTCGACTCCGAGGTACATTGGCAGAAAAAAGGTATCACCGTTACGCAGAAAACCTTGTTCCCTGATGCTAATACCTCAGAAATAACCTTAGACAAAGATGCGCAGTTTGCCCTTAATGTGCGATATCCACAGTGGGTGCAACATAATGATTTAACGCTGAGTATTAATAGTCAAGCGCAAAAGTTTAACGCCGTTGCAGGCCAGTACATCAAGATCAAACGTCAGTGGCATAAGGGCGATAAGATCAGCATCACCTTACCCATGACTGTGACGTTAGAACAAATACCCGATAAAAGCTCTTATTACTCAGTCCTGTATGGGCCGATTGTTCTGGCGGCCAAAACACAGCCGATTGCCAATGAATCCTTAAACTTTATCGGTGATAGTAGCCGCATGGGCCACATTGCCAAAGGCCCTATGTGTGAACCCGACCAAGCGCCGATTTTTATTAGCGATGGCACCACATTTTTGCAGCAGATCACCCGCTTGCCGTTCAGTGAACTTAAGTTTTCTACCGGCAAGGCGCGGATGAATCAGACTAAATCCTTAGAGCTGATCCCCTTCTTTCGCCTCCACGACAGTCGTTACACGGTTTATTTTGGGCAAAGTGCGCCTAATGAGTGGCAACAGCGACAGCAAGCCCTGAGTATGAAATCTCAATTTGAAGCTAAGCTTGCGGCGCAGACGCTCGATTTAGTCTTGCCCGGTGAGCAACAACCTGAAGCCGATCATTTCTTTAAGGCATCTAAGAGTGAAACTGGACTCAATGGCACCCGCCATTGGCGCCACGCCCACGATTGGTTTAGTTATCAGTTGAATGCAAAGGGAGAAACTGCACCGCTGTTAAGGCTCACCTACTTCGGCTTAGATACAGGCCGAGAGTTTGAGATCCACATTAACGGTAAGTTACTCGCAGCCGTGACATTGAGCGGGGAAAAAGGCGCAGACTTTTATAGCCAAGACTACCCTATTCCCGCCGAAATGCTGAGCGCCCCCACTCAGCCCTTTACCGTTAAGTTTGTCGCTAAAGCTGGCTCGATTGCAGGTGGTTTATATGAAGTAAGATTACTGAAGTCCACTGAACATCTGTAATAATGTGAGAGTAATAAAGTCTATTTCACAAATCGTTACAGTGAATCAGACTTGCCTAGTCTGGTTCACGGGCTGAACCCAATCATTTCACGTTAGCTTTTGGCTAACGTGTTTTTGCCCAAAACGGGGTTTCGATAAATAGTGTGCTTGTAAAAATCGAACACTCAGTAAAATCGGCGTTTATAGTTTATTTTAGAGTTGCTTCCAACATAGCCCTAACATCGTTAGTTTCCCGCAAACGTTTTACGCCAAGCACTTGGGCTAACTTGAAAACGTTGATTAAAATGTTGCCTGAATGACGTTGCGGTTTGAAAACCCATCATTTCAGATACCTTTTCGATAGAAAGTGACGTACTTTCAAGAAGTTCAATGCTTCGTTGTAGACGAGCGTTAATAAGCCATTTCCCAAATGACATACCGGTAGCATTGTTGAAATGTCGAGTAAAGGTACGGCGACTCATAAATAATCGCTCTGCTAAATCTGCAATGGAATGTTGTTTGTCGAGGTTTTCACGTAAATAATCCAGTAACCGATTGATCTCAGCATCTTGAGTTGATTTTGGGATAGGTTGTGCAATAAATTGCGCCTGACCTCCTTCTCGGTGTGGTGGTACAACTAAGATACGTGCAACTTTATTCGCTATTTTTGTCCCATAGAAAGACCTCAAAATATACAAGCAACAGTCTAAAGCCGCAGCAGTACCAGCAGATGTGACTATATGGTCACTCTCAACATAAAGTGCATTTGTATTTAGCTTTATATTTGGGAAGCGAACGGTAAAATCGTCCTCTGCCATCCAGTGAGTCGCCGCCTCTTTTTCATCTAATAGTCCTGAGTAAGCTAACGCATAAGCGCCATAGCAAAGCCCTACTACCATTGCCCCTCTCTCATGGGCTCGAACCAGTGCTTTAGATAAATTAGGTGCTGGTGCACTGTTTAACTCATGCCATCCAGGAATGATAACGATATCAGCCAATTCCAATAACTCTAGCCCACCATCTGGTTGTATCGTTATCCAATTATCCGCATGTTGTTGCTCACCATCAACTGACACAATTTTTAAATCAAAAATAGGTTTGCCATCTGGCATCATCGAAAACACGGCTTGAGGTACCGCAACATTGAACGCACTGAAATGGGGGTAGAGAACTAAAGCTACTGTTGGTGTTTGCATATGCAAAGTGCTCACTTGTAAACGTTATATCACTATTTGGCCTAATTGTTTCGAAGTTTGTCATTTGGGTCAATGTTTATACTCATAAGTACCAAGGATAATGGCTACATTAATCAACAGCCAAAGAGATACACTATGAAAAGCAAAGCTATCAGTACACTACTCACCTTAGGGTTTGCATCTATCATTAATAGTACCAATGCATTAGCCGAATCGGTTCCAGTTCTGCATGCAGAATCACAACAGGTACACTTTCAGCATATCCGAAATGCAACATCAAAAATTACATATGGTAATACCACATTTTTGATCGACCCTATGTTGTCAAAGAAAGATACCTATCCAGGCTTTGCAGGTACTTACCGTAGTGAAATACGCATACCGATGGTCGATTTACCCATGAAAGCTAAAACTGTAATTGACAATGTAGATGCCGTTATTGTTACTCACACACATCTTGATCATTGGGACGATATGGCACAAAGTTTACTACCTAAATCAATACCTTTATTTGTGCAAAATGAAGAAGATGCAAAGACTATTCGTGCTCAAGGCTTTAAAGATGTGCGTGTGTTAGGTTTTAAAACTAAGTTCAATGATATTAGTTTAACCAAAACAGGTGGGCAGCATGGAACGGATGAAATGTATGCAATCCCAGAATTAGCTAAGGCACTAGGCGAGGCTATGGGAGTTGTGTTAGAGGCGGACAATTACGACACTGTTTATTTTGTTGGTGATACTATTTGGCGCGATGAAGTAGAAGATACGTTACGTCAATTTAAGCCTGAAGTCGTTGTTCTTAACACGGGTGATGCACGAATGGAAAGCCTTAAAGGTTCAATTATCATGGGTAAAGAAGATACAGTTCGTGCCATTAAACACGCACCTCAGGCTAACATCATTGCTGTACATATGGACACTGTTAACCATGCGGCATTGACTCGTAAAGAATTAAGGGAATTTGTGCAAGAAGAAGGGATTGAAAATCATATATTAATCCCTGAAGATGGCGAATTTTTGAAGTTGTAATATAGCTTCTTGATTAATTAGTTGTGGGTGAGGAATAAACGGGATAAGTGAGTACTCGAAGTAGCGAGTGAATCACTCTACGGTAGTCTGATTCACTCGCTAGCATGAATGTAATATTATGGATTTCAATCTTTAAAACAGTGGCCAAATTTTGTTGGTCACTACATAGGTGAGTGGATACCATGGCAAGCCTGTATGAGTTAAACACAAAAATTCTAATATCTGCATCAGTCTGTGCTCACTCAAGGCTATTTTAACTCCGATTATTACTGCTTATGCCGCTTTATAAGTTATAAAAAATTTTGAGGTTCACTTAGCAAACGTTTGCGCATCGCTGAGCTCATTATCAAACTGTGGCATGCCATCTGCTGACCAAGATATCGCGCGATAATAGCTGTGGCGATTGCCGTCGGTGAGTGGCGTTCCTTGTAGTTCAAGGTAATTGCGGGCGTGGTAGAACATTAACTCCGTCTTACCGTCTTCTGCCAGTACAAAGCTGTTGTGCCCAGGGCCAAAACGTTTAAGTACTGGATTACTGCTAAATACGGATGTGGGTGCTTTGTGCCAGCTATTGGGATCGAGGAGATCGGCCGTTTGATCCGCCCACAGCAAGCCCATAGCGTATCGATCATCTGTGGCGCTAGCGGAATAGGTCACAAAGACTTTGCCATTTTTAATGAGCACGGCAGCGCCTTCGTTGACTTTAAAACCTAATCTTTCCCAGTCGAGCAAAGGTTCGGTGATGATGGTTTCCGCTGCTGACGCCTGCGTCGGCGACACCATTTTGGCGATCACCAATCCCGTATTGTAGCTTTTAGCCTCATCTTGCTGCGCCCAAATAAAATAACGCTGTTCGCCTACTTGAAAGCTGGTGGCATCTAAGGAAAATGCATCGTGCGCTGTCTTAAGGCGTCCGAGTTCCTCCCACTCACCCGTCATCGGATCATCGCCATTTAAGCCTAATACAAACATACGGTTATGAAAACGCAGGTCTTTATCACTGGCGGCATAATAGATATACCAACGGCCATCAATCTTATGTAGTTCGGGCGCCCAAATGTCGATGCTCATGGGCCCAGACTCATGCTTATGCCAAATGATCTTAGGCTTTGCTTGGCTTAGAGCCTGAATCGTGGCGGCATGGCGCAGTTCTATTCGATCAAATTCAGGTACAGAGGCGATAAAGTAATAGCTGCCATCGTCGGCTTTAATTACCCAAGGATCGGCGCTGCGGGCAATAAAAGGCGCGTTTTGAACAGTGGATTTGGTATTTTGTGCGGTAATGGCCTGATGAACGACAGCTTTATGCTCAAGTACAGGCACTGCATTCGCAGGGCCTGCCATACAAACCGACAGCGCAATTGACACCGCCAGTGCCGAAAAACGGCTTGATTTAGGGTGAATTTGATTAGCGTTACCATGTTGAGAGCTAACATGCTTATAGCTAATAGGTTTAGAGCGAGTCATTGAGGTTAACTTATCCATGGCTAGGTTTACGTCCATTCAAGAGTTTTTGTAACACGATGAAGAAAAATAGTAATAATCCAATCACTATCTTGGTCCACCAACTGCTGAGCGTGCCATCAAAGGTAATGTAGGTCTGGATCACCCCCATTAAAAACACCCCAAGCACAGTACCTAACACAAAGCCCCTACCGCCGGTAAGTAAAGTGCCGCCAATCACCACAGCGGCAATGGCATCGAGCTCGACTCCAATCGCTCCGAGCGCATAACCGGAAAAGGTATAAAAGGTGAATACAATTCCCGCCAACGTTGCGAGAAAACTACTGAGCGCATAAATACAGATAGTGGTTTTCGCGATAGAAATCCCCATTAACTCCGCCGATTGCGCATTACCGCCAAGGGCGTACACATTGATTCCGAAACGGCTGTAGTGCATCATGACGGCAACAATGATGAAAAACAGAATAAAAATCAGTGAGCTAATATCAAGCGAACCATGACCGGGTAAGGCAATGCTCAAATCAGCAATGGCATCGTAAAACGGATGATCAATCGCGATTGATTCTTCACTGATGGTGGTTGCCATGCCACGTGCTAAAAACATCCCCGCTAAGGTCACAATGAAGGGTTGAAGCTTGTAAACGTGGATAATGCTGCCCATCAAGGCACCAAAGAGTGTGCCAAGGGGCAGAACCAGTGCAAAGGCGAGCAGTGGATGCCAGTGATATTCGGTAATTAACACGCTGGTGAGCACGCCACTTAAGGCAATCACTGAGCCTACGGATAAATCGATGCCCCCGGAGATGATGACTAACGTCATCCCGAGTGCGGTGATCAGTAAAAAAGCGTTATCACGGAATAAGTTAGTCACGACTCTGACACTGGCAAAGCCTTCAAACTGCATTGAACCTATCAAAAACATCACTAGCAGTAAGGAGGCCGTGATCCATAGGGGAATAAAACGTTTAGCGATCATTTTTTGTCTCCAGCCTTGGCGCTGTTGAAGGTGCGAAGTTTGAATAGTCCCGATAGCTGACGTCTAAATTTCTCAGACTGCAGTAACAGTACACTTAAGATCACTATGGCTTTGATCAACAGGTTAAATTTGGCAGGTAAACCGCTGACGATAATCGTAGTGGCCAAGGTTTGGATGATCAGCGCGCCGATGATCGACAACACAAGTGAGAAACGGCCACCAGTTAACGCTGCGCCACCAATCACTACAGCTAAGATGGCGTCGAGCTCAAGCCATAAGCCCGCATTATTAGCGTCTGATCCTTGAATGTCGGCAGTGCTTATCATGCCGGCTAACGCTGCGCATAATCCGGCAATGGCATACACGAACAGCTTGATGGATTTATCATTAATACCAAGGTAACGACTCGCTTTGGCGTTACAACCTACGGCCTCAATAAAAAGTCCCAAAGCGGTTCTGCGCAGCAATAATTGGGTCAGTAGCAACATGCCAATGACAATCCAAATCGGCATAGGTAAGCCTAAAAACTGCCCAACACCGATTGCCGCAAATGCTTCATGTTGAAAGGTAATGATCTGCCCCTGATTGATTAGCTGAGCGACGCCGCGCCCAGCAACCATAAGCAGTAAAGTTGCCACAATGGGCTGAATGCCTAAAACACTGACCAAGGCACCATTAATACAACCCGCCGCGAGGCCAACCATCAAACCCGCCAATACCACTGTCACTAAGCTGATATCCGGCACCAGCAAAAGGTTAGCGCAGACCGCGCCTGCGATTGCCATCACAGCACCAACAGAGAGGTCAATCCCACCTGTGGCAATGACTAAACTCATGCCAATCGCGAGCAAAGCGACTGGCGCACTGCGGTTTAAAATATCAATCAAGGAGCCATAAAGACGGTCATCTTGATAGGTTAAATGGAAAAAACTGCTGTCGATAAACAAGTTAACTAGCAGCAATAAGGCTAACGCTAATAAAGGCCAAAGATAACGACCGAAGGACTTTGACTTACCCGCTTGATAACGGTCTGTTTTTTCTTTGGTCATTGTTTGCTGGCTATTCATAGGTAAAGCCTCCGGCGACATCATTTCTGCTGAGCTTTTCATTTATCCCTCCGCAATGGCTTGCATAACGTGTTGTGAGGTGAGTTCTGATCCCGTTAATTCACGCACTGCATAACGGTCGCGCATCACCACGACTTTGTTGGAGAATGCGACAAGTTCATCTAATTCGGAGGAGGCAACGAGCAGCGACATACCATCGTCACACAGGGATCTAATCAGTTTGATAATTTCGGCATGGGCGCCGATATCGATACCGCGGGTCGGTTCATCGAGCACTAACAAAATCGGTTCAATGGCAAGCCAGCGCGCTAAGATCACTTTCTGCTGATTACCGCCACTGAGCTGCTCTATGGGTTTGTCGGCATCGGGCGTGGCGATCTGCAATTTATCGATAAAGAACTGGGCAATTTCCTCTTGCCTCGCTTTCGATAAACTGCGCCACCATCCCACCCTCGCCTGCAAGGCTAAAATGATGTTCTCGCGAATGGATAAAGGTCCAATGATGCCGTCAATTTTGCGATCTTCAGGACACAGCGCGATCCCCGCATGAATCGCATCAACAGGTTGTGAAAGGTTTAATTTTTTACCTGCTAAGTGAATGCTGCCGCTTTCAAGCAAATCCAGTCCAAAAACTGCATTGCAAACTTCACTGCGCCCTGAACCTAACAAGCCAGCAAGACCCACTGCTTGACCTTTAGGTACAGTGAGCGTCATGGCTTGAATGGAGCCTTTAACGGACACGCCCTCAAGGGATAACAGTACCGCTGAAGTACCCTTTGCTGGATTATCTTCAATCTTTTTATCAACCAGTTGCTCTAGCAATGAACGCCCGAGCATAGCTTCAATCAATTGGGATTGGGGTAACTCAGATGTGAGATATTCACCAATAAAACGACCGTTTCGCAGTACCGTAATGCGGTCACTTATCTGATAAACCTGATCGAGAAAATGGGTGATAAACACTATGGCCACACCCTTTTGTTTAAGCTGTTTTAAAATGCCAAATAGCACTTGTACTTCATCCGCATCAAGGCTGGCCGTTGGCTCATCTAATACCAACACTTTGGCTGACATGGCTACGCCACGGGCAATGGCGATAAGCTGTTGTACGGCTATAGAGTATTGTGACAGTGGCGCAGTGACATCAATATCCAGCTTAAACTGAGTCAATACGCTGCGGGCATCGGCATACATCTTTTTAAAGTGAATTAACCCAAAACGTTTAGGCTCATGGCCCAGAAATAAATTCTGCGCCACGGAAAGATTCGGAACCAGATTCACTTCTTGATAAACTGTGCTGATCCCGATTTTCTGTGCCTCAATCGGCGTACAAAAATGTTGTTGTTCACCCAGAAAAATAATATCCCCGCCATCTTTGGATTGTGCCCCTGTCATCACTTTCACCAGTGTGGACTTACCCGCACCGTTTTCGCCCAAGAGGGCATGAACTTCCCCTGAATATAAACGTAAACTCACCTCTTCTAGCGCTTTCACGCCGGGGTAATGCTTACTGATATTCTGCAGTTCTAAGATAAGGCTCATAGCTTGTCTCCCCAAGAAACGCGTTATCGTCGATTAACGCAGGCGACGCTTTTCATATTCGGCGGCGGTTTCTTGGGTATAAACGTCACCCGTAGTGCTAATCAGTTTCGATTGGTCTTTTTTTCCCTTAAGGAATGCATCGATAACATCAAAGGCTGGTCCGCCTAAATAGGGGCTCAATTCTACTGTCGCATTGGCCTCCCCATCGGCCATGGCTTTAAAGTAATCCGGTACGCCATCAACCGAAACAATCAAGATATCTGTCCCCGGTTTTAGTCCAGCTTCTTTAATGGCTTGCACGGCGCCAAGTGCCATTTCGTCGTTATGTGCCCAAACGGCGCACAGTGCTTGGCCGTTTTGTGCTTTAAGGAAACCTTCCATCACTTCTTTACCCTTAGCACGGGTAAATTCACCCGTTTGGCTGCGGATAATCTTGGCATTGGGATAATTTGCGATAACGGCATTAAAACCGGCTGCACGATCGATGGCGGCAGTGGCACCAACAGTGCCCTGTAGTTCGGCGATATCACATTTGCCTTGGGTTTTATCCATTAACCATTGGGCGATTTTGCTGCCTTCTTCGGTAAAGTCAGAGGCAATGCGGGTCAGGAATAATGAATCGTCATCGACCTTAATATTACGGTCAACTATAACAACAGGAATGTGGGCACGTTTGGCTTCTTTCAGTACCGGTTTCCAACCCGTTTCGACTACTGGCGCAATAATAATCGCATCCACACCTTGGGCGATAAAGCTACGTACGGCTTTGATTTGGTTTTCTTGTTTTTGCTGTGCATCGGCAAATTTTAAGTCAATGCCCCTTTGCTTGGCTTCTGCTTTTACTGCCTCGCTGAAGCTAGTTCGCCAACCGCTTTCTGACCCTACCTGTGAAAACCCGACAGTTGTCGCGAATGCGCAACTGGTACTAACTGCCCATAAACTGAACGCTGAAACTAGTTTAAAATTTTTCATTATTATTCCCTTTCAAAATTTTAGTGACAAAAATCCCCAGACCTTCTTAATTCAGAAGATCAAACTTAAAACGTTTCGTTATTTACTGGTTATAAAATTTATAAAACTCAGATGTTTTTAAATGTGTGTACCGTAATTTGTTTGTACAAGATATTGGCTTCTAGGATCACAGTCGGAAAATGATCAATATTAACGGCGTTTGGATAGCCATGGGTTTCTAAACATAAACCGCGATATTGAATTAATGGCTGACCGTGATTATCGAAATGCGAGCCATCTAAAAAATTTCCGCTATAAAATTGTAATCCTAGTTCTGTCGTACTTATTTCCATTTCACGTCCTGAAATAGGATCGACCAAATTAGCAATGACGTTTAAATTTGATGTGCTACTGTATTTTTTATCCATGACAAAATAATGATCATAGCCATTATCTAAGGTATGAATATCACGTAAAATCATTTTAGGTTGTCTAAAATCAAAGGCGGTATTCTCTACTTGGATTAATTCACCCGTAGGAATTTGCTCTGCATCTAAGGCTAAAATATGTTTTGATTGGAGTTGCAAAGAATGGCCTAGTATTCCGTTTTGTTTATCGGAGGCTAGATTCCAATAAGTATGATTGGTTAAGCAAACTGGCGTTGTTTGATCCGATTTTGCTTCATAGGTAATAATTAACTCATTGTTTTCATTTAATCTGTATTCAACTTTTATCACTAGCTCACCTGGGTAGCCTTGGTCACCATCAGGACTGATTATGGTGAAACTTGCCGCGACAGCATCTTGGTAGCGCAGGGTTTCACATTGCCAGAGACAATGGCTTAATCCTTGGGCGCCGCCATGAAGTTGATTATTACCTTCGTTTGGCGTTAATTGAACGTGTTTGCCATTGAGTGAGAATTGAGCACCGTCTATTCGATTCGCAACGCGGCCTGCAGTAATACCAAAATAATAAGGGTTTTTTGCCCAATCTTGAATGTTTTTGTAACTCAAACTTAAATCAATCGGTTGTGCTTCTTTGTCATGAAGTTTAACCGACCAAATGCTCGCGCCATAATTAGATAATAATACCTCCAAACCATGGCTATTGGTTAAGGTGATTAAATGCAACTCTCCAGGAAATGCGGCATGAGTTAATTTTTGCGTTGATATTGAGAGTTGCATAACGGTAGTGTCACCTTTTAGTATTTAAATTTTTATCAGCAGCACTCCTCGCCTATCCACGCGTAATAAATAACGACTTAATGAACCACAAACGGTATTGTTAATGACTAAATCCAACCACCATCAACGATAAAGTTTTGTGCAGTGCAGAGTTTGCTATCATCTGAAGCCAAAAATAATGCCATGGCTGCGATATCTTCTGGCATCACATAGTCTTTGATACATTGATTATCTTCGATATGTTTTGCCGTATCTTTATCTACCCAGTGGGTTAATTGACGTTTAGTCATCACCCAGCCTGGCGTTAGGGTATTAATTCGAATTTTATCTTTACCTAAATCTGCGGCGAGTCCTCGGGTCAATCCCATAGCGCCGGCTTTAGAAGCGGTATAACCCGCCATGCCAGACTGACGATTGTGCCAACTCATCGAGCCTAAGTTGATCACTGAACCACCACCGAGGCGTTGCATTTGCTGCCTAACAGCCTGAACAGCAAAAAAGTAATGTCGTAAATTGGTATTTAAACAGTGATCCCAATACTCGGGCGTCACTTCATCTATGCTATGACGTTGATCGCAGGCGGCGTTATTGATTAAGACTGAGATCGCCCCTAATTCTTGTTCTACTGTTGCTAACACCGTTTTTAGTGCGTCGATATCAATCAGATCGCAGGGATAAAACTTTAAGACTGCATCAGCTTGATTAGTCAATAAGCTGTTAACCAGTTGATTTGACTCATCCACAAGAATATCTACAAATGCAACCTTTGCGCCCTGCTCTAAAAAAGATCTCACTAAGCAGGCGCCAATACCCGTACCGCCACCACTAATAAAAATGGTCTTTCCTTTTAAGCTCGGGTACTGATTACTCAACTTCATAACTCAACCTTTTTTTAAAATAATTATTTGGTTTCATTATAAAAGAAAAAGGTGCCATGTTTAATGGGAATGTGCCGGAATATCAGCACCTCGACATCCCACTAGAAAATCAAAGTCACAACCTTCGTCCGCTTGCAGCACTCTTTCTTTAAAAAGAGACAAATATCCAGTGCCGATGGGAACGGGTTTCACCGAGGCTAACTTAGCCAATCGATTTGCTAATTCGTCAGCGCTGATCTCAAGTTGCAGAATACCCGCAAAGGTATCAAGCGTGATCATATCGCCATTTTGCACCGCCGCTAAGGGACCTAAATCCTGCGCTTCGGGTGCAACATGCAAGACTACAGTGCCAAATGCGGTGCCACTCATGCGCGCATCGGAAATCCTGACCATATCTTTAATGCCTTTTTTCAATAGCTTAGGTGGTAATCCCATATTACCCACCTCCGCCATGCCCGGATATCCCTTGGGGCCGCAATTCTTGAGCACCATAATACTGGTTTCATCAATATCCAATTCTGGAGAGTTTATACGAGCGTTATAGTCATCAAAACTCTCAAAAACCACAGCTTTACCACTGTGTTTCATTAAATGAGGACTGGCCGCCGAAGGCTTAATTACTGCGCCTCGGGGAGCAAGATTTCCCCTTAATATCCGAATCCCACCATTTTCAACTAAGGGCGCATCGATGTTCATGATGACCTCTTCGTTGTAGCAAGGCGCATCCATTACATTTGCCCACAGGGTTTGGCCGTTCACTGTTAAAGTGTCTTTATTCAATAAATTTTTATTAAACAGCTGCTTTAACACTGCGGGCAAACCTCCTGCATAGTAAAAGTCTTCCATCAAGTACTGACCTGAAGGTTTTAGATTCACTATGGTGGGCACATCGTAGCCGTGTGACCAATCGTCCAATGACAATTCAACACCAATACGACCTGCTATCGCTTTTAAATGGATCACCGCGTTGGTCGAGCCGCCAATCGCCGCATTGGTTTTTATCGCATTGATAAAAGCCTCGCGGGTCAATACTTTCGACAGCGTTAAATCCTCATGCACCATGTCAACAATACGCATGCCAGACATGTGGGCCAACACATTACGCCGTGAATCTACGGCAGGAATGGCGGCATTTTGCGGTAAACTTGTGCCTAAACTTTCCGCCATACAAGCCATAGTTGATGCTGTGCCCATGGTATTACAGGTGCCCGTTGAGCGAGACATATCGGCTTCAGCATTCATAAACTCTGCAAGACTGATATTGCCCGCTTTATACTCTTGGTGCAGTTCCCAGACTAGAGTTCCTGAGCCCACGTCTTTACCTTTGTGCTTACCATTGAGCATAGGTCCACCAGTGACGACTATCGTCGGCAAGTTACAACTGGCGGCGCCCATCAATAATGCGGGGGTGGTTTTATCGCAGCCAACCAATAAGACAACACCATCAATCGGATTACCGCGAATCGCTTCTTCAGTATCCATCGCTGCTAAGTTACGTGTCAGCATAGCGCTTGGACGTAAATTGGATTCGCCATTGGAAAATACGGGGAATTCAACCGGTATTCCCCCTGCCTCACGTATGCCGTTTTTGACCCTTTGTGCTAAATCGCGCAGATGGCCGTTACAAGGTGTAAGTTCTGACCAAGTGTTACAGATGCCGATCACAGGTTTATTTTGAAAATGATGGTCTGGTATGCCTTGGTTTTTCATCCAGCTGCGATACATAAAGCCATTTTTGTCATCACTCCCAAACCAACTCGCAGAACGAAGTGCTTTCGTTTTTTTATTATTCATTTTCACACCTTCGTTATAACAATCTGTGCCTTAGTGAATGCACTCGGTTACCGCATTGACACTTACCTCGCCACTGTATGCCGCTCTGTCCTCGCCCAAAGTGGCAAAAAGACAGTCGTTAATCATTTGCGCTTTAAAGATTGCTAGTGGGTAAAAGTATTGGTATTACTATAATACTAAAATGTCAAAAAACAATAGAGGAATTATGAAAAAGGCACTTTTGAGTATTTGTTTAGTATTTAATTCGGCGGCATTTGCCGCTAATCCTGTGTTCCCCGAAGTGTTTACTGCCGATCCTGCCGCTATGGTCCATCAGGATACTGTGTACCTTTATACTGGGCATGATGTGGCCAAAGACAACAAAACCTTCTTTGAGATGCACGATTGGTTAGTCTTTAGTTCAAAGGACATGCTGAATTGGACCGAACACGGCAGTAAGTTAGCGGTTAAGGATTTTAGTTGGGCAAAAGGCGATGCTTGGGCAAGCCATGTAATTGAAAAAGAGGGTAAGTTTTATTGGTATGTTACAGCAAGACACGCCAAGATTAATGGCTTTGCGATTGGTGTGGCCGTTGCAGACAGTCCATTAGGCCCTTTTAAGGATGCGCGTGGGACGGCACTGATCACCAATGATATGACAACCGATACCGACATCGACTGGGATGATATCGACCCAGCGGTATTTATCGATGATGATCAGCAGGCCTATATTTTTTGGGGTAACTCAAAGCCTCGTTATGCCAAACTAAAGCCCAATATGATCGAACTCGATGGCCCTATTCACGCTATCGATGTGCCTAATTTCACCGAAGCATTATGGGTGCATAAAAAGGATAAAACCTATTACCTTTCTTATGCCTCAGGTTTCCCCGAAAAAATCGCCTACGCGACCAGCGATAATGTAAAAGGCCCGTGGAAGTACCAAGGCATACTGAATGAAGTGGCAGGTAACTCACCAACAAATCATCAAGCAATTATTGAATTTAAAGGCAAATCTTATTTTATTTATCATACTGGCGCCTCGCAAAATGGCGGCGGTGAGTTTAGACGAACCGTTGCCATCGACCCGCTTTATTACAATGAAGATGGCACGATTAAACGAATTCAGATGACGACGGAAGGCATTACTTCGGCGCAGTAATACTCTGATGATGGCTAATATGGTGCGAGGACAGTTGTAGAAACTAAAAAGGTGAGCCGAATATCGGATCACCTTTTTGTTGCCACCAAGCATGTGCGTGATGCTATTTGTGCTCGATATTTTTCTTTAGCGTATCTTGGGAGGTGGAGAGCAGTTTATTCATTTCTGCTTTAGCACGTTCACTGTCCCCTGCTTCAATCGCAGTATAAATGGCCTTGTGGCCTGGCAGTGATTCGAGGAAATCATCTTGGATGGTACTACTCAATCTAAAAATTTCGAGTAAAGCCGACTGAATTGATACGCCTAAAGAGACCATAAACTCATTGTTGGTCGCATCTAAAATCGCCATGTGGAAGTCAATATCCGAGGTATAAACCTCATCTGTGCCCACTTGCGCCGCTTCCATCTTGGCATAGGCTGCCGCAATGATTTTAAGTTGCGCTGGAGTACGTTTTTTCGCGGCAAGTTCGGCAGCAGCGGGCTCAAAAACCTCACGGATTTCATACAACGACGTGTAAAATTCGGGTGAGGGTTTAGATTGAGAAAACCAATTTAAAATCACGGGATCGAACATATTCCAATGGCGGCGCTCACGAATACGGGTGCCCAGTTTGGGACGCGATTCAATTAAGCCCTTTGCGGTAAGCACTTTAAAGGCTTCTCTGAGCGAAGTGCGAGACACCTCAAGTTCTTCACAAATGGTGTTCTCATTGGGAATATATTCACCCGGAGCATAAAATCCGCCAACAATACGCGAGCCAAGTTCGCTGGCCACCCAGTTGTGGATATTCTGCGGTCGGTTGTTTGCCTGATTTGCCATTGCGCCCTCTTATGTCCCGATATAGCCGAACAGAATCTAAAATAACTCGCTAAAAAAGCCGAAATTGATCAAATGTTATGATACTACCTTTCCTTAAAAACGTAACAGGTAATTTTTATAAAGCCAAGAATTTATGAGGGTTTCGCGCTAATTCATCTTTTCGCTTTCACCCCACTCTCACGCTTTTCTTTACACTGTAAGGCTGCGATGGACAGGGTTAATTTACCTGCTACGGCTCATTTTATGCCTATATTCGACAGGTTTTTAGTAGGATGGCTACGTTAGGAAATAATCGTTTTTAATATCAAAATCGATCAAGACATCGACCACAAACATGCCCGCTGATTGTGCTGCTTGAATACCTGCTTTTGCATCTTCAAACACGATACAACGCTCAGGGGTAATCCCCATCAACTCGGCGCAGCGTAAAAACGTATCTGGTGCAGGTTTGGGCGCGACGACTTGATCGGCACCAACCACATGGTCGACTAGCTCGAGTAAGCTGCACAGGGTTAAAATCTCAACCGCTTCCTCTGTATAAGCCCCTGTACCCACTGCCATCGGGCGCTTGCCCTTATTCTGCTTGGCAAATTCGGCTAAACGGGTTGGCTTAACATAGAGGTGCATGGTTTCTCGAACCAAGGCTTCTTTATAGTCATTCATTGCTTCACATGTGGCGGTCGGTGTTACACCAAAATGGGCAATTAAGATTTCAAGGGTGCCAATTGTCGGCACGCCCGCCAAGGATCGCATTAATGCGCCATCAATAGGGATCCCAAAGTGGGTTAATGTTTGTCGCCATGCCTGTTCATGTAACTGGCCGCTATCGACCAAGGTGCCGTCCATATCGAAAATAATGCCATCAAAATCTGCGTACATACTGCTTTCCCAACCCTTAAGACTGAAATAAATTGACCAGCTCAACTCGTCTGACGCTCACACATTAACGTGCACAAATTAAAAAGCCGCCCTGAGGCGGCTTTTCAGTATTAGCTTGAGATTATAGCCCTCTTGCTAAACCGTAATATACGGAATTCTGGCGAAGCTCATTTTTAAACTGACGAATGCGAGTATCAGCATCGATGATCACCAGTTCAGCCCCCGCCATTTCTGCAAAGTCGACTATATTGTCAGTGCTAATGGCTTGGCTGTAAGCTGAGTGATGCGCGCCACCCGCATGGATCCAAGCTGCTGCTGCAATAGACAGATTTGGACGCGGCACCCACAGTGCAGAAGCAACGGGCAGATTTGGCAATTCCTGTGGCGGCGTTACAGTATCTAATTCATTGAGAATAATACGGAAGCGGTTACCAAGATCGATAGTCGATACGTTAATGGCCGGTCCCGCTTTACCGGTAAATAGCAGACGCGGAACATCGCAGCGCACACCGATAGTATGACGGTGTACTTCTAAACGTGGTTTAGCGGCGGCAATAGACGGACACACTTCAAGCATATGCGCGCCGAGCACTTGGTCTGTCACGCCAAAGTTATAGGTGTAATCTTCCATAAATGAAGTACCACCGGTGCGGCCTTGGCCCATGACTTTCATGATGCGAACCATAGCCGCGGTTTTCCAATCGCCTTCGCCGCCATAACCGATTCCGTTTGCCATCAAACGTTGTGTCGCTAGCCCAGGTAAACCCGTCATGCCAGTTAAGTTTTCAAAGCAGTTAGTAAAGGCACCAAACTCGCCATCTTTTAAGAATTGGGTTAAGCCCAGTTCGATTTGCGCTTCTTTTCTTAAACGGTCAAGTTGGTATTCATCGTTAAACAATTCATTACTAATGACATATTCGCTCGCGTAGCGGTCGATTTGGGCAGTTATATCATTATCGGCAACCGCATTAATTGCATCATTTAGCTCACCTAAACTGTAGGCATGCACTTCGTAACCGAATTGAATCTGCGCCGCTACTTTATCGCCTTCAGTTACTGCCACTTGGCGCATGTTGTCGCCAAAGCGCGCAATACGAAGATTTTGGCTTTCGTTCCAACCGGCTGCAGCACGGCACCAATCGTCCACTTGGGCTTGTACATCGTTTGTTTGCCAATGACCTACTACCACTTTGCGCTCTTTGCGCATGCGGGTGCCGATATAACCAAACTCGCGGCAACCATGGGCACTTTGATGGGTGTTCATGTAGTTCATGTTAATGTCGGCCCAAGGCAGCTCGGCATTAAACTGAGTATGCAAATGCATGAAGGGTTTGCTGAGTTCATTCAAACCCGCAATCCACATTTTGGCAGGCGAGAACGTGTGCATCCACAGGATAACGCCTACACAGTTTTCATCACTGTTGGCCGCTTGGCAAACCGCATAGATTTCGCGGGGTGATTTAACTGTAGGTTTATAGACGACTTCCATTGAAATCGCGTCTGACTGATTAAAACCGTGGACAATTTGCTCACTATTTTTCGCCACTTGCTCCAACACTTTAGGCCCGTATAAATCCTGCGAACCGGTCACAAACCACACTTGCTTTTGTTTGAATGCTTTCATATTTCTCTCTACCCTATAAATTTGATGATTCTGGTAACGTGAAGCTGATTGATTTTATTCACTATTTACTAGTGACACTGTTTTGGCCGTAATAGGCGTCTTTACCGTGCTTACGTAAGTAATGTTTATCAATAAGCTCTTGTTTTAATGGCGTGATACTTGGCGACAAGGTTTTGGTCAGATAAGCCATTCGCGCGATTTCTTCGAGTAGCACAGCGTGATAAACCGACTTTGCCGCGCTGTCTCCCCAAGTGAATGGCGCGTGCCCCGCCACGATTACCATAGGTGACTCGCTTGGATTTCTATCAACAAAGCAATCGAGAATTTGTACGCCCGTTTCTTCTTCATAATCGCGGCTGATTTGGTCATCACGCATCACAGCTGTGCATGGGATCTCGCCGTAAACATAATCGGCTTGTGTGGTACCCAAACAAGGAATGGCGATTTGCGCCTGCGCCCATGCAGTTGCATAAGTCGAATGTGTGTGGGTGATGCCGCCAATACTCTGCCATTGACGGTATAAATAAGTGTGCGTTTTGGTGTCGGATGACGGACGTAAACGCCCTTCGACAATTTGGTTTTCAAGATCGACAATAACAATATCTTCGACCTTGAGATCCTCATAGGGCACACCGCTCGGCTTAATGCCAATTACACCGAGCCTGCGATCAACTTGCGACACATTACCAAAGGTGTAAGTCACTAAATTGCGCTTCTCAAGCTCCATATTGGCTTCATAAACTTCGCGTTTCAGTTCAAGAAATGACATGTTATTTCGCTCCATCAACATAATGCCCTAGGGCTAAATACGCTTGATAAAGCGCTTGGTATTTTTCAGCATTGGCAGGATTTGGCGCATAAGTTTTGGCGACATTAGAGGCCATCACGGCTTGCGCACTTAACACATCGGAATACACGCCTGCAGCGGTTGCGGCATAAATTGCGGCGCCCAAGGCACAGCTCTGCTCGCTTTCCAGTACGTCGATGTTGCAATTCCACACGTCAGCGCAGGTTTGCATGATGAAATCTGACTTTTTAGAGATACCGCCAATCGTGACGACTTGATCGATTCGCACGCCCTCTTCCTTAAAGCGTTCGATGATGGCTCTGGCGCCGTAGGCACTGGCTTCGACTAAGGCTTTAAACACTTGCGGTGCGTGGCTACCCATGGTTAAGCCGCTGATCGCCATAGATACTGATTGGTCGGCATCGGGAGTACGACGACCGTTAATCCAATCAAGCGCGACGATACCAGTGTCGCCCACAGGAATAGTCGCAGCAGCATTACCCAGCTCAGTTAAGGTTTCATCCTCGAGCTGTGCAATCAGTTTGGCTTTCACTTCTTCGTCAAATAATGCTGAAGTATTGATATTTTTAATTGGCCAAGTGGTGAGGTCCTTAAACCAAGCGTAGAGATCGCCAAAGGCTGACTGCCCTGCTTCAAGACCAATTAAACCTGGCATAACTGAGCCATCGACTTGGCCGCAAATGCCTTTAATACAGCGGGAGCCAATATCTTCATAACTGGCAACTGTTATATCGCAAGTCGACGTGCCCATCACTTTGGTGAGTACGCCCTCCTTCACATTGGCCCCCACCGCACCCGCATGACAGTCGAACGCGCCGAACGACACGATAACGTTGGTTGATAGTCCTAGATTGGCGGCCCACTCGGGTGTTAAGGTGCCGCAGATTTTATCTGAGGTGCAGGTTTCAACGGGTAAGCGATCACGAATTCCGTCCAGTAATGGATCTATATCAACAAAGAATTCATTAGGGGGGTAACCATTCCATGACTCGTGCCACATGACTTTGTGACCCGATGCGCAGCGACCCGCCTTGTATACATTAGGGTGAGTTGTGCCTGTCATTAACGCTGTGATCCAATCACAGTGCTCGACCCAGCTGTAAGCCGCTTGTCTCACTTCAGTGTCATGGCGCAGTAAGTATAATGCTTTGGCCCAGAACCATTCAGATGAGTAGATCCCGCCCTCATATTTAAGGTAATTCTCTTTGGCGACTTTAGACGCTGCGGTAATTTGCTGGGCTTCAAGAATCGCGCTATGGTCTTTCCACAATAAAAACATCGCATTAGGATTAGACGAAAATTCTTCTTTAAGCGCTAATGCCACGCCTGCTTCATCAACGGCAATCGGTGTTGAGCCTGTCGTGTCAAAGCTTAAACCACACACGTTTGCCGCTGCGCCTGCTGGTGCTTTAGCCCAAAGTCCTTGTACAACCTCAATTAAACTTTCAATGTAATCTAAAGGATGTTGCCTAAATTGATTTTTAGCAGGGACGCAATACAGTCCCTTTTTCCAACGTGGGTAGTACACCACATTGGTAGCAACTTCAGCGCCGCTTTGTGTATCAACCAATAACGCGCGAACAGAATCAGAGCCGTAATCCAGCCCTAACGCGTAAGACCCTAAAACATTAGACATTAGCATCCCCGTACATTGAACTCTGCAATCAGCCAAGTGATCACAAACATTGTGAATATCATTTAGTACTACAATACTACTATAGCCTAATGGTATTACAATATTATTTTTATCAAAGAGTGATAATTTTTTTAACATCAGCAACAACTTTATCAAGGCAATTGTTTTGTAAGGATTTACTGTTTTTGTCAAATCGCGACAAAAACGCATCGGCAGAAAATTCGTGAAGCGCAGAAAATCGGCGATTTGGGGTGGCGTGGTCAATCTGGTGATTGACATCTAGCGGATGAGTGAGAATAATACGCGGCAGGTTGCATAGAAGCCTGTCCGCAAAAGATGATATCACTCTGATAAATTAACAGCGTTGCGAATCGATTTAATATCGAACCCACAGCAATCAAATAAGTTTGGCTTAGCGGAATGCCAATAAACTTAGGAGAATTGTTTGTGAAACATGCAACAGCTAACACTTTCAAGCCCACCAGTATCAATGTTCAACCTTCTGACATTGTGCCCTTGGCAGAAACCGAAACACCCTCCCACGGGAAATCTCACTCAGGCTCTCCGTCAACAGAGTCCTTCAGTACGTTAGCTATCCCAGCTTTGTATTTGCGCTTGCTCTATCCATGGCATTCGCCATGATGCTTAGTAATCTATACGCGACTCACCCTCGGTAACGCCTACCATCTATGCATTGGATAGTTAGGCTGATAGTTCAGGTTTTTGAGGAATGGCTTAAAGTTAACTATTGGAATGGTGATTATACAGACAGATCGTCGCTATTGGTCCTTATGCTAGACTCATCTATAACGTCGTTAAGGTGAGTCTAAGCTCAGAATATACGTCACGAACTCCGTGATACTAATCGTTATCACGAATCTATGCAGCTATCCTTTTGATTAAGCCAATGAAGCCATTGTTCTGCAAAGACAAACAATTTGTCGCTATAGTCCTGATCTATCACGCTGGGAATAATGTCAGGATCCATATTAACGTAATCGTGAACCAGTATATTACAAAGACCTATCACCTTACGCCAACCACTAAGCTCCTCAACAAGTTGTGCCCCACATTAACAGAGGATCTCAAATGTTTGATAAGCATCCTGTCGGCTATGTCCTGCTAATGCTTTACCCAATGTTTAGCAATTCAGACTTCAGTCGAAACCTGCAAGGATCGTTTAGCAGCACGATATCCACTCGGGTGTACCATTTCTTATTATGTATTTCATTAATCCCGCTCTGCTTATCAAGCTAAATACAATTAATCTACCTTTGTTTTTTTATTTAAAATTCATTCCCAAATATCTCAAAGTTCAAAATCCAAAGTAATATCCAGTGCTAAATCAAATATTCGCAGTGGTATTTCTGCGCCCTCTCCAATCCTTTTAAACGAGCTGCCTAAAAATTTTTGACTAAGTACGGCATCGAACAGACACTCGACGGTTAAGGTCGCAAAATAATGCATTCAAAGTCTGTTCGTTGAAAATAGCGTTCAGACAATCATCTGCAATTATCATCACCGCTCAATAGTGAGCGATCCTATCTGCATTTAGCGAGGAAATCCCAATGTCGAATGAAGGTTATCATGAACCCATTACTGAACTCACCGATAAAACCAAGGACATGCACCGTGCACTTACATCACTGATGGAAGAGCTTGAAGCAATAGACTGGTATAACCAAAGAGTTGATGCGTGCAAAAATAATGAGTTGAGAGAGATACTTATACATAATCGAGACGAAGAAAAAGAACATGCTGCAATGCTACAAGAATGGATAAGGAGACAAGATCCGAGCTTTGATAAACAGCTAAAACATTACCTTTTTACAGATACGCCTGTTGCTCACACAGCTATTGTTCACAAATAAGTATTCAATCTGGCTGTTTGAGTAAGCCATTTTCGTGAGCAAACGCCTTTAGTCACTAAGCTGCCGTTCTTATAATACAAACCTCTGTATGTGTTATTGCACCATTTAGCTCATCTCATACAACCTTGCAGAATACTAGCGTGCAAACTGTAATGCTTCGGACTTAGTGACTTTCATTTTTAGCGTGAAGGACTTCACCTAATGCTACCTTAACGAAATATCTTGCGTGTAAACCATATCTCGCGTGTAAATCTTAGGCGTACAGGACCTTTCAATCTCAGTATGGCGAGCACTGCCGTGCAAGAAAAACGAGCGATGTCAGCCATTTTTGAACGACTAAAAACATCACTCACTATTTTTAGCTACCTACGGCAATTAGAAATGACGACTCAATATTGAGGTCATACATGACTTAGGCTTTATCACTCAAATTTTACCGAGTAGAAGGAGTATAACGAGGATCAATACTACCAAACCTAATCCACCGCTCGGGCCGTACCCCCAGCTCTTACTGTGTGGCCAAGTCGGAGCCACACCTATCAGCATCAGAATCAAAACCACTAATAATATTGTTCCTATACTCATAAGAGTCTCCTAGACATTATGGATATAACTCGAACCAGAAATCTTAATCAATATGACTAAGATCCTTTTAAATACCCACATTAAGCTGCCAAACTTTATGCTTAAGGTGCTTACTTAATTGTAAAAGCCTCTGACATCAACTGTGTTTGTCGGCATCCTTAGCCGCTTCTTTTACATTACCAATTGCTTTTTGAGTTTTACCTTTTATCTGTTTCTGAACCCCTTTCATCTGCTGTTTCGGGTTGCCAACTATCTCACCAATTTTTTGCTGCACTTTGCCTGCAGCATCTTTTATTGAACCTTCTATTTGGTCTTTGTTCATGGTCAATTTCCTTTTGTTTTTGATATAACATCTAAATAATAATGAGCGCTAACAATCAGCTATGAGCTATTTTTCATTTTAGTAAATAGCGTTTAGCAAACATCTAAATATTTTTAGTAAATATCTTAGTTGGTAAAATATCAATAAAGCGACATAAAAATTAGACTAAAATTAATTCCGCGGTATTTTCATAAAATTGTGTGACTGGCTCTACATCAATCACGCCGCGTCAACTTAGGTATTAACGCTACAATATGACATTGGTTTGAATAGGAAAATATTTTGTAGCAATCTTGAATTTTATCTTAAACATATTGTGGTGATCATTTTATTTACTGAAAATTTAGTATTAATCATGACTGAATTCCATTATTTAATTATCTAGTGATTTTTCAGTTAAAGCGACATCTTAATGATGAGCCGCAACATCAAGATAAATAACATAAAATATTTTATTAAGACAAAGATTACCCATTAAAGGCATATCAATCTAAACTCTGTATCCAATTTATAATTTATCTAAAAGTGTGTCTGTGCGATAGCGTACACATTATAAATATTTTAATCCGCAATTTAACTAAAAACACAATGAAACATCAGCTGATACCTAATGTAGCTACATTTTGGCATATTATAGATGCCATTAAACATATGAATATTCAGTGAATAAGCTCAGAAGGAACTAAGAGGTATAACTCTAAAACGTTAAAATGTTCTAGAGGTGTTTATAGCATCTTGTAGAGCTTAGAAAACCACAGCTGGTAGTCTAAGGTTGTTTAGCACCAATTAGCCTCAACTGCTGATTTTTACAATAATGCTTCTATATTCGCAAGAAGAACACGATAACCTACGTTACCATAAAATATTTGTCTACCTTCGTCGATAATATAGCTTGGACTGCCTTGTAGATTTTGTTGTGTTGACTTTTGATAGTTGCTCATTAATGCGGCTATAGCTGAACCATCATGAACGCTTGAGATGATTTTTTTCTGTTCCAGCCCATAGAAATCAACCAGATCATAAAGTATTTCAAGCTTACCAATATCCAATGCGTCGATAAAAAATGCACTCCGAAATTTCAATGCCATATCGATACTGGTGTTTTTGTCATAGATAAGTTCAATGGCTTTAAGCACTAAATGAGCATTGGCCGACGTTGTCGGTCTGACTTCTGTCCATATTTTTGAGTTCGTGGGAACGTCATCACGGATAGATGCAGATTTATGTACATGCTCTGCAAAACCATTATATTGACCTTTCTGTTTCCATTGCGTCTCAATTTTTGTTTGAACATCACCAAATACATCAAGATAATGATATTTAAAATAAATTTTATTTTCTAACTTTTGATTTAACTCATCAATACGTTGTTGTGCAACCCAAGCCCACACACAAAGAATATCAGAATAGTAATCAATGATCAGGGGTTGATTCATGTTAATCCTTAATAAGGAGGCAGTTTAAGTCATACACTCTAGTTTCAAGGCTAATCAATAATTATTGTGATGGCAGATCTACTTGTTACCCACATGAAGTCAAGATTTCAATATCTAAACTACAGAATAAATACCGAAGCTACACCGAGCAATAGGTACAAGGATGTGATTTTTAGCAGACATGCTAGAAGTCATCAATTTGTTTCATATTACGTGCCAGTAATCGCTTTTCAGCTTCTTCAAGGGACAGTATATTGCTAAGAAATTCTGTTACGGAAGGTGCAGAACTGCAGTTTTGTAGATATTCAAACAGCCCTACAATATTTTTATGATACTCAAGTGTGGCCATCGCTATTTCATCCGTATCCATCCTCTTAAACGGATGTTCACCTATGGTGTTAAAAGGAATAGCGGTTTTTTCATAATAATGCCGACAATAAGTGTTAAGTGCATTGCTATTGCCATTATCTTCGAACTGTCTGATAACCAGTGCCATTTTTTTCTCGTGGGCTGAAATATACTCCAACAGTAATCCGCTTCTTTCGCTATCATTTGTAAGTGCGCAATGTGCCGCAAATGCATGCAGCTGTTGGTGTATATTTCTAGTCCATTGCATAACATCATATAGCGTTTCTATTTGCATATTATTCTCCTCAAAATGGGAGTCCTTGGTCTTTACTGTGAAAAATGAATCACTTTTCTATGCATTGATGAAAATAAACTTACTAAATAAGCCCATATTTACAATGACATTATGCCTCATTAAAAGTGCAGTTTTGAAATGATTATTGACTAAGTAGTCAAACGCTGATGTCTATTATTAATTTTATGTTGTTGACAATTTGTCATCAACATAAAATACTTTATAAGTCCAACAAAGGTTTAATCTATGTAACATCTGGTCTTTAGCTTAAAAAGCTGGCGATAACCCACAACCTTGTAATAAGGCTAATGGTATGAGTATACCTATATTTTTCTATTGACTCTGTTCGTTGCCGCACTGATTGTTGACAATACAATGCGCACAAGAAAGAAGGAAAACTACCTATACAATATGTTGCCATTCCATAACTAGATTGAAGGGCATCATCTTCCCGCTTTCAATTAATAACAGCATTGGATTTGGGAACGAACCATAGGTGAGCTAGCCCAATATTTACTGATGTCAGTACTGAGTCGTTAATACGCACTAAACGAGCCATTAAAATATTTAGAATAACAATAATAGAAGATAAAAAGGAGTCGCCGATAACTCGGCTACTCCTTTTATTTAGTGGACAATTTAAAAGCGGTAATTAAAGCTCAGGGTCACATTACGTGGAGTTCCATAGTGATACACACTGTATGCAAGAGGCATATAAGATGCTGCAGACATATAGGCATAGTATTTTTCATCCAGCAGGTTTTCGAGATTAAGTTGTAGATCCATATTTTCCGCCAGATTATAACGAGCCATTAGGTTAACTAGTGAATAAGCATCTTGCTCAATTACAACGCTACCATTCTGTGCGTAACTATCACTCTGCCAGTTAACGCCACCGCCAACAGTTAATTCAGGTAAATGATCGACAAACTGATAGGTAGTAAAGAGTTTAAACTGTTTGCGAGGGCTCGTGGTCTCAAGTTCTTTGCCTTCTGCATCTTCAGCGGTGAATTGAGAGTAACCTGCCGAAATATTCCAGCCATCAATAAACTCACCTACAACTTCTAACTCAAAGCCAGTACTTTTAGTACCTTGTATTGCATAATAAGCACTTGTCTGACCATTTGCTTTTTGCTCATCCGTCGGCTCAAAGTCTGTATCTTGCTTAGCAAAATTATCCTGTTCAATCTTAAACAGTGCCACAGTGGTGTGTAGACGGTCGTCCAGATAAGCGCTCTTTAAACCGATTTCATAAGCTTTACCTTCGAGTGGATCCAGATAGTTACCGCTAGCATCTTGTTTATTCTGCGGATTAAATATTTCGGTATAACTAGCGTAAACACGATGCTCTTCGTTTATGTCATACAAGGCGCCAACATAAGGAACGAACACGCCATCATCACCAAAGTTAGTATCAGTACCATAACTGATCCCTTCGCGGTTCCAACTAGAAATACGGCCACCGGCAATCACTTTTAAATCATCGGTAATTGTCAGCCGCGTTGCTGCGTAGAAACCTTTCTGCTCGGTATCCATATTCAACTGGCGATTGGCATTTGTTGACCATTCAGGCTCTTCAAAGGCGTTGCTTTGCCAATCATAAAAGTTTTCAACTGCCTTTGAGTCCCAGCCCGTCATATTCTCACGGATGGGTTCATAGGTATCAGCATAGGATTTCTGTTTGCTGTATAAGGCACCAGTCACAAATTGATGCTCACGCTTAAAGAGTTGGTAATCGCCTTTCAACTGAAAATCGAAATTATCAGAGTTACTTTCACCATGGCTGTGATAACGCTGACCGCTCAAACCTGCACCGGTTTCTTTATTCAGCAAGCCAGACATATAGATCATTTTGGTGGTGGTTTCATATTCCATGCGATTATAGTTCGCCACCAACTGCCAACCATTGCTGAAATAATGGTTCAAGTTAGCAAAATAGTTGATGTTAGTCGTTTCCCAACGGCTCCAATCTGCCGCTGTTGTAGTAGAAACATCCCAATCAGTAGCCGAACCATCGCTGAATACTGCTGGTAACGCACCCCACATCGCTCCTTTGGGGTTGTTGTTATTGTAACTACCGCCAACGCGCAGCATAGTGTTGTCAGTAATGTCTGAATCAATTACGCCGTAAAGAATAGTCTTACGGTCTTGATAAAGATCCTGATAAGAATCGCTATTGACATATTTCGCGACCATGCGACCGCGCACACTGCCACTGTCGTTAAGGCCATTAGAAACATCTGCGGTAACTTGTTTTTTATCCCAG
The DNA here is from genome assembly GCF_025654245.1 of Shewanella sp. SM29. Classification (NCBI taxonomy): domain Bacteria; kingdom Pseudomonadati; phylum Pseudomonadota; class Gammaproteobacteria; order Alteromonadales; family Shewanellaceae; genus Shewanella; species Shewanella sp. SM29. The sequence goes on from NZ_JAKKRN010000016.1 coordinate 117,693, forward strand.
CTACCCGTAGCAACATCAACATAGCCCTTAAGTTCGTCACTGTCGGCATGTTTGCGTACTAGGTTGATTGAAGCAGAAGGATCCCCTGCCCCCGTTAGTAAGCCTGTTGCACCACGCACCACCTCTACGCGCTCATACAGAGAGATATCAGACACAGTCTCTCCTGCATCGCCCCCTAAACTCCAAGATAAAGGTACGCCATCGATCTGGTAATTCTGAACCGCAAAACCACGAGCCATAAAGCCATTTCGAACGTTATCTGTTTTAGATGAAGACAAACCTACTGTGTTATTAACCACATCAACAACGGTATTGAGTGCCTGATCCTGGATCCGTTCAGCGGTCAAGATGCTCACTGACTGTGGCGTTTCCTGTAGTGACAGCCCTAAGCCTGTGGCGGTATCAATAGTTCGACTCACAGTGTACTTGCCCATCACTGTGATTTTTTCAATATTTTGATCATTTGCATCTGCAACAGAAGACGGCTCTGCAGCCAAGACTGACAAAGGGTTTAATGCCAAAGTAATGGCAGACGCGAGAGGTAGTAGATAAAAGCGCATAGTAATTTAGGGAGTTTATTTAGGATGAACATACGGTAACACTATTGCGAATCACTTTCATTTGTATTTTGGTGATGTATATAACAAATTCATCATTTATTAATGAGGAATAAACGTCCCCGTTGTGTTTATGCCTTCAAAAGTAAGCGTTTACGGCGAAAAAGGTTATTCTTTACCCGTATTCGGTTAATCATTCTTAATCTACGCCACTAAAAGCGACCCTGAAATTATTACTCCATAGGATCGCCATTAGTGTTTAGCTTTTACCTCATTCAGTGTGTCTGTACTATTAGCTCGGCAGGCAGAGGCCACTTTGCCACTTGCCACTCACCTTGCCAATTCTCAATCGATATCCACAGACTATCGGCGGAGGTTAGCGTCTTAGTTGCTATGGCGTGTACGTGTTGGCCATGCTTATTACCGTGTAAAATACCATTCTCACTGCGCTGTAAATCTGCTATTGGCAAAGCCTGCGTTCCAATATTGGCATAGCCTTGGCGTATATTGCCTACCTCACCTTTTTCAAAAACCAACATAAAATCTTTCACATAGTCATCATGATGCACATAGGGTGCTTTTAGATCTAAGGGTAAAGGGGCTATTTTAAATTCACCTAACTCTTGAGTCTGCCAGGCCGGTGGAAATGTAGGTGTTAGCGACTGATACAAAAACAATAGGGGGAGCAATAGAATAAACCCACTCAGTTTATATTTATTTTTTTGCCAAAAAGTTGAATGAATGAAAGCCATTAACGTACCTCCTCTAACCTATCTGCCACAGTACTGGGGGATTCCATTTTTTTAATTGCACGCACATTACGCAGTCCCCACATCATAAATCCTGTGATTGACATACCCGATAGGATCACCCCAAAAATAAACCAAATGATTTTTGTCCAGATACCACCTAAGGTACCGTAATGCAAAGGATCTGCGATATGCATTAGTGTTTGTATCCCTGTCATCGTCTCGGGTGATGTCGCTCTTGCAATCTCCCCCGTCCAAGGGTTAATGCTAAGGTTGTAAGAATACTGATCGTAAAAAATGTGCTCGCCACTACCGCTCAGATGATACATGTCACGATTATGCTCGGGTTTCATCACATAGCTTGGTTGAAAGTCAGGAAAGTGCGTTTGTGCTAATGTTAAGGCTTGTGCAAATGACACGCTTGGATCTGCGGGATTCACATCACCCTTTTGGATAAAGGGCAATTGCTCAGCAGCAATCAATGGCGCATGTGGCTCGATATCAATATCTGCATGCCAAAAAATGGCTTGGGCTAAATACCATAATCCGGTAACGGCCATAATCGCGATAAACCAAATAGACCACACACCAGACAATTTATGCAAATCGGCCAATAGTGTCTTTTTACCTTGACTCACACGCAATTTCGGAGCAAAAAAACTTCGCCAAAAACGTTTATAAACAATGAGTCCCGTCACTAAAGACGCGAGCATAAACAGCGCCATCGAACAGACAAGGTAATAGCCCAAGCTGTAACCGCTTTGCCAAGGAAATAATAACCAAGCATGCAAAGATCTGATAAAGCCGGCAAATGTCATGCCTTCATTAATCTGTTGGATCTCACCTGTGTATTGATTGACATAGGCCATGGCATAGGGTTTATCAGCGTCACTGAACATAATCACATTGACCATATAAGGTTCTAAGGTCATAGCGCCAGAGACTGCCGCACTTGGGTAGGCTTCCTCAACAATCGTCATCAATTCACTAACCGGTTTTACGGGTAAATCATTAGGGTTCAACGCCCTCGATGCAGGATTCGTTAACCAAGTGATCTCATGACTCAGTACCGCAATCGTCCCCGTCAAGCAGATAAAACAAAATAACAACCAAATTGGGAGCGACACCCAACCATGCAACATAAACCAGAATCGGTTACTGATCTTCGCCATTTGTGACTTTCCTAACACTTATCGTATTTCGCGAGTGTAAAGGTAATGCAAATTGTTATCAATACGATGTACTGGGAATTGTTTTCAATTAGAATGCCGGTCACAAAATACTATGATGGGGAATCATGATGGATAAAACCTTGTTAGCAGCGCTCATTTCGAGCCTATTGTTAGCGCCGAGTTCCTACGCCAAATAGCTTCTTACTACTCTAGTATCGATTTCTATAATCAAGGTTTCTTCGGCGAACCGCGAAATGTCGAACTTAGCCTGAGTTATAATTTTTAGTCTAATTGTTAATCGCCAATACCGCGCATCACTTTTATGCGCGGTATACCTAAAGCTAAACTATCCTGCATTAAAACAGCATCCGGTAAACTTCAATGGATTAACCCTTTGGGCTCAGGGGGATAATCCATTACAATGAAGTCCATTTTAAGTTCGTAAAACAGATGTTCCGCCTATGCCTAAGTCTCACACCCACATGCATCAACATTTGCAGATGCCACATGCTAAATTAGATCTGCAAGCTCTAGCGGGCACCCTTGCCTTTGAGCAAGTGACCATTATTGGTAATGCTTCTGGCGATTGGCAGCCTGCGACCACAGGTACGACATTTATTTTTAACGGTACTCAATGGGCTGAAAACAGCAATGTAAATAATCAGATAGTGAATATCGCCAATGGTGGTTTTGCTGAATCAAAATATGCCTTTGTAGTACAAGGTCATCCACAAAGTGGTCTGCTTACGCAAGCCTTGACACAATTTGCGATTGAATTAACGCCTCAGCTTGGCTGCTGGCCTTCATCTGGGTTAACCACAATCGTGTTGATGCAGCAGTTGTCTCAGCATGTGCAAGTGCAGCGTATGTCGCTGTTTCCGAGTTTAGCAAGACCCAATGATTTACCACCTGACGATCACTTACCTTGCATGGTGCATAATTGGTTAGGCGAGCGGCGGATTGCCCAAGCTTTGGTACCATCGGTCGACTGGCCTGAATTTAGCTTAGCGTCCGTATTTTTACCTCGCCTATCCGCAATAAACCACATGCAACCATGCCAAGTTACACCTAGGATAAACGCAGATAATCCCTTTGATTTGCTTGAGCGTTTACAGGAGTCGAGCTTATTAATCGCAGATGCGCTAAATCCAGCCACGCGGCAGATGCAATTTGAATGGCTAATCACACTGGCGCATACACCCATCAACATTTGGCAGCAATTTGCTCATCCTAGCCAGCTCATCAATGCTGAAGCTTTATTTTTCAACCACATGCCAGAATCAAAACCTAGCTATTGGTATTTAATGGATATTCAGGCATCTCAATATCTTGATGCGATTCGCCATAGTTTGGCCTATTGTTGGCAAACGTTGTCGACTAAGCACGCGAGCTTAATTGGAAACGAGCCTTCAAACGGCTCGTGACCCTCCCCTGTCCACTGCCATTCGCATTCAAAATACCTAAGGCGAATGTCGTTTTACATTTTGCCTTGCCCTCTAGCGACGCTAAATTAACCTCTGTTCAAATGCATGACTCAAAACGTCAACACACCCTAGTTAAGGGGATTTTTACCCAATGCGATCCCCAGCGGTTCAAAGTAATTGATCAGCGCCTGAAAAATCACTTGCCTGTGGGCCTCATCGGGATAAGCCCCCTCCTTTGCCATTGCTGAAAAACGGGTTCCCGACACTAAATACGGATTCGAAATATCAGTATAGGATTCTATACAGGCTTCAAATGCTCGCGCCATCATCTCCGTTGGCCGAGAGAAGTACTGCATCCCATGTTTTTTATCTAATGCAATCGCTCGGCGAACATAATCATGGGGCTCATCACCCTGTCCACTCAACAATGTCACTTTGAAGATCTCAGATAATCGAGCATTTAATGGGTGCTCTATGATGGGCAGATCGGATAGCCAAAGATCGCTCGCACACTGAAACCGTTTATTAGTGGGTTTGAATGATTTAGCGGCAATATAATGGTCAAACGCATGCCAAAACTCATGGGCTAAAGCACCAGCACCTGCATTTTTAGCCAATGCCAACTCTCGGGTCGCGGGAGCATAATGGGCCTGAACGCCCTTTTGGCCGCCATGACCAAAGGCCAGGCTGACGGTTTCTCGCAGCCCTAAAGTCAAAGGTGGCAATTTTAAGATAAAGGCCAGATCGGCGAGCGAATCAAACACTAAATCCGCAGCAATGCGCGATTCATCCCGCGTCACCCAGCGGCCAACACGGACATGGCTAAAACCAAAGGTTTGTTTAATATCAAGAAAAGTGACTTGCTCACCAAATCGATAATCGGGTCCATAGCGGTTATATTGCTGATTGATTAACACGGCTTACCTTGAACCCTATGCAGTGAGAGACAAATTAAGCTGGCTATTTTAGGTGAAAATGCACAGGAACAAAACGCTGCATTAAGTGCAATATCAAGTTAAGAATAGGAGCCAAGCAGCGCTTACTCTTGGTTTTCTCTCGGTTTAGATCGCGATGCCTAGATTTCGACAACCACAGGGTTCGTTAAGCTTTAGCCGTTAATATCACATCATCCCAAACCACGACACGATTTCGCCCCGTAGTTTTAGCGTGATACAAGGCTTTATCGGCCTCGGCCACCAGCTTTTCAGCATCTGAACGGCACTGACTTCCTATTTCAATCGGTGAAGGTACAGACTGAAGCGCTAAAATACCGCAGTTTTCTTCGATGGCATGATGAGTGATCACAGGTGTTAACGCACTCACTCCTGCCGAAAATTGATAGTGAAAATCGGCGACTATCGCTGAAATATCTTCATTTGCAAGCGCTAACATCATACGCGTCACAATTTTCTGCGCGACATCGACCGACGTTTCTGGCAGTAATAGCGCAAATTCCTCACCGCCGAAGCGACCAAAGATATCGTATGGGCGCGTGCGAGCACTGATAAATTGGGTAAAATGCTGCAGTATCTTGTCACCCACTTGATGCCCATAGCGATCATTAACGAGTTTAAAATAATCGATATCCATCATGACAAGGCACAAAGGTAACTGTAGACGACTCAAG
>NZ_JAKKRN010000017.1:0-116169 GCF_025654245.1 Shewanella sp. SM29
GCTGATTGGCTTGGTGGCACACTGGTATGAGTCTGACCAATGGTATGGTTTTTTTTTCATGGCATTGATTTTTGCGCCATTTATCCGCTACCTCTGGTTGGCCGACAAACAGTACCATTATCGACTCACCACCGAGGGTTTAGTTACCACCTATCATGATGCGATTCCGGATGCCGCCTACGCGGTAGTGCGGGGGCTGGCTTGGTTTGGGGTAGTGGTTTGTATTGTCGGGGTGGCCTTTTTAGGCCCGGCAGCGCTGGTTGGTGCAGGTGGAATGGCTCTGGGGGCATTTTTCTTTACTGGTTTTAAAAATGTAGAAACCACCTCAATAAGTGCTATCAAGCGTGGACACCCCCATATGATAAAAGTGACCCACAAGAGGCCATATATATCGTGTGATACAGACAGGTTTTATTTCGGATATTATTCAAATCTCGACTGTTATTGTCATCCCGAAGATATGCATAAAGTGTTGTCGCTACTGATGAAGCAATTACCGGGGTCGGAACTCTTTTTATTGAAAAATGAACGAATAGTTGGCCTCTCTAAAGTTGGCACCCGTGACGGCGAACCAGTCCAATTGTCAGATTTTGCCCCTGAGAATCCCCTGCCCAGTTAACGTTTTTTCTCGCGCCTGTTACTGGCGCTAATTACGACCATTATCTGGATGCAGGCTAACAGACCTTTAGCGGCGAGGTCGTCAAGGGTGAGAAGACATTAAGTACGAGCTGTGTGGGTAGGTTAACGATGACCGTGCAGTCGGTGGGCACAGCAAAGGGATAACTAAATGAATAAGAAAGCAACGGTGCAGCCGTCGGCGTCAACAGAACAAGCGCCCCCCCCATTGGACGACAGCCGGTATGAAGACCTGCCGCGCAGTGAGTTCCTGCAATTACCCAAAGAGGAGCAAGACCGGCTCTATCAGTTGCGTCAGCAGCGGGTGCGGGAGGCGCCCACGCTTTATGAGTGGGATATTCAGGTGGCGACTGTGTATGGCATGGGGTGGATCATGGTCCTTATTCCGTGCGGGATTACGGCTCTAGTTGGGTTGGTGACACGCTGGTATGGATTTGAACAATGGTATTATTTTCTCATCATAGTGATGATTTTTGGGCCATTTATGCGCTATCTCTGGTTGGCCGACAAACAGTACCACTATCGGCTCACCACAGAGGGGCTGGTCACCACTTATCATGATGCGATTCCGGATGCAGCCTACGCGGTAGTGCGGGGGCTGGCTTGGTTTGGGGTGGTGGTTTGTATTGTCGGGGTGGCCTTTTTAGGCCCGGCCGTCTTAGTCGGCGCGGGTGGTTTTGCCGTGATGGCATTTTTCTTCACAGGTTTTAAAAATATAGAGACAACTTATGAGAGTCCTATAAAAAATGGGCATCGTCATTTGATTAAGGTAACGCGGAATCGTCCATTTATTGCCTGCCAATCGGATGTACGAACAATGGGCTTACGTGCAAGTATCCGTCTTCATTGCCCATTGGATAAGATGCACATTATCTTGTCATTGCTGATGACGCAGTTACCTGATTCTGAAATCCGTGTATTTAAAAATGAGCGCGTGTTAGATGGCGTACCATTTGCGTCATTTGAGTCAGGCGAACCTGCCCAGCTGGTAGATTTCGCCCCTGAGAATACCCATGCCGTCTAACGCTTTCTTTCGCGCCTGTTATTGGCGTGAGATTCGGTGTCATCAGTGGCAGCTTTGCCACCAAGATGCTAACAGGCCTTATAGCGGCAAGATCGTCAAGAGTGAGAAGACATTAAGTACGAGCTGTGTGGATAGGTTAACGATGACCGTGCAGTCCGTGGGCACAGCAAAGGAATAGCTATATGAATAAGAGAGCAGCGCCGCTGCAGTTGGCGTCGACAGAGCAAGAGACACAACCGTTGGACGACAGTCGGTATGAAGACCTGCCGCGGACTGAGTACCTGCAATTACCCCAAGAGGAGCAAAGCCGGCTCAATAAGCTACGTCAGCAGCGGGTGCGTGAGGCGCCCACGCTTTATGAGTGGGATATTCGGGTGGCGACTGTCTATGGTCTATTTTGGTTAACCTTCCTGATCCCGTGTGGTTGCTTAGCACTTATAGGGTGCTATTTGCTATCTGGCGATACTAGCTTGGGTATAGGGTTAATCATCATGGCTTTAATTATGTGCTTATCTGCTCGTTACCTCTGGTTTGCAGACAAACAGTACCATTATCGGCTCACCACCGAGGGGTTAGTTACCACCTATCATGATGCTATTCCGGATGCAGCCTATGCGGTAGTGCGGGGGCTGGCTTGGTTTGGGGTGGTGGTTTGTATTGTCGGGGTGGCCTTTTTAGGCCCAGCAGCGCTGGTTGGTGTAGGTGGAATGGCTCTGGGGGCATTTTTCTTTACTGGTTTTAAAAATGTAGAGACAACTTACGAGAGTCCTATAAAAAATGGGCATCGCCATTTGATTAAGATAACGCGGAATCGTCCATTTATTGCCTGCCAATCGGATGTACGAACAATGGGCTTACGTGCAAGTATTCGTCTTCATTGCCCATTGGATAAGATGCACATTATCTTGTCATTACTGATGACGCAGTTACCTGATTCTGAAATCCGTGTATTTAAAAATGAGCGCGTGTTAGATGGCGTACCATTTGCGTCATTTGAGTCAGGCGAACCTGCCCAACTGGTAGATTTTGCCCCTGAGAATACCCAGCCTAGTTGAATAAAGCGTGGACACTTAACAATAATGGCGCGGTAGTTAACTTCCGACTATATAGGTGGTTTTTCTGCTGCATCCATGTTTAGTTTAGATCGGTTTTTAACCATCTATCTCTATTGTTGCTGTTGTCGCGGTGTCTGGCGTGCCTTCTCTGAATGATAAAAGAGTGGTTGGCGATGATGCCTATTTAGAGAACAACGCGATGATTGAATCAGAATAAAAGTTGTATATACCTTCAAAATACAAAAAGCCCCGATAGCGTTGCTATCGAGGCTTTTATATTTTCTGTATCAATTACATAAAGCGAGCTGGTTGTATAGCGCTAGCCATTACAGGCTGTAGTACATTTCAAACTCAAGTGGGTGAGTTGTACGTGCTACGCGCTCAGCTTCTGCTGTTTTCAGTACGATATAAGATTGGATGAAATCTTCACTGAACACGCCGCCTTTAGTCAGGAACTCATGGTCAGCTTGCAGATTTTCAAGGGCGTTTTCTAATGACGTTGCCACTTGTGGGATTTCAGCCGCTTCTTCTGGAGGCAGATCGTACAGATCTTTGTCCATTGCTTCGCCTGGGTGGATCTTGTTTTGGATACCGTCAAGACCCGCCATCAGCAGCGCTGCGAAACCTAAGTATGGGTTTGCATGTGGATCTGGGAAACGTGCTTCGATACGACGGCCTTTAGGGCTTGGTACCACTGGAATACGGATTGATGCAGAGCGGTTACGGGCAGAGTAGGCCAACATAACAGGTGCTTCAAAGTGTGGCACTAAACGCTTGTAAGAGTTAGTGCTTGGGTTAGTGAAAGCGTTCAGCGCGCGAGCGTGCTTGATGATACCACCTATGTAGTACAGAGCCGTTTCACTTAAACCTGCGTATTTGTCGCCAGCGAACAAGTTAACACCGTCTTTCGCCAGAGATTGGTGAACGTGCATGCCGCTACCGTTGTCACCAACGATGGGTTTAGGCATGAAAGTCGCCGTCTTACCGTAAGCGTGTGCCATGTTGTGCACTACGTACTTCAGAATTTGGATTTCATCCGCTTTCTTAGTCAAGGTGTTGAAGCGAGTTGCGATTTCGTTTTGACCTGCAGTCGCCACTTCGTGGTGATGCGCTTCAACCACTTGGCCCATTTCTTCGAGCACTAAACACATAGCGCTACGTAGATCTTGTGATGAGTCAACCGGTGCAACTGGGAAGTAACCGCCTTTAACAAATGGACGGTGACCTGTGTTGCCGCCTTCGTAGCTAGTGCCTGAGTTCCAAGCCGCTTCTTTAGCGTCGATCTTAACGAAACAACCTGACATGTCAGTACCGAAACGGACATCGTCAAATAGGAAGAATTCTGGTTCTGGTCCAATCAATACAGTATCAGCGATACCAGTAGAGATCAGGTAAGCTTCTGCTTTTTTAGCAATTGAGCGTGGGTCACGGTCGTAACCTGTCATGGTACCTGGTTCAAGAATGTCACAACGGATCAGCGCTGTGGTTTCTTCGGTGAAAGGATCCAGTACGAATGTCGTTGGATCTGGCATCAGTACCATGTCTGATTCGTTAATGCCCTTCCAACCTGCGATAGAAGAACCGTCAAACATTTTGCCGTCTTCGAAGAAATCAGCATCTACCTGATGAGAAGGAATAGATACGTGCTGCTCTTTACCTTTAGTGTCGGTAAAACGTAAATCAACGAACTTAACTTCTAATTCTTCAAGTTGCTTTAAAACTGATTCAACTGACATTCTCAAGCCTCCGGTAGGGTAAAGGGATGCCCCTTCTATAATCTTTTAACTCAAGTGATTTATCTTGAGCCAAACTTACGAGCTATAAAGCGATATCCATGCCAATAATTTAACTTACTGATTAACATGATTTAAAATCTTTGTTGCACTTAATTGGATTCGCGTGTGCACCATAATGGTGCTTTTGTCTGTGGCATTTTGGTGCATTACTCCATTTTGGTGCGCACTGAATTGATTCATGCAAACCTTAAGCTGGGATGCACAGCGATAACATGCACCGCTTATATGGCACTGAGATGGCAATAACGCTTTGGCTTTCACAGTCTCAGTAAGTACTGCCTCTGTGAAGCTTGCACATACTTGCAGCACAGAACGGGACTATTTACCACCGCATAACCGCCGCATAATTGTCATAAAACCACGCTAGTCTGTCCAACTATGCCACGCATTATCAATCCAATAGTGGTTTATTATCATATTATTAGGAAAGAGTTCGTTCTCATGTGCGAAATGTCTTTGCTGTTCACAGGCCAAGTGAAATCAGTGATGCGTAAGAAAGGTATCCCGTGACAATGAAGTGAGTCTTAATGTCATCGGGTGTAAACGCCAACATGAACGTTAGATTAAGTGTGCCGCAGAATTTATTGCAGTGTGTTCACGTGGTAATTTCTCTGTACCTAAGTCGATTTTGCTGATGCTTAAATCGACATTAGCAGGGCTAACATTGAATACGAAAAATAGCAAATTCAGCTGCTTAACTCAGATTTTTCCTATGAATATGGCAATTAAACAGAGCGTTAACTCTGGCTACAGAGGATTTCACTCAGTGGATGATTGGCGGAAATTACCCAAGGATTGGCGAATTGTTTTATAAGTGTTCAAAAATAATCCTGTGCGCCAAGGCCGCTCTGGAGTAGAATGGCACGCTTTTTATTGTGGTAGATCGAGCTCGATCACCATAACGAATTACTGAAATATCCCTATTTTTGTTTGATGGTAAGAGGTTTATCCGTGCTAGAGAATTTACGTAACATCGCCATTATTGCACACGTTGACCATGGCAAAACGACCCTGGTAGACAAGTTGCTGTCACAGTCAGGCACCCTTGCAACCCGAGGAGAAGCCACTGAGCGGGTGATGGACTCCAACGATCTTGAAAAGGAACGTGGGATCACGATTCTGGCAAAGAATACTGCCATCAAGTGGAACGACTACCGTATTAACATTGTTGATACCCCAGGCCACGCCGATTTCGGTGGTGAGGTTGAGCGTGTTCTGTCTATGGTTGACTCAGTATTATTGCTAGTTGATGCCGTTGACGGTCCAATGCCACAAACTCGCTTCGTAACGAAGAAAGCGTTTGCTCAAGGCCTAAAGCCAATCGTTGTTATCAACAAAATTGACCGTCCAGGTGCACGCCCAGATTGGGTTATTGACCAAGTATTCGACCTGTTCGATAACTTAGGTGCAACTGACGAGCAGCTAGATTTCCCAATCGTTTACGCTTCTGCGTTAAACGGTTTTGCAACTTTAGATCCGGATGTAGCGAGCGATGATATGACGCCGCTGTTCCAAACTATCGTTGAAAAAGTATCTTTCCCAGATGCTGACGCCGAAGGCGCGTTCCAGATGCAAATTTCGCAAATCGACTACAACTCATACGTGGGTGTTATCGGTATCGGCCGCATCAAGCGTGGTAGCGTGAAAACGAACCAACAAGTGACTATTATTGGCGCTGATGGCAAAACTCGTAACGGTAAAATGGGCCAAGTATTAGGTTACATGGGTCTAGACCGTACTGAAGTTGAAATTGCTAACGCTGGCGACATCGTTGCTATCACTGGTTTAGGCGAGCTGAAAATTTCTGACACTATCTGTGCCGTTGGTGCAGTAGAAGCTATGCCACCTTTGACTGTTGATGAACCTACTCTGACCATGACTTTCCAAGTTAATACTTCGCCTTTTGCAGGTAAAGAAGGTAAGTATGTGACTTCACGTAACATTCTGGAGCGTCTGCAAACAGAATTAGTCCACAACGTGGCACTGCGTGTTGAAGAAACAGAAAGTCCAGATCGCTTCCGTGTATCTGGCCGTGGTGAATTGCATTTATCAATCTTGATTGAAAACATGCGTCGTGAAGGTTACGAGTTAGCCGTATCACGTCCAGAAGTTATTCTGAAAACTATCGACGGTGAACTGTGTGAACCATTTGAAACCTTGACTGTTGACGTTGAAGAAGAAGATCAAGGCACAGTAATCGAGAAATTAGGTACCCGTAAAGCTGAAATGAAAGACATGCAGCTTGATGGTAAAGGTCGTGTACGTATCGACTTCATCATCCCAAGCCGTGGTTTAATCGGTTTCCAAACTGAGTTTATGACAGCGACTTCTGGTACTGGTCTAATTTATCACTCATTCGACCATTATGGTCCGCACAAAGGTGGCGATATCGGTCAACGCGCTAACGGCGTATTGATCTCTAACGCAACGGGTAAGGCTCTGACCTTCGCATTGTTCGGTCTGCAAGATCGCGGTCGTCTCTTTATCGGCCACGCCGCTGAAGTATACGAAGGCCAAGTGGTTGGTATTCACGCTCGCTCAAACGATCTGACAGTTAACTGTTTGAAAGGTAAGCAGCTGACCAACATGCGTGCTTCTGGTACTGACGAAGCCCAAGTGCTGACTACGCCAATCACAATGACACTTGAGCAAGCGCTTGAGTTCATCGATGATGATGAATTAGTTGAAGTAACGCCTAAGAACATTCGTGTTCGTAAGAGACACTTGACTGAAAACGATCGTAAGCGCTTTAACCGCGGTTAATGCCAGTCTGTTAATTCAGGTGACACGCCCTTAAGGTGAGTCAATCGGTTTAAAAAGCCCTGCATAGGAAACTGTGCAGGGCTTTTTGTTGGGATAAATTGAGTAATGGGTATTATACCAATCACATTAAATAGCTAATCAGTTCAGAGCCTCACAGGCATCTCAATCCAAGGCGCATTGACGCAGAAATGGTGATTCCCTTTTAAGTCAATGCAACACCGGAGTGGGATGCCTGTGTGGCTCCCGAAGGGCGGCTGATGTTAACGGCATGGCAACGCGCTTTATACTGCGTTCAAGGCTTTCGACAGAGCACCACTATGCCTTCAAGCCTTCGCCTTGTCTAAAGCGCGTTGAACTCCCGCTGAATGAACAGATATTTAATACGATTGGTATTAGTAGTCCTCATCCATCACCCGTATGCAATTGCGGCCAGCGGATTTTGCGCGGTAGAGGGCGGCGTCCGCTTGGCGAACGAGTTCTAACGCATTTTGTTTGTTAGAGGGTTGCAGATAGGCGACGCCTGCGCTCACTGTCACAATGCCTAGGTCGGTATTTGCATGCGGAATGGCAATGGCTTGGATCAGTTGATGAATGTGCTGTGCTGTCTCAAGTACGGTTTGATTATCGACATTTGGTAATAGAATGACAAATTCTTCGCCGCCGTAGCGAGCGACTAATTCGCCCGCTCTGCGACCGGACTGGGACAGTGTACTCGCTAATTGTTTAAGGCAATCATCTCCGGCGAGGTGGCCATAGTGATCGTTAAATTGTTTAAAGTGGTCAATATCGAGCATGATGAGGGCCAGTGATGAATTGCTCCTTTGTCCCCGACTCCACTCCGTTTGTAACATCATGTCAAATAGGCGGCGATTGCCGATATTGGTTAAACCGTCGGTATTGCTGAGTATTTCAAGTTGCCTATTGGCTTCTGCCAGTTCACTAGTTCGAGCTGTGATCATGGATTCAAGTTCGACGTTACGTTCCTCTAATCGCGCAATCGGGTAAATTTCCCCTTTGTGGGCTAAGCCGTAGGGGATGGATATGCCGCTGTGGACAATCATCCAGTCGTTGTTTTCTCGGTGAAATATCAACACTAGCCGTGCTGTCTCGCGGGAAAGCATAGGATTAGGGATCGGTAAGTGGATATGAAAAAAGGCAGTCACAACCACGAGGTTGTCGGCAAGGTCTTGTAAAGAAAGATCTAACATTTCGATGTGGATTCGCTCAGGCACTTGTGCAAAGTCCTGACGAGTGATTAGCACCCATTCTTCTCTGCTGGTGACAAGCTGATCACTGCTCCCTGCATAGCCGCTAAAGTTATCACTAAAGCGACGAGTTAGCCTGTCATCACGGGAGGCATACATCTCAATATATTCGTCAAATAACGAATGGATCAATTGCTGTCGGTCGGGTCGCATAGGTTAGCTCCGTTGGGGAACATAAAACCATTTTCCTAATATCCGTATAGGAATATTATCTGCGATAAAGTCTAGCTGTTGCCTGATTGTAATCAATTTTATGACGTATATATTAAAAATACTGCAGAGAGCGATGTAAGCCATTATCTGCAGTATGCTTTGGGGATATTATCTAGTGCCCAATTCTATTAATCACTTGGATCAATTCCATGCGGATGTTGTCTGGTGTTTGGCTATGCCAGAAACCTGCTAAGTAAGCGCCCAGCGGTAGGATAAATAATGCGATAAGCACTAATGCGAGCAATCCCTTATGACCGAGTCTGTGGCCGGATTTCAGCCCAAGGCCGAGGGCGGCAGATTTAGGGCAAGCCGCGACACAGCGCATGCAGGCTTGGCACTCGTCACTGCGAACCGTGGTTTTAGTGTGCACTATGATGTTTGCTGGGCAAGCGCGGGTGCACTTGTCGCATTTCATCCCTTTTGCTTCGATAAGGCAGTGCTGGGTATTGCGGCGGATTTTTAATGGGCTCGCAAAGCTTAAGATCCCAAGCATTGCGCCATAGGGACACAAGTAACGGCAGAATCCCTGACGACGCCATGCAGCTAAAGCGAGGATCAGCGCAAATACCAGTAGCGTGATTAGGCTGGGTGTTAGGAAGAACAATGCCATCTTCAAGTCGGCAATCTTATGATAATTACCTTCAAGATAATGGGGGATGGATTGTGCTGGCATACCAATGACTATGTAGCAAAGTGCTAGGAGTAATAGATATTTCAACATTCGCAGTGGCCAATCTAGCCAAGCAGGTGGTGTAAGCTCTGATTTAATAAAGCGTTTTCTAAAGGAATACAGATATTCCCCTGCCAGACCTAATGGGCAAGCCCAACCGCAAAATGCCCGCTTGCAGAGTAAACCTGTGAGTAATACCGCCGCTAGCATGACTGCTGCCGCAGGATGGGTTTGATCCCACAAATTGAGGCTGATAATGGCTTTAAGCTCAATGCCACCCGCAATCGGTAAAAAGGCATCGACTACGTCGGGGCGCATTAGCCAAGGTGTGATTCCTTGCTTAAGCAGTACGGTATTGATTGTGTATTGTATGGCAACCAGCAAGAGCGATAGCGCTAAGACATGTTGAGTCCCTTCGCGAAGGGTATTGATTTTAATTTCACCCTTGAGTGCATCAGGCGCAAATTTATGCCCAAGTAGCATCAGTGGTAGTGCAATAAGAAGCCCGAGAGCCAGTGGCCAATAAAGACTCATTGCCACCGCACCGATACTGAGCAACAGTGTGGCGACCGCGCCCCATTTCTGGCCGCTCCAATAGCTGAGGGAGGCGAGATACATGAGTGCCAACATCAGCGTGAGTGATTCGATAAAAGTCATAGTGATGAATACAGCTAATAAGTTACAAGTACAGGCTCTGAGTGGTGAACTGAGGATAAGTTTTTGAGTAATAAGTGAAATTGTGCGTCAGATCTAAGATTCGCGCTATCAATCAATTAAAGCGCGCCATAGCTCACAAAGCTAAGTGTTTTAGTCTTGCACAAATAAAGTATGGCTTGCAGGGACAGAGGGCCAGGTCACACAAAGAATAAAAAGCCCCAGCAATTTATTTTGCTAGGGCTTAGGAATTCAGTGGGGCATTTGGATTAATTTTTTGATTTTTCGAGTGCTTCGATAAATTTGCTCGATTCGTTAATCGAGGTGTTCATCTCTTTAATCAGGCCAGAAATATCGGTTTGCAGACTCGCAAATTCGCTTTTAATCGCACCAATGGCTTGGGCGTTCAAGTTATGCTTGAGATACAGCATATTATCTTTCATGGCGGTGAGTATCGGCGGCATTTTTGACTCGGCACGGCGCATACTTTTAATCAATTGTTCATAGGCGCGGCGCGTTTCTTTGAGTTTAGTTTCACTGTTGCGGCGTAGGTTGGCTTTACTGATCTCGCTAATTTCATTTTGCCACTCATCGAACAGGGCTTCGGCTACATCTTCGACTTTATTGATGCGGTTGCTGACGTTATCGGCGGCACTTTGAGCCGATTCGTATTCATCTTTGGCTCTGCTATAGGCTTTTTCTAAGTTGCCATCACTGTAATTGAGCAGTGCTTGCATTTCTTCTAGGGCTGAGCTGAACTCTTTTTGAGCATCCTGTTGGGATTTTTTCGCATCTTTAACTCTGTCGACCATAATATCGCGTTTATGGTAACCGACCTTTTCCATTGCGCCGTAGTAGGCACTCTGGCAACCACTAAGCAGGAGACTTGTGGCAATCAGCCCTGAAGCTATCAGTCTTTTCATTGGGTGTTCCGTCGCTGAATGAAATTAATTAATCGGCTTTAAATCGAGCCGCATCGATAATGCTCCACAGATGAAAGATAGCACCTATTACCGCGGGCACAATCAGCCACCAGAGGGCATAACCCACCACTGTGATAATGAAAAATAACAGTGCGGCCATTATTCTGCCTTGCAATAATTGGCCTAGCCCAGGAAAAAATAGGCTAGCAATAGCGGAAATAACGTTACCTGCAGATCCTTGTTGAGACATCAATTCACTCCTTAGACTTGTAAATTAAGTGTTTATTGTACGAAGATAACGAGTCTATACCAACAGAATCAAGAGAAACCCGTGACTAAGAAGATAGAACTGGCACAAATTCGCGCCTTATTCCTCGGGATCTGGCACTTCCTGCTGCATTTGAGACGGCGTTTAGTTGAAGATCAAATCAATATCCGCGCCGGACATTTAGCCTATGTCACACTGTTGTCACTCGTGCCTATGGTGGCGGTGACTATGTCTATGCTGTCAGCTTTTCCGGTATTTAAGGGGATACGTGGACAGATAGAAGGTTTCGTTTATCAGAATTTTTTACCCGCCGCTGGCGATACTGTGCAAGTGTATATCAATGAGTTTGTGGCCAATGCCTCTAAGGGGACTGCGGTCGGGATTGCGGCCTTAGTCGTGGTTGCCATTTTGCTAATTTCCGCCATTGATAAATCGCTCAATAACATTTGGCGTACTAAAGAGAAGCGTTCAGTGGTGGTGGCTTTTTCTATGTATTGGATGGTCATCACTTTGGGCCCGGTATTGGTGGGGGGCAGTTTGGTCGCCACTTCCTACGTGGTGTCACTGAAGGTCTTTGACGGTCAGTTGTCGGGTGTGGTGCCCGTGTTTCTTGAGCGTTTACCTATGCTTTTCTCTGTGGCGGCATTTTTATTGTTGTATATGGTGGTGCCTAATCAAAAAGTGAAGTTTCTACATGCACTATTAGGGGCGATTGTTGCCGCAATATTGTTTGAGTTAGGTAAAAAAGCCTTTGCTTTGTATGTCACTCAGTTTCCGAGTTATGAAGCGATTTATGGTGCTTTAGCCGTGATCCCCATTATCTTTGTCTGGGTGTATTTATCGTGGATGATAGTATTACTCGGCGCGGAAATTACCGCCGCTATGCCTGAGTATTTAGATTATGAGTCGAGCTCAGATGATGACGAAACCGCTCTGAATGCTAAGCCCCTAGAAAATGCCTCCCAAGATAATTCCGCTGCGGTGTTAACTTCGGCTGAGGTGACGGCACTCAAGGCGGTGGCTAAATCTGAATGACCCCATTAGAGGATTATTAATGGCGATGACACTCAATGCCTGAATCCTTCCCATCTTTTATCCGTCGCGACTGGTTTAACGTTGGCAATGGTCAGCAATTGCATCTGGCGCAATACGGTAATCCACAAGGTATCCCACTGCTGTATTTGCACGGCGGTCCGGGAGCGGGTTGTGATATCGGTGATTTAGCTTTATTTAATGGCGATCAATATTGGATTTTGCTTTTAGATCAACGCGGTTCTGGACAATCTTTACCCTTTGGCGATTTAGCCAACAACCATCTCACTGGTTTGATTAGCGATATTGAGGCGATTCGCCTCGCATTGGGTATTGAGCGTTGGTGTTTAGCAGGTGGCTCTTTTGGGGCCACATTAGGCTTAATTTACAGCGGATTATTCCCAGAGCGGGTGATTGCACAGGTACTGTGGGCGTTATTTATTCCATCCAAAGAAGGTCTCGACTGGCTCTATGGCGCTGACGGCGCTGCAAAATTGCAACCTGCTGCTTATCGACTCTTCAATGACATTTTTCCGGTTCAGTTATCGCTGACTGAACTGCTGGATTCGTACCATCAAGGTTTGGCATCGGCAGATGAAAATGTGCGATACCATTTTGCGCGGCGTTGGGTACAGTGGGAGTTGCAGCTTGCGGGGGCGAGGTTAGTGCTACCAAGGCTGTTACCCGAATCCGTATTAGCATTAGCCAATATCGAGTTACACTTTGCTCGACATAATTACTTCAATGCGATGAATGTGTTACAGCGCGTGACGCCTAGAGTGAAGGCGCGTAGTGTGTTATTGCAAGGAATGCAGGATGCAATTTGCCCAGCGACGCTATTACGCGATTTTTTGGCTGGGTTGGAGCATGCTATTACAATTCAATCTGTTGTCGATGGCGGACATATGCTCAATAGTGAGTCTTTGTTTTTGGCGGTTACAGCAGAAATCCATGCTATGTGGTCGTGGATACATCAAAGGGAAATACAATGAAAACATTGTTCATCAGTGCCAGTTTACTCGGATTAACCGCCTGTGCCGCTACGGCGCCCTCGCAAACCAGCGCGATTGACCCAGTGGCGACTCAGGAGGTCGTGAGTGCCCCTGTCGCGCCCAAAGTTGTTGAACTCGGTGGGTTGACCAATGAAACTGCCGCTGATCGCTTGTACCAAGCGTTGATTGACGCAAATTATCTGGCCACCCAAGTTGCGCCGACGAAAGTCGCGGTGCAGTTTGGCAATAACCAATTCTTGCTTGAGCCGAGTATCAATTCAGCGGGTATTGACCGTATTTTAATGAATCGCTTCTATGCTGTGCACCCGCAATTGCAGGCTAGCCAAGAGTTGCCTGCCGTGATTGGCACCTTAAATCAGAAGCTTAATTTTGCCAAGTTTGTGTTGTTGGACCAAGGCGCGGTGATCCAAGTACAAGGTACAGTGACCTTTGCCGACCGTATTGAAATAGAAGAGTTACGTCGTTTTATGCTGTGGACTAATGGCGGCTTAGCGCAGGTCGTACAATCTTTGCCTGATGGCGTAGAGCAATATATCCGCCCGCTCCCGCTAATGCCGCAAATGGTTCCCGTTAAGCCTTAATCTAAAAGGAAAAGTTGTGATTGCGTTAATTCAAAGAGTGAGTCACGCCAGTGTGGTGGTTGATAACCAAACCTTAGGTGAAATCAACAAAGGCTTGTTGGTTCTGCTCGGTGTCGAGCAAGAAGATACCCGCGAGAAGATGGAAAAGTTGGCGACTAAAGTCATGAGTTATCGCGTTTTTTCCGATGAAAATGGCAAGATGAATCTCAATCTAGAACAAGTCGGTGGGTCTTTATTAGTCGTGTCACAATTTACCTTGGCCGCTGATACAGGCCGAGGCTTGAGGCCGAGTTTTTCAGGGGCGGGTACGCCGGAACAAGCTTTAGGCTTGTATGAAGAGTTTGTCGCATTCTGCCGCGCTAAGGGCGTTCACACAGAAACCGGACAGTTCGGCGCCGATATGCAAGTGTCCTTAGTCAATGATGGCCCAGTGACCTTTAATCTGCAGGTGTAGCTTCTATCGTGATGTTTATCTAGGGGTCTAGGTGATGGGGGCTAGGCATAATCAATGTCGCTTGTACCAAGAGGGAGTATTAAGGGAATGCACATGGATCAATTACTCATTAAATTACGCCAGACTTGGCACAGTACGATCCCCGTTAGCGAGTTTATGCAGATAATGCCACTCGATTACAGCGAGGGAGAATTTCGAGTCACAGCGCCGATGATGCCCAATATTAATCTGCATCAGACCATGTTTGCGGGCAGCATTTATACCTTGATGACCTTAACAGGCTGGGGTGCAGTCTGGCTAAATCAACAGTTGGTGGGCGTGGCGGGTGATATTGTGCTCGCCGATGCCCATATTCGTTATCTTGCTCCTGTGACTTGTGACCCTGTGGTAAAAGTACAATGGCCAGATGTGGATCTCAGCCCGTTACAAAGGGGGCGCAGGGTTAAGGTGAAGCTGGAAGTGCAATTGTATTGTATGGATTCACTGTGTGCGGTTTTTGAAGGCCTGTATGTTAGTACGTCGAAAGTATGAATGCGTTGAAAACAACTTAGTGTATTTGTATGTCGAAGGTGACGTATAACCTTTCTAAAAAATCGAAGCTAATCTCAGATTTTATCCGCTTTATTTCTTTTTTATGGGCTAATACACTAGCGTCATAGAGTTGAGATATTCCATCTGACTCTGAGTCATTTACCTATTTTCGGAGCAGATTATGTCTAAAGTCTTAATTTTAAAATCAAGCATTCTTGGCGGTTATTCACAATCTGCCGTGTTAATTGACCACTTAGCGAGCCACTGGGGAAACCAAGGCGCCGCTATTACAGTACGTGATTTAGGCGGTAAAGACGTACTGCCTATGGTAGACGGTGAAATCGCTTCTGGGTTACGCGGTGGTGCAGAATTATCGGCACGTCAGCAAGAAATGCTCGCCTTATCAGACACCTTAGTCGCTGAATTAAAAGCGAACGATACGATTGTTATCGCTGCACCTATGTACAACTTTACGATTCCGGTTCAACTTAAAAACTGGATCGATTTTGTCGCCCGTGCTGGTGTGACTTTTACTTACACTGAAACGGGTCCAAAAGGATTAGTGGAAGGTAAACGCGCTGTGTTAGTGACGACCCGTGGCGGCGCTCACAAAGATGGCCCAACGGATCATGTTGTACCTTACTTGAAAACGGTTTTAGGCTTTATGGGGATCACCAATGTTGAAGTGGTTTACGCCGAAGCGCTGAACATGGGTCCTGAAGCCCACGACAAAGGCATGGGCGAAGCGAAACACAGTATCGATCAGCTGAAAGCTTAATTGTTCCGTTGATTAGCTGAGTCATTTGATTTAGCTGAATAAATAATGCCAGCCCTTAATAGGCTGGCATTTTTGTATGTGCATTTCAGCTAAGCACGCTTGGCTTAAGTGGCTAGGTTTGAGCGACTAGACTCGAGCGGCTAGGTTTAAGTCGCAGATTTAGCTCTTATTCGCAAAGGCTGCAGCCTTTGGCGAGGGTGCTTGTCTCAACATAACGCACCTTAGTGCTGGCTTGGTCGCGGTTACGACTGATGCTAAAGCGTGCATGGCGTTCAGTTTCAAGCGGCTTTTCAGCAGGGTTAACCAGTGTAGCTTCAAGCTGTAACGCTTTGGCATAATTCGTTTTATGCATACATCACCTCGCAGATATCTAAACCATCACAACATACAGATTGGTAAGATTGGCGCCGCACAACCAAGGCTTAAATTAGCTCGGTTGGCAGCAGACTAAATCTTTAAGCGAACCGCCATTCACCACGCAACTAAAACCATTGGCCTTGAGAATGTCGCAGCCTTTTTGCGCTCGAATACCCGCGCCACAATAGAGTACGAAGGGATGTTGCTTATTGTCGACTTGGTGTAACCATTGGTCGAGTGTTGGCAGCGGCACATTAATGGCTTGGGGCAAATGACCTGAGGCAAATTCCTCCGGCGAACGCACATCAATCACCCGTGCGCCTTGTTCAATCAATTGCCAACATTTTTCGCCCGAGTGGCTGCCGGATAACTTAGCCAGTAAAGATTGAAACATAGCATTGTCCCTACCATTAGAAAATTTTCAATAAGTTTATTCTAATGAATTGGCGAGTGCAAGCGCTGCAGATTATCGGCAGTGAATGGTTTTTGGCATTGCTGACACTAGACAAATAGTTAGAGGCTAGACACATTAGCTCGTTGATAGTGAATGATGTCGTGGAATACCACGGCTTGCTCGTTTAGATTGCGATAGCCGTGGGGTTTGTCGGCCGTAAATCGTACTGCTTCACCTTGCTTGAGTGTTTGCCACTCGCCATCGACTAGCACTTCCATAGTACCGCTCAAGACAATGACATGCTCAGTGACACCCGTTTCATGGGGCTCAGAAAGCCGCTCATAGTTTGGCAGCAGGGTCAGTTCAAACATCTCGAAACCGAAGCGCTCTTCAAAGGGGAAGAGTGAGGCGACTAGCATGCCGTCGGTGGCGGGTTGTTGGCGTAAGTCGTCGGGCTTACGGAATACTGCGCCTTGGCTCTGGGGCGTGGGTTCGAGAAAGGTCGACAGCGAGATATTGAATCCACTGGCAATTTTCCACAGCGTCGCAATGGTTGGGCTTGATTCACCGCGCTCGATTTGTCCTATCATGGCCTTACTCACGCCCGTCTCTTGGGCGGCTTTATCTAAACTCCATCCCTTTTGGTTGCGAAGTGCTTTAAGCGTGGTGGCGAGATAGCTGTTTATCGTCTGCACAATGGCCCCATCATTTTTATGAAAATTTAGTTTGTACGTTATAACGCACAGGTGTTATCTTGTCCATCTCGTACGTTATAGCGCACAAGAAGCTATCTTGTTCATTTTATAAGTTATAGCGCACAAAGTAATGGCGACATCAATTGCAGAGAAAGGGAGTGGATATGTGGCGAGATGCAGGGAGTTTATCAAAAATATCAGCGGGTTTTATTGCGGTATTAGTGGGTTATAGCAGCTCGGCTGTGATCATCTTTCAAGCGGCGGAGGCTGTGGGGGCGACACCAGCACAGATCAGTTCATGGCTGTGGGCTTTAGGTGTGGGCATGGGTGTGACCAGCATAGGGTTATCGCTTTACTACAAGAATCCTATTCTAACGGCTTGGTCTACACCGGGCGCGGCGCTGATGGTGACAAGCCTCGCGGGATTGAGCGTCAATCAAGCCATAGGCGCTTTTCTGGTGAGTTCTCTGCTAATCACACTTTGCGGGGTGGCGGGCTGGATGGATAAGCTTATCCGCATCATGCCGCAGTCGGTGGCTTCCGCCATGTTGGCGGGGATCTTATTGCAATTTGGGCTAGGGCTATTTCAGGCGATGCAAACCCAGCTGAGTCTGATATTGATCATGCTGTTGGTGTTTGTCATCGTTAAGCCTTTTGCACCACGTTACATCATCTTGCTGACGTTGCTGGTGGGCATAGGCATGAGTTTTCAATTAGATTTGCTCAAGCTAGATGCCGTTCAGTTGCAACTGGCGATGCCAGTGTGGACTACGCCTGAGTTTTCGCTGGCGAGTGTTATTGGCGTAGCATTACCGCTGTTTGTGGTCACCATGGCCTCGCAAAATATGCCGGGTGTCGCTGCGCTGCACGGTAATGGTTACAGGCCGCCCATTTCACCTTTGATCACGAGCACAGGGCTAATCGGGGTTATCCTCGCGCCCTTTGGCGGTTTTGCCTTTAATTTATCCGCCATCACAGCCGCTATTTGTATGGGTAAAGAAGCAGACCCGAATCCGGCGACCCGTTACTGGGCGGCGGTATGGGGCGGCGTATTTTACTTTATCACTGGGTTACTCGGCGCCACTGTGGTTGGCCTGTTTTCCGCTTTCCCGAAGGAACTAGTACTGGCCATCGCCGGATTAGCCCTGCTCGGCACTATTGCCAATAGTCTGACCGCTGCATTAGCTAAAACGGAAGATCGCGAAGTAGCGGTGATCACTTTCTTGGTCACTGCATCGGGTTTTAGTGTGCTGGGTATCGGCAGCGCATTTTGGGGGCTGTTGCTTGGGTTTATTATCCATTGGTGGAACGGGCACAGAACTGCATCAGTAGTTAAGCGAGCGAATACTTAACTGCAGCAAAGCGCCTTAGAGATGAATTTAAAAGACTAAGGCGCATGTGTTTTAGATTTTCTTCGTCATAAACACGCTATTGGGATCGAGTCGATAATCGGCAAAGGGGCCACAGATTTCAAAACCAAATTTGCAGTACAGCAGGCGAGCTGGGTTGAAGAAGTCCATCGAACCTGTCTCTAGACTCAGACGTTTGATACCTGCGGCTTTAGCATCGTTAATCAAGTGCTGCAATATTTTAGACGCTATACCTTGCTGCTTATAGGGCGCGGCGGTGCGCATGGATTTGATCTCGGCGTGCTGCGCATCTAACCATTTTAGTGCACCGCAACCCGCGAGATTATTGCCATCCCATAGGGTCCAAAAGCGAATATTGGGCTGACGCAGGCCGTCAAGATCTAATGCGTGAACGCTTTCAGGCGGTGAGGTTGCCCGCATATCGTCGAGGTGTTCTGTTAAAAGTGCTGCAATTTCAGGCCCTTTTAGATCATCTAGTATAATTTTCATCGTCTTTCTCAAGATTGAAACTCCCTCTGTTGTTGCTTATCCATCATAGTGTTATCGCGTTTAGTTCTTTTTAGGGGTAAACGCTGTGGTGGATAAGCAAAGGGTAGGCCAAGAGTTTTTATCTTTAGCTAAAGCTAAACCCAGAATCAAAGTCGTGGGGTTCACCCCACACCCGACCAAAAGGGGAAAAGCGCCTGTTCCCCTTTTGGATATCCCCCGGCGTCCCCAACGGAGTTGAAAGCCCCTTGTGCTCATTGACAAATTTGCTATCGCTTCCGAAGGATGCGTCCCTGCACCTGCGAAAGCTAGCTCGGCATCCATGCCGAGACTCACGCAATTTGCCTACTCGCCCTGCGGCAACTCCTAGGGGATGGTGTATTCCTTAGACTCTAGTGTTATTGGTCAATTATTAAGGAGTAAAGTTATATCCCATCTTTTTAAATGACAGTTTTATTTTCTATAGCCAAAATTTACCGTGCCAAAAATTGACGCGGTAAATATCTTCTTGCTTTCTTTCTTTGTGTCGCAAATAGTTGAACATGATGCGATAACGGTGATAACTTGCTGTCATGTTTAAAGAAGTTTGCCCTAAAAGTTCAAACCCTAATGTATTTTTATTTGGGTTTAACGAGAAGTCTGGGTAAAACCCAGTAGGCTCAGTAGGACATAATGACTAAACCCTATACCAAAACCTTGCAAGACGAACTTGATTGGAAGCTTCTCGATCAACTGCACGGGGCTGTCGCACAAATAAGCAGCTTTTGCTTCGAGATAAAGAAATTTTGTGTTACTACATTATTTATAGTGCTAACCCTCATGGCAAAGTTCACATCAGACAAGCTTGATCATTCGCTATTTGTTGCCGGCCTCATGATACCTTTATGTTTTTGGTTTCTAGATGCGACCGGTTATTTCTATCAGGTCAAACTACGAGGAACAATGCAGGCAATTCGCACTCGTCTTGCCTCGCAAAATGATCAGAAGCTAATTGTTACTACTGAGGTGCAAATTATCGAACCATCTCGAGTATCAGCCTCTACATACAGACGAATTGTCGCCGCGGGGTTCAATCACTCTATGTGGCTCTACATATTGCTAGTGGTTATCAACCTATCGATCTGGTTTCTATACTCAGAGGGATTTATTAAATGAAACTTTTCGTTAGCTACTCGCGTAGAGACGGAGTAGTTACCACAGAATCCCTTCGAGCTCTGGATGCGCATCTACGACAAGTGTGTACACCGTTCATACATTGCTTGCATGACTCGGGCTCACGCTGGGAACAGGTGCGCGTAATGATGGCGCTGCTAGCTTCACACGCCGTTCTTCTAGTGGAGTCGCCTGCGGCAGAAGCCTCAGGCTGGGTACGTTTAGAACTATTCGTCGCACGATTACTTGGTCTACCGTTAATGCGCCTGCAAGCCGGCGACCTAACAGATTCCCAATAAATTCAGTCGCATAAGGCGGCTTGCTGACGTGGTAAAGCCTAATAAGTGGTTTAAGTCGCTTGTACGTTCACTAGGGACTGACTGAAGCCGGCCTCTTAACCCAACGCGATAGGGCAAAAATGGATAACCTCGAAAAAGTCCGAAAACTTATTCCGCTGTGGTATGCACACCGGAAATGGGCAGAAGAACTTCTTGTCCGTGTATTTGATTTGGAATCTGCTGAAGAAATATTGAAGTCAGAGATCCGAGGAAACAAACCAATTCCTGGTACAAATTGGATGTATCGAACTCACGGAATTGGAGTTGATATATACCGAACTGCAGATGTCGGCGGAATTGACTTCGATTTCAATAAATCAGAGCCTGATGCATGGCGTTTGCAAATATTCTTTGAAAAGCAATATAACGAAGGAAATCTACCTTTCGCAGAGTATCGAGAGCTTTATGAAGATGAAGAGTTACTTCAATGTTTCATAAAAATGGTATTAGAGGAGTATGTACTATAAAAATGGTTCAAACCCTTCGCTTCGCTCGTTGAGACCGACTAAAGCCTGTCTCTTAGCTTAAAAATTGTAATATTATGAACCATTAAGCTTTTATTTAACAAGATATCTATTGTGATTTTTTCAAAGGGATTGGCGAAACCTGCCATCGCTAAATGTTAGCTCTAGTCTTTGAACCTAAGGTTACGCAGATGCTCGAAAGGCAAACCATGGTGATTGGTGAGACGACCGTCCGCCCCATGGACGGGGCGGTCGAGCATCCAGGGATGGACTTGCTGCGTGTCGTCGAGCCGGTACCATGGTTGGCTTCACTCTGAACAATATCTATGTTTAACTGCCTCTTCGCCTTCGGTAACTTTCGTTTATCAACTTAGATTCCCTAGGTTTCTTTCACAGTGTTGTGAGTGAATGTCATGGCAAGCCTGTATAGGCGAATATCAGCAAATGCTAAGGACAATAGCAAATTTTCTTTTAATTTAAAAAGTGATCCAAACGGATATAAAAATGGCCGAGTATAAGCTCGGCCATGATTTGTTCTATTAAGCTTAAACGGGTAGGTTTAGTAGTATTTCTTCAAATAACTCTCGGCGTAGTTTTTGAGTTTTTTGTTTGAGCTCGCGGTTGCCATATTTTCAATCACATCGCGGTAAGCGGTATTCCCCGAACTAGCTAGCGCTTTTGCCATGTTGGCATAAGTATCGATGGCGAGTTTATCATCGGCCATTAAGCGTGGTGTTTTCAATTCGTTACTGAGTACGGCTAGGATAAAATCATCGTACTGGCGGTCATCCATGATGCGTTTAGCCGCGAGACGCATTAATTCTAAATCATTGCTGCGTAGGGCATTGGCAAAGGCATTATTTTGCTGACTTTGATCGGCAGTATATTGGCTTTTATCCGCAAGAATCGCATTCCATTTTTTATATATCGTTATGTTTTCTAAAGCTTGACCTGCGTATTTTTTGAGTTTTTTAGGATAATCACCATTAACAATCTTGTTGATGGTTTCGCTGTACTTATCATTGCCTGAATAAGCTAAGCCTTTGACTAACCAAGCACTGTAGTCAATGGCATTTTTTTCAGTGGCTTGGGGCAAAGATGCGAGTAGTTTTGCTTCGAGCGCATCAAAAATGGCAGGATCGGATAAACCAGCGATGGTGAGTGATTCAATGGCTTCTTTTTGCTTGAATTGGTTATCACCCTTAAAGATTTCTTGATAGGTTTCAACCGTATATTCCTGAGCCAATAAAGGCGAGCTTAATAAACTGATGCTAAGCAGCATACCTGCAAAGAGTGGTTTCATGGTGATGTCCTTATGTGGTTTTTATATGTTGTTATTGGCCCAGCGTTTAAAAATCAGCGAGGTATTAATACCGCCAAAGGCGAAATTATTACTCATCACATAATCTGTATCGATTGGACGTAAATCACTACGGATATAGTCCAAATCGGCGCATTGTGGGTCGATACTTTCAAGGTTGAGTGTCGGCGCAAACCAGCCCGCATTCATCATCTCAATACTCACCCAAGCCTCTAACGCGCCGCATGCACCTAAGGTGTGGCCCGTGTAGCTTTTAAGGGATGAAATCGGCATACCAGCACCAAAAACTGCATGGGTCGCGTGGCTTTCGGCGATGTCACCGCGATCCGTTGCCGTACCATGGGCGTTCACATAACCTATGGCGCTAGGCTCAAGCTGTGCGTCTTTGAGGGCCAACCTGATGGCGATTTCCATGGTCTGCGCGTTTGGTTGGGTGACGTGTTGGCCATCTGAATTCGTGCCAAAACCGACTAACTCAGCGTAAATCTTGGCACCGCGCGCCTTGGCGTGTTCTAGCTCTTCGAGTACCAGTGTACAAGCACCTTCGCCAATCACGAGGCCATCACGGCTCACATCGAAGGGGCGTGGCGTGAGTTCGGGGGTGCTGTTTTTAGTGCTAGTGGCAAACAGGGTATCGAACACGACAGCTTCTGTGGGGCAGAGTTCTTCGCCGCCGCCCGCCAACATTAAGGTTTGATGACCGTATTTGATGGCTTCATAGGCGTAACCTATGCCTTGGCTCCCCGAGGTACAGGCGCTGCTAGTGGTGTGAATTCGGCCTTTTAAGCCGAAAAATACCCCCACATTCACCGCTGTGGTGTGTGCCATCATGCGGATATAACTCGTGGCGGTGACGCCCGACATATCACCGGTTTTCAACATATCGCCAAAGGCGATGATGGCATCGGTACTGCCAGTGGACGAGCCATAGGCGATACCCATTTCACCCGAGGACACGATAGGATCGTCCAACAATCCCGCATCGATTAATGCAAGTTCACTGGCGCGGGTCGCCATGATAGAAACCCGACCCATAGAACGAATTTTCTTGCGCGAATAATGGCTTGGCACTTCAAAGTCGTTAATGGGCGCGGCTAAGCGGGTATTGAGGCCATCGTATTTATCCCAGTCACCCATAGTAACGACACAGTTTTTCTGCGCCTTAAGGCTCGCCGCTATCGCCTCCCAATCATGGCCCAGGGCGGTAATGCCGCCAATGCCAGTGACAACCACTCGTTTCCCTAAGCGGGTTTGATTTGTCGGCTCGCTCATTTAGATCATGCCTCCATTGACCGATATCACTTGGCGAGTGATATAGGCGGCATCGTCAGACATTAAAAATGCGGCTAAGGCGGCGATTTCACTCGGTTTACCCATGCGGCGCATCGGCACTAATTGCTCGACCATATCCTTAGGAATATCGGCCACCATGTCGGTTTCAATCAAGCCGGGAGCGATACAGTTGACGGTAATTTTGCGTTTTGCTAGTTCTAATGACAATGCCTTAGTTGCGCCGATAATACCCGCTTTTGAGGCGCTGTAATTGACTTGGCCACGGTTGCCCGCAATCCCAGAAACCGAAGCTAAGGTGATGATGCGCCCGCCCTTGCGGCCTTGTACCATAGGCATGACGCAGGGGTGGATGACATTATAAAAGCCGTCTAAGTTAGTGTGGATGACGCTGTCCCACTCGCTTTCTGTCATGGCGGGAAAGGCGGTATCGCGGTTGATGCCAGCATTGAGGATCACGCCATAATAGGCACCATTGGCCTCGATGTCGGCTTCAATGGCGGCTCTGACGCTGGCGCGGTCGGCGACATCAAATTTCAGCAGGCTCACATTCACCCCAAGCGCGCGGATTTGCGCGGCAGTGTCATCGGCAGCCGCTTGGTTACAGTGGTAATGCAGGGCGATATCGAAACCTGCCGCGGCGAGTTTTAGGGCGATGGCTTTACCAATGCCGCGGCTCGAACCGGTAACTAATACTCTGTTATTCATCTGTTTTCTCCACCCCATTTTATCGTTATGTGTCGGTATGGGGTTTCATGTATTTATGGTAAAAAGGTCGCTTGTTAAGGCGCTTTAAGGCTTTTTTATCTACATTATTGCTTTAGTGCCCAAGGCTTCTATTTGCCGCGTCTTGATTGCCTGCAAGATAGGCTTGTGTGTCCTGAGGTTGGAACACGTTCACATTGGCTTGGGCCACTAAGCTCTTTTCTAGCTCAGTGCCGGCTTCGGGCAGCAGATAAATTTGGCAATCGAATACCGCTAATCCCGATTCCTCTTGATAGAGGCGGCTGACTTGGGTGCGATAGGTGCGCCCGAGCTCATATTGCTTTGCATACAAGGTTAATTTGCGCGAACCCAATAGAAACCCGACGCGGATTTTATCATTGCGAAGCTTTGCCTCAACCCCAGCAAGGGCGGCAATACTTTGGGCCATATATTCGATACCCACATAATTGGGTACGGCTCGATGTTTGTCATCGAAATAGGGGCTCTTGGCCGTGATAGTGACTTCGGTCTCTAGGTTATCGCGCCGATAGCCAATGATTTTATCGAGCAAAATCATCGGTGCCCTATGGGGAATAAAATCGGCAATATTCTGTTCTGCAAAGGGTTTATTGCATTGTATAAAGGGCATCATTTTAGGCCTCGTTACGGCAGAAAATCAGGCTGGCATTACTGCCGCCAAAGGCGAAGGAATTGCTCATCACATAATTAAGCGCGCCCTTAGCAGCGACTTGATGGCGCTCGACCAATGCAATGGGCGGATCCTGTGGATCGACTTGTCCGTCCCATTGATGGGGCGGCAGGGCTTGGCGGTGATTATGTGCTGAAAGTAATAAATAACAGAAGGCGGCTTCAATGGCGCCAGCGGCACCTAAGGTATGGCCGACTAAGGGCTTGGTCGAGCTACAAGGAGGCGTGTTCACGCCAAACACTTCAACCACGGCGCGGCTTTCCATCGCATCATTTTTAGGCGTGGCTGTACCGTGTAAGTTTATGTAACCAATGTCTTTTGCTGCAATGTGTGCATCTTGCAATGCCGCGTGCATGGCAGTGATGGCGCCTGCGCCTTCGGGGTGTGGCGCCGACATATGGTGCGCATCGCTCGACTCGCCAATACCCGCTAGCATGACCTCTGACTCGCCCAAAGTGAGGGTGAATAACGCCGCGCCTTCGCCGATATTGATGCCATCACGGTTGATACTAAAAGGATTGCAGTGGCCTTTCGAGACAGATTCTAAGGCGTGAAAACCATTGACTGTGAGTTGGCATAAACTGTCGACACCGCCGACAATCACCATATCGCAGAGGTTAGCCTGTAATAGGCGTTTGGCACTGGCAAACACTTTGGCGCTGGATGAGCAGGCGGTTGAAATTGTGTAGCAAGGGCCATCTAGCTCAAAATATTGGCGTAAAAAGTCGCTGGTGCTGCCGAGCTCTTGCTGGAAATAGTGGTAATCCGCCGGAAAGTATCCGTATTGATTGCGGTAGCTCAGCGCGGCTTCACCTTTTGAAATCCCTGATGTGCTCGTGCCTAGCACAACACCAATACGGGCATGACCAAAATCCCGTTTCGCTTGTTCAACTGTGGTCGCAATTTGCAGTGCGGCGCACAGCAGTAATTGGTTGTTACGGCAATCGAACTGAATGAGTTTTTCGGGAATGGTTGGTAGCGCTGTCGTCACGGGGGCAACTAAGGTTGGGTGCTCGAACAGGAGAGTGTCACTGCGCAGCATCGCACTGGTATCACCGGCGATCAGGCGGTCTAAAACCTGCTGGGGATCTTGCCCTAGCGGGGTACACAATCCAATCTGTGTAATAGCTACTCTGTTCATCATTGTGTGTCTTTTTACCATGGCACAGTTAAGTGCGGATGCTAACAGATTAAATAGGTTCGATTTCTAGCTCAAATTTAGCTTGTGGCATAGTTAAGCTGATGTGGGCTTGCCAAAGAGCATCGCCGATATTTTGCTGATAACGGATTTGCACCACATGGGTTTGCTGGCCGCTTTTACTGATCAAGGTATCTTGACTATAGATCTGGCGACAGGGGATTGTATTCACTCGGGTGCCTTCAAGCGTATCGCCCTGATTTCCCCCAATCGTATCGCAAAGACCTGTGACTAAATGACCACCTTCTAAATGGGCGCGAATGCTCTGCTCAGGCCAATAGATCAGTTGCATCATCGCCATTAAGTACTCAGCTTTAAAATTGTCCCCTAGCAGCACGCTTTGTTCACTGCTGAGTGTATTACCATCATAAACTAAGGTAAACAAAGCCTGTCCGAGTGGCGCTAAGCCAACGAGTGTCATGCGCTCATTCTCTAACTCTAATTGAGTGAGCAGCTCGTGGGATTTATCACCCACTTTAATGCTGACCTTTTGGCTAAAGGACTGGGGTGAGGATACGCCCGTTTTGCTCTCGGTTTGCTGGCTGCTAATGTCGGCGGGTTTGGCCGTCGGTTTAATCAGAGGCTTATCGGCTGCGGGGGCAAAATCATGGGGCAGTGGCGCCAAGCAATAACGCATGTCTTTAGCGAGGCCGACACAGGTTTGCCTGAACAGCAGTTCGCTACATCCCGTCAGCCCTAGACTGATGATCAGTAGCGCGGGGAACACTCGCCATTTCGCGTCAAAGTTAAGCGACATGCGGTTACGCCTCTGCAAATTCAGGAATGGAAACTTGGTTTTGGCACAATTCGACCACCATATTCAGGCGGCGCTCCGAGTCTTTAACGAAGGGATTATTGAGGTCCCAAGCGTAGCCCGCCAGAATCGAGCAAATCATTTGCTTGATGCGTGGATTCGGTTCTTCATAGAAGATCACATCCTGAAAGCGGCCATCATACCAAGCTTGCACATAGGTGCGGAAGGTATTCACCCCCTGCATTAAAGGTGCTGAGTAATCGGTTTGCCAGTCAACCGTTTCGCCATTGAGTTGTTTGGTCACACATTTTGCGGCCATCGATGCCGATTGCATGGCGATAGTGACGCCGGAGGAAAATACCGGATCAAGGAACTCGCCGGCATTACCCAGTAGGGCGAACTTGTCGGTCGCAAGCCGTGACACATTGGCTGAATAGCCCTTGAGCGTGGCGCATTCTTGCACCACCTTAGCGTTTGCCAGTAGGGCTTTTAGTCCTGGTTCTTCATTGACTATGCTCATCAATTGTTGCTCAAGCGAACCTTGTAAACGCGCAAGTAATTGCGGTTCTGCCACTACGCCGAGTGAACAACGGCCATTGCTAAAGGGAATGAGCCAATACCAAATGTCTTTATGCTCAGGGTGGACGCTGATTAAAATCTTATTACGATCGAAACTGGGATCGCTGATGTTATCTTCCACATGGGTGAAGATGGCGCTTCGCTGTGGTAGGCAAGACGGACTTTCTAAGTCGAGCAAGCGGGGTAACACACGGCCAAAACCACTGGCATCAAGTACATATTGGGCGCTGATTTGATAAAGCTCGCCCTGTTCATTGCGCACCATTAAGCATGGATTCTCGGTTAAATCTATCGCCTCGACGGTTTCGCCGTAGCGGATGTCGACCCCTTGGCTTTGGGCTGTATCGGCTAACAGTTTATCAAAACTGGCGCGCTGCACTTGGAATGTGGTGCCCGGTCCTGGGGTAAATTTATCGGTAAAATCGAAGGTAGTATAAGTGCCATTGCGACGAAAGGCTGCGCCATTTTTATGTTGGAATCCGGCGGCATTGAGTGCGTCTAACATGCCGGCTTCTTCGATGAATTGCATGCAGCAGGGCAGTAAACTTTCACCGATGGAAAAACGGGGGAAATGTTGTTTTTCTAACACCAGCACGCGCTTGCCTTGTTGGTGTAGCAAGCTGGCGGCAATGGCGCCTGAAGGTCCTGCGCCGATAATAGCCACATCGACGGCAAGTGAATTTGGCATAGCCGATAAATCGTGAGCGGGTGTAGGCATGTAAAGTACGTTCCTTGTCGTTATCAGGACTTTTTAGTCGTTAAAATCAGTGGCGAAAGTAAAAAGGTTAAACCTATACCTAGCGACAGGGTTAAACCAAAATAATGAATCGCTTGGGTCTGGCTAAAGGCGAGTAAACCAAAGGCTAATAGGGTCGAGCAGGCGGACATAAATACCGCCATCATCACTGCCTTGCCGTGGTTTTGAGCAGAGGCAAAGAACAAGCTGTAGTCTATCCCAATTCCGAAAACTAAAATGAGCGCGAGTGCATGGAACAGACTCAGCGGCGAGCCCGTTAAGCCTAAGGTTGCAAGCGTTAGCAAGGCCGCAAGGGCTGGAACGGCAACGACAACCGCGGCTTTTTTAATGCCAAAATTCAGGCTAAACAACAAGAGTGCGATACCGAGTGCGAGCGCTAACAGCTTTAGGGTTAACAGTCGGTAATGGCCCATGACGGCGGAGATATCCGCGACTTTATCGATAAGTTGTACGCTTTCATCATGGGCAAAGCGCGCCTTGATCGCGTCGATCTGCTGAATGCCGCCAAGCAAGACAATGGCACCATGCTCAGCGCTCGCGCCGCCATCATTTAGCGCGTCATAGTTGGTGGCCTTGCCATTTGGTGCTAGCCACAGCGGTGCGAGTTGCTTGCCTGCCTCTAGCTTAAAGAAATCTGCTGGGGCGATATATTGCTCTTTAGCTGCTAAGTAGCTTGCTTGCAACTCTGGCTTTAAGTTCTCATCCAACCCAAGGCTTGTGAGCACAGTATCTATCTGAGTTTGATAAATTTCACCCTGTAAGCGATAAGCCGTGTCTTGCCTTTGATGGCTGGGAATATATCGGCTGAGGCTGACGTAGTTGCCTAACTCTTGGTTCGCAATAGCGGCATCGAGCAGTGGCGACACTCGCTCAAGCTGTTGTAGTAGTGCTTCTTGACTCGCGGCGCGTACCAGTAAGAATTGATTATCTGTGCCGCCGCTGAGTAGCTGCCTGAGCTGATTTTCAGGTTCAGTCACGCTCGCAGGGCTTTGCTGCAAATGGCGAATATCGTCATCGACGGTTAACTTGGTTACGCCAACCAGACACCACATCACTATCACTAAAGCAAACATGCTCATGCCTAAAGGTGAGGTCAATCGGTTGGATAACTGAGTGAGGTTGGCAAGGTACTTCCCCGCTAACGCTAATGGGCGGGAGCCCGATGGCAAACGACTTCCCGCTAACAGTGGGTAGGCGAGAATGAGGGTGAGATAAGCCCCGAGCAGCCCCGCGGCGCAGAAAATCGCCACTTGCTGCATTCCTGGAAACGGCGCTAAACCTATGCCCACATAAGCTAAGGCACTGGTGATAAAGGCAAGCGTCACAGTGGGGAAGATATACGCGACCGTCGCCTTTGCGTTGCGCTCGGTATCGCTTAAGCGCTCGCAGTAAAAATGAAAGCTGTAGTCGATGGCAATGCCAATCAAGCTAGTACCAAACACTAAGGTGAGTAAATGCAGCTCGCCAAACACGCTTAAGGTAAAAGTTACGGCCAGCAACAGTCCGCTGGAAATGGTAACGATTGCCAACAGTAGTGGCATCACAGAGCGAAACGCCAGCCAGACTAAAGCTATTACCCCAAGTAAGGATGCAAGACCGAGAATCGAGATTTCACTCTTAGCCGTTTGGGTCGCCGCAATCGCGTGAAACAGGGCACCAGCCTTAAGCAGGGTAATATCGGGATAGCTTTGTTTAACCGCATCCAATCCTAGGGTTAATGCCGTCATCTGCGCCAATTGCGCATTGGGATTAAAAGCGCTTTCTCGCCCTTTTGCCATAACAACAGCTGCAACATGATCGCCTTGATTAGCCAGCAGAATACCTTGGCTGACCCTGACTTTTGAACTCGGCGCGAGGGAGAGTAAATTGGCGGGGAATAACAGCAGTGGATCTTGGACAAGCAAGTTGCTATTGGCGTAACTAAAGGCGTTGTAAAGCTGCGCTGTGGCCGCTTCAATCAGATTACCAATGTCTTTCGTTGCTAACGCCTCAGCTTGTGGCGCTGTCAGTAATTTAAATCTGTGGGGGAAATAATATTGCCCCAACGCTTCACCGAGCTGCATATCTGCGCTGCGAATATCTGTGAGTGCAGCATTTTTGCCAGTAGCAACAAGGTCAGTTTCAAGCTTTTGCATCAACAGCTTAGCCGCGGCTATTGCCGTGGTTTCATCCTTGGCGACAAGCGCAATATAGACTTGATCGGCGAGCGTGGCTTCAACTTGGTTAAGGGCGCGCTCTGTGAGTTTGTCCTGCTGTAAATGGGGCAGCATGGCGAGAATATCACTCTGCACCCTTGCGCCGTTTTGCCAGAGTTGCAACGTCCACAGACTGGCAGACAGCATCAATAGCAACCAAATGGCGAGGCGCCATTTAGGGGATGATTGTATTAGCGCTTGATTGGCGCGCGCGGTGAAATTGGCGGCCATGGTTAAGGTTTATTCGCCTCTATCGCCACAGCATACTGCGTCAATTCGGTTTCGCTGAGTTTACCTTGGGAAAGCGCACTAAAGTCGATGCGGGTCATATCCTGTTGTGCCACACTCGGCGCCGCGCTCAGCAGCACTAAGGATTGCAACACATCGCTCCCCTCTAACACCATATTGGCGATGGCTTTTTTCATTAAGGGATCTTTGGGCGTTAGGCCTAATTGCCATTGGCCGTCTGTGCTCAACCTGTCTGCGATGAGGAAATGCAGTTCGAAGTTCTCACTTAAACCGGAAATATCACCGCCGAGCATAGCGCGCACTAGGCTGGGTAATAAATCGCCTATCGCGGCAGCGCTCGCCGAGGCATCGGCTTTGCTGACTTGGACTCGACCTTGGCTATCGCGCTGAATAAGCTGCTTATCTTTTAAAATCAGCAGGGATTCGAAGGGCTTTATCTGCTGCCAAATCAGCCCTTGGGTCTGATCGAAGATAAACTGACCTTGGCTGATTAACGGCTTTTTGAGCACCTTTAGTTGCCGAGATTGTACAAACTGGCCTCGCACCGTTTCGCCCAAGTTAAGCTTTTGGCTT
Source organism: Shewanella sp. SM29 (assembly GCF_025654245.1). Taxonomy (NCBI): domain Bacteria; kingdom Pseudomonadati; phylum Pseudomonadota; class Gammaproteobacteria; order Alteromonadales; family Shewanellaceae; genus Shewanella; species Shewanella sp. SM29. The sequence goes on from NZ_JAKKRN010000017.1 coordinate 31,243, forward strand.
AAGGCCACAAGCTGCGCGGTATCCGCACTTTGGCTAAAGAGTGTTTGATAAACACCGGGCTCAGCTAAGGTTTCTGCTTTGAGTGGCAGGGTTATCAAAGCACAAGCCAAACCGCAAGTAAGGCTGAGGAATAATGCACACTTCGCCAGCACAGGATTCTTCGTCAGCGCAGAGCTCTTGGCGAGTACTGAATTCATTAGTCTTCCACCTTAGCGAGCAGGGTGGCGATTTTGTCACGGAACACCTCTGGGGTGACAAAACACAATTCTTGGGTGCTCATGTCGACTGCTGCCTGAATGGTATAACCCTTAGTGATGCGCGCACCCGTTTCAACGTCGCGAATTTGATAATTGATTTTTAAGCGGTTTTCCCACTCGACTAACTCGGCGCGCACTGTGATTTTTTGCTCGAAGGTGCTGGCTTTGACGTATTTAATCTGCAAATCGATAATAGGCCACGCATAGTTAGATGCTTGCATTTGGCGGTAGTTATAGCCCAGCTCATCGAGCAGTTTGCAGCGAGCAACCTCGAAATAACGCAGGTAATTGCCATGCCAAGTGATCCCCATGGAATCCACATCGTGGAAGGGGATTTGCATTTCCATATCGATAGTGAGCAATGATTTCATCGGCACACTTCCCATTCACCCGCTTGGATTTTAGCTATGGTTTGGCGCAGCACGGCTTCAAGCGGTCGGTCTTCGATTAAGGTCTCAAAATCACCGCGCACTTGGGCGAGGGTTTTCGCCAATGAAGGGGTGAGCGAGGCTTCGTCTAGTTCATTTTGGGCGATACGCAGACCAATACCTTGAGTCATGGCGAGCAGAGCTGCCGCCGCGACTTGTTCGGTCAATTGCAGCACGCGCATACAGTCGCGGGCAGCAATAGTGCCCATGCTCACCTTGTCTTGGTTGTGGCATTCGGTCGAGCGTGAGAACACGCTGGCGGGCATAGTGTGCTTGAGCGCTTCTGCTGTCCACGCTGATACGCCAATTTGCACCGCTTTAAAGCCATGATTAATTGCGCGGCGTGGGCCGGTTGAGCCGGATAAGTTAGCGGGTAAGCCATTATTAAACTTAGGGTCCATTACCAGTGCCATTTGGCGATCGATAAGATCGGCCAAGTTAGCCACAGTATTTTTCAGTGAATCCATCGCAAAGGCGATATGGCCGCCGTAAAAATGGCCACCGTGGAGAATGTGCTCGCCTTCGCCGTCGACAATCGGGTTGTCGTTGGCGCTGTTGACTTCGGTTTCGATAAACTGACGCATAAACGGCAGCGCATCCTGCAACACGCCGATAATGTGCGGTGCGCAGCGGATGGAATATCTGTCCTGCAGCCTGTCCGAATTGCGCGGATGTTCGTGGTGATTTAAATCTTCCCGTATCCAAGTGGCGATTTGGTTTTGCCCCAGATGCGGTTTAGCGGCAAATAAGATTTCATCAAAATGGTTCGAGTTGCCCTTCAGCGTCAACGAAGCCATAGCGGTAATGCGGCTACTTAAGCGGGCAAGATATTGGGCGCGATCGAAGGCTAAACAGGCCAAGGCCGTCATTACAGCCGTGCCGTTCATCAGGGCTAAGCCTTCTTTTGGCCGCAGGACATGCGGGGTGATGTTGAGCTTTGTGTACACAGCTTGAGTCGCTTGGCGTTCACCTTGGTAGATTACTTCGCGCTCACCGACTAATACGGCGGCTAAATACGACAGCGGTGTTAAGTCACCGCTGGCGCCGACCGAACCTTCTTCTGGGATTACAGGGACTATGTTGAGATTGAGCAAAGTTTCGATGCGCTTTAATAGTTCATAGGTCACGCCAGATTTGCCAATAGCTAAGGAGTTTAAACGGCAAGCCATCACAGCGCGGGCCTGCATTATGCTTAAGGTCTCGCCTAAACCGCAGCCGTGGAAGCGGGTTAAATGCAGTGGTAATTCGTGGACCAGATCTAAGCTCACATTGACTGTGCAAGAGTCGCCATAACCAGTTGTTACACCATAAACCACGCCTTCTTCGTGCAGCAGGCTATCGATAAAGCGCGCACCTTTTTGAATGTATTCTTGATAATCCGCATCGTCACAGAGCTTGACTGGTGCGCCCTTGGCGACGGCAACCACTTGTTCTAAGGTAAGAAATTGACGGCCGAACTCAACAGTCTTTAAGTCTGATTGATTCTTTGAGTCGGCGGCTTGGGTGTGGCTCATGAATGACTAGTCCTGTCTGTCTTATGATCCTGCTCTGGGATCTGCGGTGATGTTGACTCTGCTGTTACAGCATCGGCTTGTACTGAATTGGCTGATACGCGTCCTAACTCGCTGTCTTTACGCCAAAAATCGAAGAAGTTAAACCATTGCAAAGGCTCGCGTCTGGCAAAGTATTCTAAACGTTCGCTGTAGCGATTTACCGCCTGCTGTAATCTGTCCATTCTGCCCGGCCTTGGGCCTTTAAGTGTTTCGGCGAAGTGCTCTAAATGCACCCGATAACGGCCCTGTTCCCGCAGGCAAAACATTAAAAACACAGGGCAATCGAGTAAGCCTGCCAAAATAAACGGCCCTTGGGGAAACGCTGCATCTTGCCCCATAAACGGCGCGTACATGACGCGACCTTGGGTATTCGGCGAGGTTCTATCGCCCGCGATCACCACCAGTTCACCGTCTTCTATTTTTTGCTGCAACAGCATAGACGTCGCGGGGTTAAGCTCGGTCACTTGAATAAGATTAAGCGTGCTATCAGGGTTTAACTGCTTAAGTACCTTATTGAAATTTTCAGCATGGCTAGTTAACACCATGACGTTTACTTTGACCTTGCGCTGGTGGATGGAAATGGCGCGGCAGAGTTCTAAATTGCCAAGGTGCGACACCAATAACACCGCGCCTTTACCGCTTTCGAGCTGGTCGGCCAGCACTTGGCGATCGGGGAAATCCACTTGGCTCAATTGGATGCGATCGCACCATGCATCGATTCTATCGAGAGCGGCATTGCCAAAGGCTAAAAAGTGATTCAGGCTATCGCGCCAGCCTATGGGCTGATTGAGCTTAGGATGTTGCGGCTCAAGCGTTTGCACGCGGCGCAGGAAATCTAACGAGGCTTCGCGGGTGACTTTGCCCGTGAGAAAGAAATAGCAAATCACAGGATACATGATGGCGCGGCACAACCAATGGCCGCCAATACGATAGCTCTCGGCTAACAGTTTGATGCCCCAGTAACTGCCGCGCTCCTTCATGCCCGACCAATGGGTGGCTGAAGTTGATGAAGTCGATTGTGTTGCTGACGAGCAATGGGAGTTTTGCGCGGCTTGTTGCTGTGATTTACGCTTCAATAGCCAAGGCAGGCGTTTGAGCATGCCGAAAAATAACTTGGTATGCAGTTTAGTGATGCGCACATTGTCGGCCACACCTTGAAAGTGACTAACACCACCTTCGGGATAAATCACCTTAGTCGGCTGGAATAAAATTTCCACCCCTTGCCAGTAGAGTTTGACGAGGATTTCAATATCAAAATCCATTCGTTCCGTTAATGCTTGCTGGCACAGTAATCGCTCGGTGGCGGCGAGGGGATAAACGCGAAAGCCACACATAGAATCTTTAATATCAAAGCTTAATGTTTCGACCCACACCCAAAAATGGGTGATATAACGGCCATAGAGCCTGCCCTTAGGCACGGATTCATCGTACTCGGGTTTGCCTGAAATCAGCGCATCGGGTTTAGCCTGCGCCCTTGCTACCATAGCTGGAATATCGGCCAGATTGTGTTGACCATCGGCATCGACCTGCAGTGCATGACTAAAGCCATCGTGGTAGGCTCGGCGTAGGCCCGTCATCACAGCAGCGCCTTTACCACGGTTGTAAGGATGCAGCAGCAAAGTCACCCAAGGATAGGTTTGGGCTAAGGATTGCAGTAGATAACGGGTTTCGTCATTGCTGCCATCATCAATCAAATAACAGGGCAGATTAAATTGGGCGAGTTCGGCCAAGGTCTGGGCAATTGCGGCACTGTGATTGTAATTGGGGATCACTAAGGCGAGCTTGATGGGCGCCGACTCAACTAAGTCGCTGGGAGGTGTTAGCACTGGCTCGCCCCATCGCTGCTGTTAACTGGCGAGATATCGAAGGCGATACGACCTGACGCGTAGCGGTTTTCACCATCGCTATAGGCGAAGGTGAGTTTTCCCTTAGCCGCATTGTTGCTAATGCTTAAGGTGACTTCTTGCCCCGGCAGTATGAGTTGCTGAAACTTAAGCACTTCTAAGTTGGCTACGGCTTCGCAATAGCCGAAATATTGGCAGCCTAAACGCACCGCCCAATCTAATTGTGTCACGCCCGGTAGCACGGCTTGCTCGGGAAAATGTCCCTTAAAAGATTCAAGGTCGGCCGCCACTAACAGACGTAATTCAATGTTATCCATGCCGATATTGGAATGCAGGATCGGCGGTAAACTCGATTTAATCATGATCAAATAACTCGACTAACTGGGCAGTGACACGCTTACCCTGAGTGTTCAGCGGCAAAATATCGGGATAACGCCAGCGGCGTGGCAGGGTGACTCGCTCAAATTGCGTCAGTAAATGTGCTTTTAACGCATTGTTGATACTGAGTTTTCCCTGCTCTTGATGCACACTGCGGCCAAGCGCGGAGAGGGTCACGACCGCGCCCAGTTGGGATTTAAACTGCGGCAATACGACAAGTGCGGCTTGCTCAACATAGGCGTGACTGCCTAACAGCGTTTCCATTTGCGCCAGTGACAGGCGTTTCTCTTCAATCTTAACGATGCGATCGAGTCGGCCCTTGAGCCTAAACTGGCCATTTTCGGTTGGTTCGATTTTATCTTCGCAGCGCAACCATTCATCGTCGGCTAAATAAGGTGATTTAAGCAGCAAGGCTCCGTCGCTAGGATCTTGATCTATCGATATTCTGTCAAACACTTGCCAAGGTTCATCGGCCTCATGCTGACGGCGATAGGCGATGCCGCCCGTTTCTGTGCTACCAAAAATCTCGATGGGCAAATGGCCATAGCATTGGCTGATCCCCTGAGCCGCTGCAAAACTTAAGGGCCCGCCGGAGCTAAACACTAAGCTGGGTGAGCGCAGCTGCCGCTCGTGCTCTAAGGCCTTAGGTAAACGCGATAACTGGGCAGGGCTACTGATCAAACACAGGTTTGGCAGTAAGGCGGTGTAATAGCTTAAGGTTTCTGGGTATTCAATCTGCTCGCTTAAAAATGGCCGACTGGCGGCGAGTGGCCACAAAATCTTGAATAACAGGCCATAGATATGCTGGTGGGAAACCGTTGAAACCACACTGCAATGGGGTAAATGTTCGGCAAAGGTATGTTCGAGCACTGAGACTTCAACGTCTAATTGCTGAAGTGTTTTACGGATCGCCTTAGGTTCGCCACTGCTGCCGGAGGTAAATAGCACAAGTTCGCCGATAGCCTCGCTCGCCGGCCAAGGCTTGCTCGGTAGGCTCAGCTCTTTTCTCAGTAGAATAAAGGCCTGACTTTCACACAATGGCTTGTCCGACAATATGCCTTCAAACTGGTGGGTTAATTCGCTCAGCGTGCCCGTTTGGGTGTTGGCTGGTAAGATAATTTCCTTGCCTGCTAACAGCGCCGCACATAAACCGACAGCAAACAGATCGCTGGTATCACTCGCGAGCAGCCATTTTTTCTCTGGCGCGGCCAGCAGTTGCTCATAAAAATACGCCACCTGATTGGTAAATAATGCACCTGTGACTATGTCGTGGTGATTAAAGCTGATCAGTTGTTGGGCAAAGGGCCCTTGGGTTAACCAGTTTTTGAGTAGCTGTGTCATGTTTTCTTCAACCAAAAGCTGCGATATAACCATTCCCCACCGAGGAGCAGTCCCATGAGTACGTATGCAATCAAACCGTTATACAAGGTCCAGGTTGCTAAGCTAGTAAAGCCAGCGGTGTAAGCCGCCATAGTGCCATTGAAGATAAATAAGCCGCACCAAAGTAGCGTGACTTTTTTAAGATACCCAGTGGCTTCATCCGGTAAATCGGGTTCTTTCAAACGGGCTAAACGTTCGATCATGCTAGGGCCAGTGTGCAGTGAATAACTGAACAGCGCCAGCATAGTGAGATTTATCACTACTGGGTAATACAGCAGCCAATCACTGCGCTTGGCAAGATAACTGCCTGCCGTGAGCACAATCCCCACCAATAGTGGTAAAACTAATGTCTTAACCCTTTGCTTTTGTAGCATTAGCCGCATTATCAGCAATAAACACAGCACGAGCGCTATGGTGCCAGCAGGCAAGTAACTGAGCCCTAAATACACGGCAACGGGGTAGGCCAGCAAAGTTAGGGCGGTTAAGACCTGTAGCAAGGCTCGCATTAGGTTTTAACTAAACCTTCGATAGCATTAATCACATCGTTGATTGTGCGAACTGATTTAAATTCATCGGGTTGGATCTTTTTACCTGTCAGTTGCTGCAGTTTTATCACTAAGTCGACTGCATCAATACTGTCGAGATCGAGCTCTTCATACAGGTTGGCCTCAGGCGTAATCGCCTCGGCATCAATTTCGAATTCGTCCACTAAAATAGTGGTCAGCATAGCGAGGATTTGTTCACGATTTTGCATATTCCTCTCCTATGGACGCTGTGATTCGATAAAGCGAGCTAAGCTGGCAACACTGTGGAAATGGGCCTTAGTGGCATCCGAATTGGCTTCGATTTTGACATCAAATTTTTTCTTGATGGCTAAGCCGAGCTCGAGGGCGTCGATAGAATCTAAGCCTAAACCTTCGCCAAATAGCGGTGCATCGGTTTGGATATCATCAATGCTGACGTCTTCTAGATCGAGACAGTCGATGATTAACTGCTTTATTTCATTGTTTAAGTTCATAATTATTTTCGAGTTGTTGTTTATAGTAATGTTCAAGATCCCGCGTCAGCTGCCGGGCCATTTTTGCATGCTCACCTAAAGCCGCTTGGTACTTCTGGTAAGAAACGATTGTGCCGATTTCAACGGCCATTCCCATGGTTTGCCTTGGGATTTCATACCAAGGTTGCTCCTTTGTCAAACCACGCACATTGGTACGTAGCACCACAGGTAAAATATCCGCTTCGGCCCTTAAGGCTATATTGGCAGCGCCGCGGGCAAAGTGGTTAATGGTCGCACCGACCACCGTACGCGTGCCCTCGGGGAAGATAATTAAATTGGTGCCTCTTGCGAGCACTTCGCGGCAATCCTCTAGCATGAGTTCGGCGCCGCGATTGGGAATATAACCCGCGCAGGACACCACACCACGCAAAAATGGATTACGCCACAAAGCTTGTTTGACTATGCAGCCCGCATTGGGCATGAGACTTATCAATACCACCACATCGACTAAACTGGGGTGGTTGGCAATGACGATAACGCCTCTGGCATCATGTAATTTTTGGGCATCGTGGCTGCTGACCTTAATCACACCTGCCCAAGTGAGCATGGCGACAAAGCCTTTGAACATTAAATGCACGGCCTTTTGTACCCGAATAATCCGCGCCTCTGGTGTGCCTGGCCAAAAACGCAGTAGTGGCAGAATGGTCAAGGAGCTTAATAAGCCGCCTAAGCCAAAGGCGATATAACAACTTACACCGCCTAGCCAACGTGGCACATAATTCAGCCCTTCGCGGCGAGTTTCCGGCAAGGTATAAGCGGCATTGAGCATTGAATCTTCATGGCCCTTAGCGGCGTCATGGCTGTGGGCTGCATCAAACATGCTCAAGTCTCCAATGCCATTGGGATAAGCAGCCTGAAATATTTTGCGCCGTTGCTAGGGCGTGGATAAATGCACCATAGGTCAGCGGATTTAAAGCTGTTGCCTTAGAAATGCGGCTCACCGTGAGCTTGGCCGAAGCGGGCGTATCGAAGGGCGCGAGCTGTAGGCCTAGGGCCAAAGGTAATTCAAATTCTTGGGTAAACTCATCGTACACAGGTGGCACTGGATCATCACCGAAGACTAATAACAATGGTTCTGGCGATTGATGTAATTGGGCGAAGGCTTCGACCATAGCTTGGGACAGGGTTTCTGTGCCCGCCGCAACTGAGGTTGAAGGCGCGGTATTGGCCGCCACTATGCCAAAAATGCCGCTGGCGGTGTTGTGCACCGACTGACTAAAACCTAAGGGCGATAAGGGCTGTTTGGCGATAATGTCTTCGAGCAGGCCAATGGTGCGCTGTAACTCTCCATGGCGCGAGGCAAAAATAGAGCGACAATTTGCAGGCATTTCGCACTGAAAACTCACCTCTAACATCATCTTAGTCAAGCGACTAAAACGGCGGCGCTGCATGGCGGGAATTTGTTTGAGTGCGGGAGCGGTGGTATCCGACTGTGGTGGCGTATCGAGATTGAGCTCAGCCGAACTCTCGCACCAAGTTTGCCAACTTTGATGGTACTGATATTGGGGGGCCCAAGCGCCCCAAGAGAGAATGCTGAATGTTAGTTGCACTACTTTGCCTCGACACTAAATTTAAGCTGTCTTAGTTATCCCTAACTAAGTTAGAACATTAATGGATTGCCATACCATAGTGAGGAGTATACGCGTTAGAAGAATGACGCTCGAAATGCCCTCTACAGCGTGGTCATTCTACACTATGCCCTTTCTTTTTATGAAGCCATTTGCATTGTGCGGGTTAACGGAATGGGATCAAGTGCTGTGATTTGCAGCGCTTATTCGACATTGAGTAACAAATATCGCAGTGGCTATCTGATTTCGCAGATGCTTTAACTTACAGGTTAAAATGAAAAAAGGCGCACTGAGCGCCTTTTGGCATGAGCTTGATAACCTATTGCGACAATTGATTCTCGATTTTACGCAGCGCTACTTTCAACTTGCGAGTATTTTCTGGACCCATACGGATCAACAGTTTTTGTGCACTGGGTAGTGCCTCTAAGTTAGGGTCAACGAATTGATAGTTAACGCTAATTGAATTCAGCTCAATCGGATCTTCAATAATAGGTGCTGCGAGTAACATTTTAATTGCTTGCAGCATTCTGTCGTTAAATTTGGCGTTGCTGTAGCCGAGTTCGGTAAAAGCTTCCTCTAGGAGCGGCGTCAGTTGCTTGTAAGTTGTGATTAAGCTCTGTTCGTCCATTTTGGCAATCGAGTCAACATAGGCATCGTATCTGTGGAAACCCTCAGGATTTAAATACACTTTGTTGGTGATTTCTGAGACTGAGAACAGCTTCTCTGGTCCTTTAAGTGGGCTAACTTTACGGGTTAATTCACCCTGAGCTAGGTTATCCACGAATACCACAAATTGGCGGACGAGATCTTGCTGCACTAACGAAGAACTCAGCACATTGTTATTGATCATGGCGAGAGCTTTTTGTTGCACAAATGCATCACTTTCAGCCAGCACAGGCACAGGTTCTACGACAACTTCAGGCTCTGCCACTGCAGTGGTTTCAGTGCTATTGGTGTTCGTTTCTGTAACGGCAGGCGTCGTCTCTGTGGTTTCAGGCTCTGGCGCACTTTCGAGCGTCATAGGTTCAGATGGCGGTGTTTCAGGCAATACAATAGGGGCGTTAGGGATGAGTTTAGGTGAGTCAGAATCACCGCTGTAGTAATAATATCCTCCGGCAGAAAGTAGCACGACGAGCACTATCGCAAAAAGCGCAAAGCGATTGCTGCTAGAAGAAGTCTCTTGAGGTGTTATTCTATCATCTTGATTAACTTGCATTTTACATCCTTCGCTTGAGTGTCAAGGTAACTTGGTGAATACATGCAGCTAACATTAAAGTGCAAGAGCGGGCTATTTGAAGGCCGCAGGTTCATTTTGCAAGTTTCCATGCGCTTGTCTATAGCGCTTAGCTGAACATAAACAATTTATTTCGAGTAAAGGCAGATGTTACGCCTCGTTCTTTACCCTTTAATATTTGCGGCCTAAGCCTGCACATAGTGCTGTCTGTGCCCGAGCCAACGTAAAATAATTGCATCGACCTTTTCGGGGGCTTGCGCCATTACATGGCTCGCTAATTTCTGAATGTGTGGGATCAAAGCTTGATCGCGCACCAGATCGGCAATTTTGAGCTCAGCCAGTCCCGTCTGCTTAGTGCCAAGCACTTCACCTGGGCCACGAATTTCTAAATCTTTCTGCGCTATGATGAAACCATCATTGCTTTGTCTGAGTACACTCAGTCTTTGGGTGGCGGTATGGCTCAACGGCGCCTTGTAGAGTAACACACAATGGCTTGCGATGGCGCCTCGACCGACTCGTCCGCGCAGTTGATGTAGTTGTGCTAGACCTAAACGTTCAGGGTTTTCAATGATCATCAGGCTGGCATTAGGCACGTCGACGCCCACTTCAATCACGGTTGTCGCTACCAGTAGATGAATAATGCCTGCCTTAAAGTCGGCCATGATTTGCTGTTTCTCGGCGCTCTTCAATCTGCCATGAACTAGGCCAATATTGAGCTCGGGCAGGGCGAGGCGCAGTTCTTCGGCTGTGTCTTCGGCGGCTTGGCATTCGAGCACTTCGGATTCTTCAATCAGAGTACATACCCAATAGGCCTGACGTTGGTCGCTGATGACAGCGTTGTGGACCCGTTCAAGCACTTCGTTACGGCGTAAATCTGCAATCGCCACAGTGGTCACTGGAGTTCGCCCCGGCGGCAGTTCATCGATAATGGACGTGTCGAGATCTGCATAGGCCGTCATCGCCAGCGTGCGGGGAATAGGTGTGGCTGTCATGATCAATTGATGCGGGTGGAAACCTTGGTTCACGCCCTTTTCCCGCAGGCCTAAGCGTTGGTGTACGCCGAATCTGTGTTGCTCATCGATAATAATTAACGCGAGTTTGCTAAAGACTACATGCTGCTGGAAGATGGCATGGGTGCCAATCACCATCTGGGCTGCGCCAGATTCAATATCCGCAAGGGATTGGGTTCTGGCCTTGCCTTTAAGTTTTCCCGCCAGCCAACCTACCTTAAGTCCGAGTGGCTCAAACCAAGCGGCAAAGTTAGTTGCATGTTGCTCGGCCAATAACTCGGTCGGTGCCATCATGGCAACTTGATAACCGTTTTCAATCGCTTGTAATGCCGCCATCGCCGCGACTAAGGTTTTGCCAGAGCCAACATCCCCTTGCACTAAGCGCATCATAGGGTGCGGTTTTTCTAAATCTTTGCCTATATCAGCCACGACTCTTTGCTGGGCGCCAGTCGGCTTAAAGGGCAAAGCCGCGAGGAAGGGATTGAGCAACTGCCCCGTGGCCTGCATGGTGACAGCGGCATCTAAATTACTGCGCTGCCTTAGGCGTAACATGCTGAGATTGTGGGCGAGTAATTCTTCCTGCACGAGTCGTTGCTGGGCTGGGTGTTGACCTAGCTCTAAATCGAACTGAGAGATCCCCGCAGGAGGGCGATGTAGCGTCTGTAGCGCTTGTTTAAGGCTGATGTTATTAGGTTGCAATTGTGGTGGCAGAAGTTCAGTTAAGCCACCCTCTTCTAGCAATACCAAGGCTTGCTCGGTCAGCTTTAGCCAACTCGCCTGTTTTAAGCCCTCAGTCGTGGGATAAATCGGCGTTAGGGTATCACTCAGATGAACATCTTCACCGGGATAGACGACTTTATATTCTGGATGCACTATCTCAGCTTGATGACTACCACGGCGCACTTCACCATAGGCGCGGATCATCAAACCATTTTGCATGGCATTACGCTGAGCAACGGAAAAGTTAAAGAAGCGCAGACTTAAGCTGCCCGTATCGTCGCGCACATTGCAGACCAGCATGCGCTTGCGGCCTTGGATGATTTGTGTCGATTGGATTTCAGCTTCTATAGTGCCATAACCGCCTAGGCTGAGGGCGGCAATGGGATAGATTTGGGTTCTATCTTCGTAGCGCAGGGGTAAGTGAAACAGCAGATCTTGTACTGTTGTGATGCCGAGCTTTGCGAGTTTCTCCGCGACCTTTTTGGCGACGCCTTTGAGGTCGGTGATCGGAACAAGATCCAATTGCTGCAAGTCGTTAGCACTCAATCACTGTGAATTTATACATATATTAACAGAGAATAAGCGTAAGGCAATCTCAAGGGGAATTAGGGTGTTATCAAATTTTGTTTGGAAGCATAGCTAATATCCTTCTGTGGCCTTAAGACCACAAAATTGTTGATAAGATATCGTTAGGCTGAAAGCGTGGTTAACTGTGAGTGTTATTACAACCAGCCTTTTTGCTTGGCAATGCGGGCTGCATCGATTCGATTACTGGCATTGAGCTTGGCTATGGCTTCTGAGAGGTAGTTGCGAACAGTCCCTTCGGCGATAAAAAGAGTTTCGGCGATGTCGGAGGTGGATTTGCCTTCGCTAGCGAGGCGAAGAGCGCGGCGTTCTTTGTCGTTGAGCGGGTCGACATCGCCAATCGCCATCATGGCAAGTTCAGGATCGATCACTCGTTTTCCCGCCATCACTTGTTGAATCGCGTTGACTAAGGTTTCCGAGGGCGCATCTTTAAGCAAAAAGCCGCCCACACCCGCTTCGATGGCACGTTTTATATAGCCTGCACGGCCGAAGGTGGTAATGACCACTATCTTGGTTTGGCTATGTTGCTCCTTTAACCATGTAGCCAGCTCTAAGCCTGTGCGGCCGGGCATTTCGATATCCGTTAGCAAGAGATCAAAGCTTTGCTGTTTGAGTAAGCTTAGAGCTTCGTCGCCGTCACTCGCTTGGGTGATACTAAAACCCCCTGCAAGCGTAAGGAGTGCGGCGAGTGCTCCTCGCACCATAGCTTGATCTTCCGCCAATAAAATCTTCATTAATGTGTTGCTCCCTGCAAAGGTAAACTGACGGTAAATCTATATCCCTGTTCGAGATTATAGCTCAAGCTGCCGCCTAAACTGTCGAGACGCTCGCGTATACCAGTGAGGCCATTACCTTCTATAAAAGGTTTGGCCGCGGCATTGTCTTTGACTTCGAGCAGCAGGCGGTCTGATTGCTTAGAAAAGTGGATAGAGCATTCACTTGCACCGCTATGGCGAAGAATATTATTAATGAGTTCGGTGAGGATCAAACTCAGTTGGCTTTCTGTGCTTGCACCTAGCTTGGGTAGCTCACCACTGAGCTCGACACTTAAGCCTTTATCCCTTAAGGATTTACAAAGCTGCGTCACGCAACTCTCTAGGCCCTTGTGTTTGTAGTCTGACACTGTGTGGCGGATCTGGCTTAAACTTTCCCTCGCAATTTGTCCTAGCTCAATCAGTTGGGTTGATGCGAGTTCATATTCTTGTTTTGCGATAAGTTTTTCGGCTAGCTCAGCCTTAAGGGCGATGGAAGATAGGCTATGCCCCATAATGTCGTGTAGATCCCGCGCGATACGTTCACGCTCAAGCATAGTGGCCAAGGTGGCAATTTCTTGGGCACTTTGCTGTTCTTTCAATTTATGCCGATAACGTCTGCGTTCGGCGACACCAAACATGCCCACGCCGAGCACTAATCCCGAGCCGTAAAGCGGAAAGTAGTAACTGTTAAAGTGGTAAATCTCATTGAGGGCAAACAGCAGGCTGATGAGGGCTGCAATAGCCAACAGACAGGTCCGGAGAGGATAAAAAAAGCCAATGAAGAAGGCGGCAAAGGTAAATAGCGAGATAGAGCCTGGGTTGATTGGTGTGATCGCTATTGCTATTGCCACCATAATGAGAATGGGCAGATAGGCGCTACGGCTATTGCACTTATAGGTCCAAAAATAACTGGCAATAAAAGGGATTAACACGGCAAAACTGAGGGCGATTTTCCAGCTTGGATAGGGATTTATGGCAAGTGGGATCAGATAAAACACTAAGTTTATCAAATACACCCAAGCAAGTTTTCGTTCGAGCTGAAGGGGAGTGCTTATCATGATGCCTCTGTGTCACTGAGTTGGTTGTTGAATGCCCACCGATGGCATCTGTTTTAATTTATTCTTTTTAGGGATTGGCGCTATCGTCAGCGCCATAGATCCCCGTTAACAACTTTGTCTATTTTGCACTTAATTGCTGATTTTGTTGAAGCAAAAATTTTGCCCAACCATAATCTGCTTGTACTTTGGTCGCTTGTTGCCAATCTTCAATCGCGCCTTGGCTATCGCCTAATTCCTGTTTAGCGAGCCCGCGCCACGTGTAGGCTTCGGCTTCACCCCAGCAAATGTTGTCGCAAGGCTGGGCGAATCTTTCTATGGCCGTAGTGGCTAAGGTCTTAGCATTTTGCATGCTGCCGCCAAATATGGCTGGCGTGTTATAGGCTGCGATGGCTTTAACAAGTGCTACCCGTGGATTTTGTGGTTCTAATTGTTCGGCACTGGTAATCGCCTTGGCGGATTTCATACTGAGCGTTGCACCTTTGCTATTGTCTAAGGCGATTTGCATGCCATAAACCGACGATAACAGCGCGAGGGATTCTGCATTCGCTTGGCTGGTTTCGAGTGCTTCTAATGTGGTTTGCGCTGTAGTCAGTGCGCTGCTAGCGAGCGTTTTCTGCCCCATTACATTGGCACTGATGGCTAAGCGATAGTTCGCATAGGCTTTATCATAATCTTGAGTGCTACCGCTCAGTTGTTGTAATTGCGTTAGATTCATCGCATTCGAGGCCGCGTCTACATTGGTGATGTTAGTGTTTGATGGTGTTGCTGCAAACGAGTGAGTACTGATAAGCAAAAAGCTGGAGGCGAGGAGTAATGTTTTCATGGTATTTCCTTATTGAGTGAGTTTCCCAATGTTTGGGTACGGGCTCATTATCAGAAATTCGATAGAAGAAGTGCAGACACAAAGGTCATGGCTTTGGCATGACAAATGTCATCAGTTGAGTTGTGTGCTTATATTTTTTATGAGGTGTGCTTTAAAGAAGGTGCGTGATGAATAAAGGACTGCAATACCTAGAGAGCAAAACACCGGAGAGGCTCCGGTGTTTTTTTATCGTAAATGAGCAGCTAAGTGTTATACCACAGCTTGAGTGCTCGCTTGGTTTATTAGGTAGCCCAAGTAACCTAAGTAGCACAGTAGTAATACTGAACCTTCGCGGCGGCCAATACGAAATCCTGTCCAAGCGAAAGGTAAAATCATGATGGCAAATGCCAACATCACGATGAAATCAAAGGGTTGGAAGCCAAGTGATGATACTGGCTGTACTATTGCAGTAATACCTAAAATACCCAAAATATTGAATATGTTAGAACCGACAACGTTACCTATGGCTATGTCACTCTGACCTTTCAGTGCCGCGAGAACAGAAGTTACTAACTCTGGCATACTGGTACCAATCGCCACGATCGTTAAGCCGATAATGACTTCACTGATACCGAAGGTCTTGGCTAAATCTACTGCGCCGTTGACAAACAAAATACCGCCACCGACTAACATACCAATACCGACTAAGATAAATAGGGCTGAAAGTAGCGGATTATTTGGACCTGCTTCAATCTCTTCCTCTTCATTACCATTTTTCGAGCTGATGTAACTAAAGGCTAAATAACCGAACAGTAGTGACAGCAATATCACACCGTCAATTAGGCTGAGCTCGCCATCTAACAAGAGTGCCCAGAACAACATAGAAGCCAATATCATCAAAGGGATATCACGCTTTACGACTTGAGATTGCACTTGAATAGGGCGGATAAGTGCGGTGATGGCTAAAATCAAACCTATGTTAGCAATGTTAGAGCCAATAACGTTACCTAAGGCGATACCGCTGTTTCCTGCTAGAGCAGACTTTACACTCACAGCCAGTTCTGGTGCGCTAGTACCAAAGGCTACAATAGTTAAGCCTATGATAAGTGGCGTAATACCTAAACGTAGAGCGATTGAACTCGCGCCACGAACTAGGGCTTCAGCGCCTAAGGTTAAAATAATAAAACCGCCAATAATCGATAGTGTAATTAGCATCGTTAGACTCTGTTAAACCTAATATTGAATGGAAAAGTACAAGGGAATTGCCCCTTGGCCGACTGGCGTACATGATACGTGGTTTTATCGGATTTTGACAGAATATGTCATAAAAAAGCACACCCTAGGCGTGCTTAGTTTTAGCTGATGACCATACTCGCCAACAGATTGTTTGGCCTAGTTATTTTTGAGTTAATTCATCTTCCCAGCGGACTTGGGCGCCACGAATGCCGTCAACTCGTTCGCTAAAGGCTTTTTCAAGCACATGGCGTTTGATTTTGAGGGTAGGCGTGAGCGCATCATTCTCAATCGTCCAAGGATCACTGACCACGACAATCGCATCGACATGTTCGTGTGACTCTAAGTGCGGATTAACGCTATCGAGTGTCGCTTTGAGTGAGGTGCGGACTTCTTCACGGGCTTGTAGATTGGCCCCTTCGGATAACTGCACTAGTGCGACGGGATGTGGCAGACCAGAGCCAATCACACAAATCAGTTCAACATGGGGATCCTGCGCCAATTTACGTTCGATAGGCACGGGTGCTACATATTTGCCCTTGGCGGTTTTAAAGTTGTCTTTCACTCGGCCAGTAATAGTGACACAACCATCGGCATCAATTGAGCACAGATCGCCTGTGTGGAAGAAACCATCGGCGTCGAAGGCTGCTGCAGTAGCTTCAGGCTGCAGATAATAAGCTGTCATTAATCCCGGACTCTTGAGCAGTAGCTCACCATCCTCGCCTTGGCGGATCTGGCAATCCTCAACTGGGCGGCCAACAGTACCAATTTTACGCGCATCAAAAGGATAGTTGATGATCGAATAGGCACAGTTTTCTGTCATACCCCAAGCTTCGCAGATATTAAGACCAATACTGTGATACCAGTGGATCAGTGATGGCGGAATAGGCGCCGAGCCAGAGCCGAGTAGACGACAATGGTTCAAGCCTAAACCCTTATGGATTTTGTATTTCACAAAGCTGCTAAGCAGTGGGATTTTCAGCAATAGATTAAGTTTACTGACCCCAATTTTGTCGATAATGTTTTTCTGAAACAGGCTCCATAACCGTGGTACCGAGAAGAATACCGTTGGTTTTGCCCGTTGAACATCGACAACGAAGGAGTCGAGACTTTCAACGAAAGCCACCACACTACCTGAGTAGAAGGATGAGCCTTCAATCGCAACGCGCTCTGTGATGTGGGCTAAGGGTAAATAGGATAAAAGTCTATCGTCGCCATCGGTGCGCAGGTCACGGACGACCGCTTGGCAAGTCCAGCCATAGCTGGCGAAGGTTTGAATCGCGCCCTTAGGTTGGCCAGTCGAGCCAGAGGTATAGATGAGTGTCATCACTTGATCTGGAGTCGGCAGCGGGGCATTAATTAAGGGGTAGCCTAGCTTAAGTAATTGTTCCCATTGATATTGTGCTGGCATCGTATCATAGGGCATGGCAAGGCGTAGTAGCTCGCCGCCGACACCGGCTTCTTGGTCAGCCCAATGGTCAAGCTTGCCGAGAAAAATGGCTTTTGCGCCACTGTGTTGCAGCACATAGCGAATAGTATCTGTGTTGGCGGTAGGGTAAATAGGTACGCTGACATAGCCGCCGTGCATCAACGCGAGGTCGGTGATAAACCATTCGGCACAGTTTTTAGAGAGAACGGCAATTTTATCACCACGCTCTAAGCCTAAGTGATGTAAGGCTCCGGCAAGTTGTTGAACTTTTTCTTGAACTTCAGCCCAAGTAAAATCAAGGAATTGACCCTTGATCGGTTGGCGTAAATAGACTTGGTCCCCCTGAGTATTAGCCCAGTGCGCCAGCATTTCAATTGGCGTCTTAATCGCTGTATCCATTGGCAATTCCCTGTTATTTATTGTTCTTTTGGCTGTACCCAGTATGGCGAGTTTTGTGAGCTCGCGCAAATAGTTTACAAGATTGTAAAATATGAGAATGGAGCGCAAAGCCTACAAGTTGAGTGTGAAAGCAAGATGAAGAGAGTGGCGAGCGGGGGGTTGGATTGTGTTGGCAACAAAAAGGCGCCGTAGCGCCTTTTCGTTTATAGAAGGTGAAATGCTAGCGCTTACAGCTCCATCACGCCGTCCATTTCAACTTGAGAATCCTTCGGCAATTGCTTCACGCCGATAGCAGCACGGGCTGGGTATGGCTGGCTGAAGTAACGGCTCATGATTTCATTCACTTTAGCGAAGTGGCTTAAATCAATCAGGAAGATGTTGAGCTTAACGATATCGTTGATTGAACCACCCGCAGCAGTACAAACTGCCGTCAGGTTTTCAAATACTTGCACGACTTGCGCTTCAAAATCATCGCTGACAATTTGCATTGTGCTTGGCACGAGCGGGATCTGGCCAGATAAATACACTGTGCTGCCGACTTTAACCGCTTGTGAATACGTGCCTATTGCCGCTGGGGCGTTTTCGGTCGCTATGATGATTTTTTCTGCCATGACGCTCTCTCTAGTGTTGAGTTAATTAACGATTACGGGATGTGCGCAGTACTTCGGGCAGTACCCTAATTCGGCGCATCACGTTGGCTAAATGGATCCTATCTTTCACCGAAATCCGCAGGTTGATCAAATACACGCGACCATCACGTTCTTCAGTGCTGAGGTTGTGAATGTTTGAACCTTCGGCGGCAATGATCGAGGTGATCTTCGCCAGTGCACCTTGGTGGTTAACGATTTCGACCCGCAGATTGGCTTGGTAATCAACGCCTTCAACATTATCCCATTGTACGGGAATATACTTGTCTGGCTCGCCTTGATAACCACGAATATTGGCGCAGTTTTCCATGTGTACCACTAAGCCCTTACCTTGGCTCACGTGGGCAATCACGGCATCACCTGGGATAGGGCGGCAACAGTTCGCGAAGGTAACGAGCATGCCTTCGGCGCCACGAATTGGCATCATGTGGCCGTCGCGGCTTTCTTGATTCTCAAGATTATCGCCAATCAAACGCTGGGCGATAACAATACTCATGGCATTGCCAAGACCGATATCGGCGAGCAGCGAATCGAGCGTCGTATGTTTAGTATCGCGGATCACTTTTTCAATCTGCTCAGGCGCAATGCTGTCGAGTTTAGTTTTGCCTAGCGCATGGTTGAGCAGGCGGCGACCGAGTGCAATCGCATCATCACCTTTAAGGCTTTTCAGCACTTGGCGGATTTTAGCGCGAGCTTTACCGGTTACCACAAAGTTCAGCCAAGCGGCATTAGGACGGGCGCCTTTAGCGGTAATGATTTCAACGGTTTGGCCTGAAATTAACGGCTGGCTAAGCGGATACGCTTGGCGATTAACACGGGCGCCGACGCAAGTATTACCTACGTCCGTATGCACTTCGTAGGCAAAGTCTACCGCGGTGGCATTCACGGGTAATTCCAGAATGCGACCTTCAGGGGTGAACACATAAATCTCTTCAGGGAAGAGTTCAGTCTTCACGTTTTCAACGAATTCGAATGAGGTGCTAGCGCTTTGTTGTAGCTCCAACAAGCTTTGCATCCACTTACGGGCACGCACTTGAGTCGTCGTGCCTTGGCCTGTTTGCGCACCGCCTTTGTAGGCCCAGTGTGCGGCAACCCCTTTGTCGGCCATCTGATCCATATCTTCGGTACGAATTTGGATCTCAACGGGCACGCCGTGTGGACCAAATAAAGAGGTATGGAGTGACTGATAACCGTTGGCTTTAGGGATGGCGATATAATCTTTGAAACGACCGGGACGAGGTTTGTACAGTCCGTGCATGGCGCCGAGTACGCGATAACAAGTGTCGATGGAATCGACTATCACCCTAAAGGCGTAAATATCCATGACTTCTTGGAATTGCAGCTCTTTACTCTGCATCTTGTTATAGATGGAGTAGAGGTTTTTCTCGCGACCTTTAACTTTCCCTGGAATACCTGCATCGTTTAAGCGCGTATACACAGCGGCTTCGATGCCTTGGATCAATTCTTTGCGATTGCCACGGGCGGCTTTAACGACTTCTTTAAGCACCCGATATCGCATTGGATAATAAGCTTGGAAACCTAAGTCTTCTAACTCTGTCTTGATGTTATGTATACCAAGACGGTTAGCGATAGGTGCGTAGATTTCTAAGGTTTCGCGGGCGATACGGCGACGTTTGTCGGGACGCAGTGCACCTAAGGTACGCATGTTGTGGGTTCTATCGGCAAGCTTGATGAGGATAACGCGGATATCCTGCGTCATCGCCATCATCATTTTACGGAAGTTTTCAGCCTGAGCTTCTTTCTTGTCGCGAAATTTAAGCTTATCGAGTTTTGACACGCCTTCGACGAGTTCGGCCACCGCGACACCGAATAGTTCGGCTAAATCGTCTTTGGTGACATGGGTATCTTCGATGGTGTCGTGGAGCAGTGCTGCCATCAGCGTCTCATGATCAAGACGCATGTCAGCAAGGATGCGGGCAACCGCAACCGGATGAGTAATATAAGGTTCGCCACTCGTGCGCATTTGCCCTTCGTGGGCATCGCGCGCAATCTGGTACGCCTGCTTGAGCAATTCTACCTGTTCAGGTTCTAAGTAACCGGAAGCAGACTCCTTTAGACCTTCAAACAGATACAAGTGGCAGCTCTCCTTTTACCTAAATAGGTTTTTACTCAAAAACTATAATGAACGACCTTCAGCAATGGCTGCAACCGCTGCAATTTCAGCGGCTTCACGTTCACGTACCGTTTGACGCTCATCGGCATCTAAGGTGTGAGCATTAACTAAACCTAGTTCGATTTCACGCAGGGCGATAACCGTGGGTTTGTCGTTCATCTCTTCAACCATAGGGTCTTTACCCTGCACGGCGATTTGGCGAGCACGACGCGCCGCAACCAAGATCATATCAAAACGGTTGCCGATTTGTTCTACGGCGTCTTCTACAGTTACGCGAGCCATGTGTTGAAACTCCAGTTTATCTAGGGAAAAAATGACGCAAAATTGTACACTATGACAGCTATCCTGCCAACAGATCGTGAAGCATATCATTTTGCGCGTGGATCTGACTAGCACCTGTTAAGCGCTGACTGCGAATGATGGCACGCAAATCGGCTAAGGCAGTGTCAAAATCGTCGTTGACGATAATAAAATCATATTCTTTATAGTGGGACATTTCCGATACGGCTTGTGCCATACGGCTGGCGATAACATCGCTACTGTCTTGTCCGCGACCAGTGAGGCGGCGTTCTAGCTCGGCTTTAGAGGGTGGTAGAATAAACACACCAACGGCTTCTGGCATCACGGCTTTAACTTGTTCGGCACCTTGCCAGTCGATATCGAGGAAAACATCGATACCTTGGGTGAGCGTATGCTCGATCACATGGCGCGAGGTACCATAATAATTGCCAAACACTTCTGCCCATTCAAAAAAGGCATTTTCAGCAATTAAGGCTTTGAATTGCTCAACATTAACGAAGTGATAGTGTTGACCATCAACTTCACCTGGGCGTGGTGCGCGGGTGGTATGAGATACCGAAACCTGCATGTCGGCTGGCTTGTCTTTAAGCAAGGCTGAAATCAACGAGGATTTACCTGCGCCACTTGGCGCCGACACAATAAATAAATTTCCGCGTGCGGTCATGAGCTAAATATCCAATGGGTTAACGCAAGAAGGGCCCAGAAAGCCGAGTATTATACCGATTTTGACCATAGAAATACTAGGGCTTGTTGGCTGGCAATTTAAGCCTATTTTAGATTTACTTCGATATTATGTGCATTTTTATCCGACTTGGGTCGTAGGCACTGACAATTGCGGGTAAATTGGTTACGCTCGTGCGAATAAGGCAATGAGTGTCTTTTTGTATCTCGTTTTTACAACAATAAAGGAAGGGTCGTGCTGTTAAAATCTCTTTTCTGCCTTCACGGGCGTGATTCTCGTCCCCGTTTTGTCGCAATCAGTGTTGGCGTTTACGTCTGTATTGCATTTGCAGCCGCTGCTTTTGGGGCTAATTTTCTGATGTATTTGCTGGCATTGTTGGGTCTACCTTTATTAGGGCTCACCAGTTTGCGTCGTTTGGCCGATGCCGATAAGTCAAAAGGCTTGATTGGCGTATTTCTATTGCCGTTAATAATTTTTATCGGCCTGTTAGCGGCCGGTGTGCATATTGCCTTAATTGGATTGAGTTTAGTGTTAGCCGCGGGACTGACATTTTGGGGCTGGCGCTTTCCTGCACCAACGATAGTGGATTATCGCTACGGTTATTTCGGTCCTGAGCTGGATGCACCAACATCACAGGCCATGCCTAGGCGCCGTGTGGAACCGACTATCGTTCCTAAAACCATCGCACCTAAAACCATAGATCCTAAAATCGTAGATCCTAAAACTATAGACCCTAAAGCCATGGCATCTAAAACTGCCATAGATCCTAACATCATTGACCCTAAACCTATTGTTGATCAAGACGTTGCCGTAAGACAATCGGCAAAATCTACCTCTCATATTCAAGCACAACCTCAAGCTGAAAGGCATGAGCCGCATGTTGAGCAGCTTCATGCCCAAACCATTAGCGCTGAGACTGTGTCTGAGCCAGAGGTCGATTTATCGAACCATGTTGAATCTGTTTTAACATCGGCGAGGGTTGAGCCGAGTGTTAGCGCGGCGGAGGCAGAGCGAGAGGCGTTGCGTCAAGATGAGCTGCGCTTTGATGCGTTAACTCGAATGACGCAGAATCCTGCCGATTTTGTGATACCAGACAGCCATGCAGATTTCCGTCCTGCTAATACTAGCCGCGTTGAACAGACCCACATTGAGTTGGTCGATGTCGATGTGGACAATGTTAATTTGAAACATGTCGACTTTACTGCGGCGCAATTAGATCCTGCCGAGCGTAGTACTGAACCCGGTTGGCGTTTTACCGCCGAAGAAGATGACGAGCCTGACAGCTTTAACGATAGAGATCATGCCGAAGAAGTGCGTCAGCGCCGCGCCGAAGCAAAAGATTCTGGTTCGATGACTGAGCTATTTCGCGGTTTATTTGAGTTTTTGGCGCCACTAAAGCGTTTCTTGGTGTTGCCTAAGATTAAACTGCCGAAAGTGGAACGCCGTTATTGGCGCCCAGCAGGAATTGGCTGTGGCGTGGTGCTCTTGATTGCCTTGGTGTGGGGCCTTTGGCCAAATGGCGACTCTGAGACAGGTGATGGTGCAGAAGTTGTCACGGTTAACGCGATTGCGCCCTATGCGGGTGAGCGGGTGACGCTCGCGTTACCGGACGGTTTTTCTGTGGCGCTGGAGGATGACATCTTGATCATGCGTTGGCTCGGTGAGAAAGGTAAAGCACAAAATCTGTGGTCCTTAGCGACGGCAAAGGGAGATAAAACTTGCAGCGTCTTATCCTTTAACAATGGCACTGACTATCGCCCTGTGACTGTGGATCTGAAAGCGGATTCCGCTTCAGAGGCGCGATTCTCACCACTCGATACTCAGGCCATCATTATTGATCTCGCCCGTCGAGGTAATATTAGCCTGTGTGGTTATAAGTTCAGTCTTAAGGGCAGCCAAGCGATATTGGAACAAAATCGCACCTTTGGCGATTATATTGCTCGTTAAAAAAGTCTGCAGCTAAGTCGATAAAAATTCTGCTTAAATGCTAGTCACAATTAGAGGGGTAGATTACACTTTTGCTCCTCTTTTTCTCAAACCGTACTTTAGGTTGTTTAGGTCGCTGCGGTTTGGGGAAACACCTTTAAATTTGAACTGAATATATCAATCCAGCATGAATACAGAATTGACCTTAGTCATTATGGCTGCGGGGCTAGGTAGTCGTTTCGGCGGCGATAAGCAATTGGCGGCACTCGGCCCCGCGGGTGAACCCATGTTGGTGCTATCAATCATGTCGGCCATTCGCAGTGGTTTTCAGCGTGCTGTGCTGGTGATCCGCCCAGAATTAGAAAGTGAATTAACTGAGATCCTGACACGATTTTTGCCAGCCGATTTTGAATATCATTTTTGCTATCAAGTCTTAACGGATTTACCCGAAGCGGCGCAGTTGGCGGATCTTAGCCACAGGCTTAAACCTTGGGGCACGGCCCATGCACTCTGGAGTGCGCGCCATCTCGTTAAAGGGCCAATGGCCGTTATCAATGCCGATGATTTTTATGGTGATAGCGCTTTTGCTTCCTTAGCCAAAGGCTTAAGCACTAGGCCAACTGAGTGGATGATGGTGGCCTATCCCATAGAACTCACGTTGTCGGAACACGGTGGCGTTAATCGTGGTTTGTGTCAGGTTGAAAATGGTCAGCTTAAATCGGTCGCCGAATGGCTCAATATCGCCGAGCAAGCTGGCCACTTAATGGGTGATGGCCCGCAGGGTCATGCTAATTTGCCGGCGCACTCCTTGGTCTCTATGACATGCTGGGGCTTCTCCCCAAACATATTTGATGTTATTAAACGTGAATTAACCGAATTTATCGGGCAACAGGGGCAACAACCTAAGTCTGAATGCTATTTACCCGCCATAGTACAAGCGGGAATTGAGCAAGGTTTGCCTGTGTATGTCGATGTTGCCTGTGAGCCATGGCTTGGCGTGACTTATCCGCAGGACACTGTCTGGGTAAAACAAAAATTAACGGAGTTATTGAGTGATTAAACTCATCAGGCAGTCAGTGTTGCCTCATTTTGGTATTGAATCTGCCGAGGCGAAAATTTCTGCCCTCGGTAATGGCCACATCAATGACACCCTTTTAGTGCGTTGGCCTGCGGGCGAATTGGTATTGCAGCGAATTAACACTGAGGTATTTAAAACACCCAACGCTTTGGTCTGCAATGCCGATAAAATTAGCCATCATTTATGCGCTAAGTCATTGCAGCAACAATACGGCCTTAAAGTCGTTAGCCCATGTTTAACCCAAGAGGGTGAGCTGGCTATCGATTTAGGCGAGCAAGGATTTTGGCGCGCGATCAGTTACTTGCCCCATAGTCTTAGTATTGAAGTGGTTAAGTCGGAACAAGAAGCTGAAATGGCGGCTAAGGCCTTTGGGCATTTTGCCTCAGCCTTGAGTGATTTTGATGCGACAGAGCTTGAAGATGTGATCCCTCAATTTCACCATTTACCGGGACGCATGGCCTTACTAAAGCAGGCCGCTGAACTCGATAGTCAACATCGTTTAGCGCTCTGCCGTCATTGGGTCGATTACGCGTTATCTCAGCAGGCGTTGCTTGATGAACTTGCAGAAATATCGCCAAAGCTGCCGCTACGAATTTGTCATAACGACACTAAAATCAATAACATGCTTTTTGATAAACGCGACATGTCCAGCATGGCGATTATCGATTTAGATACCTGTATGAAAGGTCATCTTATGTATGACTTCGGCGACATGGTACGCACTTTCTGCTCGCCAGAGGAGGAAGACTCTACGGCCTTGGATAAAGTCCAAGTGCGCCAAGATATCTTCGCCGCGATTTGCCGTGGCTACTTGAGCGAGTTGGGTGACGTCTTAACGGAAGATGAAAAACGCAGTCTATGGCTCGGTGCGCGGGTGATCTGTTTGATGATAGGCGTGCGTTTTTTAACGGATTATCTTAACGGTGATGTGTATTTCCATATCCACCGTGAAGGCCATAATTTAGACCGCGCCGCCAACCAGTTTACCTTGTACCAAAGCTTGCTCGACCAAGAGACTGTGCTTAAAGCTAATTTCTAATTCAGCGCTTGGATATCTGTGTATTGGTATTTGTGTACTGATCCAATGCATTGTTAAAGCGTGTAGTCGAAAAACTTACGGCTTTGTGGGCCTGCGCTATTGGTGTTGACCTTGTTGGGGTGTTTATATTCACCCCAACTTGCCACGTTGCGGCCCACGTTAAGTTTAGGGAAACTCAGCGGCTCGCTTAAACCTAATGCGACATCGCTATTCTCCGCGTTTGCTTCCATTCCCAAAAATTGCAGTAACTGACTTAAGCTTCCTGCATGGCTAACATCGATTGAAATAAAGTCTTCCCGCCCATTAAAGTAAGCGAATACTTCTTGCTGATGCTTTTGATAACAAGCAATTAAGTGCTCACTGCTGGCAGGTTCCGCCACTTTATCTATGGCGAAAGTATGCCTAAAACTGCGCTTTAATATTGGATGGAAACGGCCCGTTTTTTCATCTAAATGGGGTGCCATTTTACCAAGTAACATCTGCATTGAAGGCAACCAAGTATTGATATCGCGGTCGAGATAGACAAACACAGCCTCGGGAAATAATAAATCCAACTGCTGATAATCGCTGAAACAAGGCGTGTCAGACACTGCATCGGCCAGCATAAATGCCTGTTTAGTAAAGGCCATGTGTGCCACTTTTAGCCCTTGCTCCAACAGCGCCACACTTACACTCGTGGTGCCCGTGCGTGGCAAACCTATGATAAAGACTTTCTGCTTTTTCACCTTTATCTGTTCGTCACTGAGCGCATTCGACTGGACTGGATGCATTGCATCTTGCGTCGCAATCGGTGAATGACCAGTAGGTTGAACATTGCCGATACGCTGTGCATTAGCAGTACATTGTACGTGAGTAGAGGTTAGTGAATTGTTGGCGTTATCAGGCATAGGTTAGGCTCAGAATGTGTGTCAGCGGTGCAGTAAAGCCGTAAGTTATCACCTCGGCGTTTCACATTGGCGTGTCAAATCAGCGGCGGTATTATATCTCAGCGCGAAGGCTTTGTCGGTGGCTATACATAAAAGTCACGCACCACTGCAATGCACCCAGTAAAGGCGCACCGTATTGCGTGATAGCTGAAGCATCGCTGCACAATAATAGTAAGTGTGGAAGCCCATAAGGCTTAGAAACGAGATCCCGGATTACCAACAAGGCTCATTTCCCTGCATTGTATAACCATATTGGAATTGATGAGGCGATTATTAGCGCTATTCGACTCATAATGTGAGGCGAATAGGTTTGTTAATCGCCTCATTATGTGAGTAGAATAGGCTTGTTATTCGACTCATGGGGTAGATATGTGGATTTGGCAGCAAGCCGATTGGCCTAAGTTTCATTGGAACACCAGCAACATTGATGCCTTGCTGCGTCAGGTCTATTTCAATCAGGGCCAGTTACTTGGCAAGCAAATGCTAAGTCACGACGATAGCTTATTAACTTCAGACGCTGCACTCGAAACTTTACTCGCTAACATTATCCATTCCAGTGCCATCGAAGGTGAAAAGCTCAATGCTGCTTCGGTACGCTCATCCTTGGCTAAAAAACTCGGCGTGACTGAAGATAAACCGTATCCGACAACAGCGCAAACCGATGGTTTAGCTGACATTATGCTCGATGCTTTAAAAAATTTAGAGACTGAATTAACCCTCGAACGGATATTGGGCTGGCATAAACAGTTATTTCCCCAGGGTTATACATTGTTTAACCCCGTTATTGGTGGAACGCTGCGTGGCGATACACCTATGCAGGTTGTCTCTGGCCGCATTGATAAACCAACAGTACATTTTGAAGCACCCTCTAGAGCGTCATTGGATGCTGAACTCTCGCAGTTTATCGAATGGTTTAATGCTTCACGGCAAGCGCAGGTTTTAGATCCGCTTATCCGTGCGGCGATAACACATCTTTGGTTTGTTACTCTGCATCCACTTGATGATGGTAATGGGCGCATCACGCGTTTATTGACTGATTTGGCTTTGGCGCAAGCGGAGAAACGCTCGATTCGTTTTTACGCTATGTCGGTCAGTATTCTTGCCCGTCGCCAAGCTTACTATGACATTTTAGAGTCTACCCAAAGGGGTGATGTCGATATTACTCCTTGGTTAGTATGGTTTTTTGAAACCCTCAATGATTGCTTACTCAATGCGATGGCAGATGTGAGCAGAACGCTGTTGAAAACTCAGTATTGGCAAAGTGTCGACCAACCTTTATTGAGCCAGGAGCAAGCCAAAGTGCTCAATCGGATGTTAGATGGCGATTTTGAACTAGGGATTAATAGTAGCCAGTATCAAAAAGTCGCGAAGGTGAGTCGCGCCACCGCCACCCGTCATCTTGCGCAAATGGTCGAACAGCACTTTTTAGTGAAAGCCGACGCCGGCGGCCGCAGTACCAGATACTTATTGCCACTTAGTTTGAAACGATAAGGGTTAGGCATGTTATCAAGCACTTGCATTCCAGTGACTCGGTGAATAGAAACCTAGGGTTTCTAAGTTTATGAACGAGAGCCATGGAAGGCGAACTGGCAGTTAAATAGGGAAGTTGTTCAAGTCCTTGGATGCTCAACCGTGACGTCCTGTCACGGATGGTCGCTTCCATGCGAGTGCCTAATCCTGTTAGCCTTCGCGCATATCTGTTAGCTATTAGAACCAATCGCTTAATAGAAATTTGAGATAGATTCTGGCTCAAAGTCGACGTCGGCGGCCGAAGTACAAGGTACTTATTGCCGAGTGGTTGGTAAGTAGATTGCGGAATTTGCCGTCTAAATGTAATCAGCGGCAACAATCATTTTGCATTTTGTGAGTGATTACCCTGTGCGATGTTATGTCCAAATCATTAAGTGCTAGGCATTTGATGTGACTCATAGTCCGTAGACGTATTGTCTACAAGTAAAGATCATCATGAAAACTCTTCAAAGGATTATTCATGGAAGATCATTTGCTTACCTCATTCGGTACTCATCTAAAAAGTTTGCGACTTGAGAGATCTTTTTCTCAGGAGCAGCTTGCATTAAAAGCTGACATGGACAGAACCTATGTCAGCGGCATTGAACGTGGGCAACGCAATGTTAGTTTGATTAATCTTTTTAAGCTTGCCAGTGCTTTAGATATCCCGGCGAAACAACTTCTTGATTTTACCGTTGAGGGATCATTATGACTCAACGAGCATTTTATTCGGCGAGTTTTAAAGATTTTCTATCTGCTGAGCCCGATGCGATTACCGGGCAGATATCACGTTTCCATACTCAGCATTTATTGCATGCACAAACTCGTGCTTGGTGTGCTGAAATTGAAGTTCTCAAACGCTCCTTGGCCGAGAGCGTTGAGCGAGAAGGGCATATTTTCATTGAGTTTATGATCCCACGAATGGGACGACGTGCCGATGTCGTGATTATATTTAAAGGGATTGTTTTTGTTGTAGAGTTTAAAGTTGGCGCAAAAGTATTTACTGCTGCAGATATGAGGCAAACTCATGGATATGCTTTAGATTTAAAAAACTTTCATCGCGGTAGTCATGATAAATATCTAGTTCCTCTGCTTGTCGCCACTAAAGCGACGAGCCAATCGAAAGATCCAGTATTCGCAGGCGATAATGTTGCTTCGACCTTGTGTATTTCACCCAGTGAATTGTTTTCAAGAATGCGCCAAATCGCTGAACGGTTGAATCAACCTACTTTTGACCCAAGCTTGTGGGCTGATTCTGGCTATTTGCCGACACCAACAATTATCGAAGCGGCGCAAGCGCTATATGCGCAGCATAAAGTCGAAGATATAGCTCGTAGTGAAGCCGACACTCAAAATCTTGGACAAACGAGTCAGCAATTACTTCAGTTGATTCACGATGCTCGTATCAATAAGCGAAAAATAATTTGTTTCGTTACCGGTGTTCCGGGGGCGGGAAAAACCCTTGTTGGGCTTAATATTGCGAGTATTCACGCAAACAGGGAAGAGAACGAGTATTCTGTTTTCCTCAGTGGTAATGGGCCTTTAGTGACGGTATTACAGGAAGCCTTAGCTAGGGATAGATCTTCTAGAACTGGTGATTCTATCAGCGAAACCAGAAAGGAGACTGAATCATTTATTCAGAATATCCATCGCTTTAGGGATGAATATCTGAATGGCGGTGTGCCGCCTGAAAAAGTGGCCATATTTGATGAGGCTCAACGGGCGTGGGATAAAGAGCAGGCAAGCGATTTTATGCGTCGTAGGCGAGGTATTGTCGACTTTGATAAATCAGAGCCTGAGTTTCTCATCGAAGTAATGGACCGTCGTCAAGACTGGGCGTTTATTATTGCACTAGTTGGTGGTGGGCAGGAGATTAATAAAGGTGAGGCAGGCCTAGCAGGTTGGTTGGACGCACTTAAGGACAGGTTCTTAGATTGGGATGTCTATTTTTCCACCGCTTTATTGTCTGGTGAGTATGTCTCAATGGGCGTAGACCTGAATGCGGTTTCAAGGGCGAATATCTTACCTAACTTACATCTTGCCACATCCATGCGATCTTTCCGTGCTGAAAAGTTATCGAGCTTTGTTCATTACTTGGTTTCTGGGCAATGCGGACTTGCAGTTAGCCTCTATAAAGAGATAGAGCATGTCTACCCAATCAAAGTCACTCGGGATATAGCTAAAGCCAAAGCTTGGGTTAATCTGCACAAACGAGCCAATGAGTCTATGGGGCTGCTTGCTTCTTCTAACGGCATTAGGCTTAAAGCTGAGGGTATTTTCGTTAAGAACGAGATAGACCCTGCTAAGTGGTTTTTAAGTGGTGCTGAAGATATTCGTTCTGCCGAATTTTTAGAGGATGTTGCTACTGAATTTGATGTACAAGGGCTAGAGCTAGACTGGTGCGTTGTGGCTTGGGATGCAGATTACCGTTTCAATGCTCAAGCATTTGAGCACTGGCAGTTTGTAGGAACCAAATGGCAAAAACGAAGCCAATTAGTTCGGCAAAAATACCTTGAAAATGCTTATCGCGTATTGTTGACGCGGGCTCGTCAGGGCATGGTGATATTCGTTCCTAAAGGCGATAAATCAGATGAGACTCGAGATCCCAATTTTTATGATCATACTTATAAGTACTTGATAGATTGTGGGATTGGTGTGATTTAGTAAAAGAAAGGGTCGGAATTGTTCGACCCTTTTGGTTATTTTGAAACGAAAAAACTAATAAATTCATCAAGGTCACTAAAGACCTTGATTTGTTTGTCTTGAATATTACTTGCAGCAGTTTTTATCCAGTCAAAAGCTTTTTGTTTATAGCCTTTCCCACCTAGTAAAATGACTAAATTGTGCTCTGGCGCGAGGCGAAGAGACTCTAGGAAAAAAGGAAATTTTTGATCGACAGAGCCGCTTTGCTCTTGCTTATGAGCTTCAATTCGGACTGCTCCTAGTGTTTGATGTTGTACTAAGAATGCCGCTTTTCGAATTCCACCATACATATCTGTATAAGGCACACTTTTAAGGAACTCGTTTTGAGACGGAACACCTTGTACTTCACGGAAGCCAAGCGCCACAAGGGATTGTTCTACTTGATCACAAAACTTCTGATTGGATAACATGCTTGCTTCATATTTACCTGAGTCGACTTCAGGTAGATCTTCAAAAAGTGATTCTTGGTTCATTCTCCATCCTTGGTTATTAAATCGCCCTTTAATGTATCATTGAGAGTGGCTGATTTTCAATCAGTTAGAGCAACTACACAAAATTGTTCTATCACTTTGAAATTTATCTTAACTTGCCACTCCCCAACAACTCCATCAAAAACTCGAGCAATACACTCACCTTAGTCGGCAAATGTTTTCGCTGTGGATAAACCGCATAAATGCCATGTTCGGGGAGGGGATGGTCTGTGAGCAAGGCTTGTAGGCGGCCTGCTTGTAAGTCGGCGTCGATCATGAAACAGGGTAGGTTGGCTATGCCTACACCATCGAGTGTGGCTTGGTGGATGGCATCACTATTTGAGCGCTGTTATAGCAGTCGCCTTACCCTATGCTCTAACCCGTTCAGGATGCTGTGCTGGATATGTGGGGGGAAATCATCTGGCAGTTGCGCTTGTATCCGTTGGATAACCATAGGCGTTTTTTCAACAAACTCCTCAAGAAGCTCGTTCATGGCTTGTTGACTAAAGCCGACTCGATTTGCTGTAGCGAGAAAATGGTGGGGAAAGATTTGTTCAATCTGGTATTTTTTCCCTTTAGTGGCTGTCAGTCCCATGGCCAGTTTCGCATCGCGGATGTTAAGTCCTGTACCACCCAGCACTGGATAAACGGAGATGATGTCGTAGAGTGGGGTAAGCTCGTATTTTCCTTCGGGCCTGATAAATAGCGAAAAGTTTTTAGCGTGGCCGTCTGTCGCCGCCAGTAACCAAAATAACACTTGTGCTTTCATGAAGATGCGCCGATCTCTTTCTGGGGCAAGCGATCCCATCAATACGTACATTATCTCGCTAATGCCTGGTCCGTCTTGGTTCTCGTATTTCCTCGCTGAGGGGATATTGAGGGTTTGGCAAAAATCTTCCTGTGGTAGGCGCATCAGCCAACTATTGTCCGCTGCGTAGCGGCGATCGAAGCGTTCAACAGCGAGTGCTTTGATATTCCCAACCTTAAGGATTTCGCAATCGGGTACAGGTAAACCATATTCTCGAGCAATAGACATGCACAGGTACTCGTTTTCGACACTGTCCGATAGATCTAAGGTGTGGGAATGGGTGACTATCTGGCCGATAGGGAGTTTTATTATGTGACTGGTTGGCGTTGAACCATGGGGTAAACACCACAGACCATCATATTTCAGCAGGGCGGTTTTTTCCTGTGCTCCAGCAACTGAGATCCGAAAATCGTCATATTCTTCGAGCATGCCTAATGGGATCTTGGATTGGTAACCTGCTAAGACCCGTACTAGGGCTGCGTCATCCAGTGGTTCACATTCAATTTTTTTAATGTCTTTGGGTTCAATACCTTGTGGTACCAGTTGCAAGGCTCCGACACTATCTTGGCCGACTTTAGTCAATAAATCGAAGGGTTGGGTTGAACTAGCTTGATAGCGTGCGAGGATACGCTGGCGAATTTCCGGTGAGTCAGGCAGTAAGTTATCAAAGAAGTTATAAACTTCATTGCCCTGATAATGGCGTTGGCGTAGAGGCATAGACAACGATATGGGGCGATTTCCTGGAATAGCCAGCCAGTCGCTATTGTATTGAAATCGATGGGCGCCTGTCTCTTCTTTAGAGAAAGTACCGACTAAAAAGCCATTCATATAAACGTCAAGTGCTGCCATTACCACTCCTGAGCCCATTGTTTATGGTTAGATGGGCCTGTATCACTGTCACTCGCGTTGCGAGGTTTGAGTTCTATTTCGAGTTCGAGGGCTGATAAGAGTTTGAAAAATGTATCAAGTTTAGTGCTGTCGGGATTCTGTTCGAAGTTGGAAATAGTGCCTTGGCGTAAGCCAATTTTCTCACCAATTTTAGCCTGGGAGAGTCCCTGTGATTGGCGAACATCTTGTATATAAGCGCTAAGCTGTTTGGTTGTGGTGATCTTCATCTTGAATTCCCATTATTTCCCAATACGCTTTAAAGTATAAACATAACTTAACACGCTACAGCGTGTAGTTAATGTTTAAGACGTTACAGCGTATAATTTTTTTATATACGTTATAGCGTATAAATATGGGCTAAAAATGCAAGTGTAGTATTGATTAAAAACATAAATCTGATTGTTCAAATGATTCGCTATCAGCCGCTCGAGAGAGTCAGTCTGATGGTCTCTGGTCTATTGTTTATTTTTCATAGGGGGTGAAAGAGAGTTGTCCTTCCTCATTACTGACAAGTGAAAATTTACCCTAACTTGCCACTCGCCAGCTTCTCCATCAAAAATTCAATCAATACACTCACCTTAGTCGGCAAATATTTCCGCTGTGGATAAACTGCATAAATGCCATGTTCGGGGAGGGGATGGTTTATGAGCAAGGCTTGTAGGCGGCCTGTTTGTAAGTCGGCGTCGACCATGAAGCGGGGTAGGTTGGCTATGCCTACACCATCGAGTATGGCTTGGTGGATGGCATCACTATTGTTGACTTGATAGTTACCGTTCGGCTGGATGCGAGTTGGGCCCTGCGGGCTTAAGAAGGTCCATTCAACACCATCACGAAAGTATGAGTAGAACAAACAGTTATGTTGGCTAAGTTGCTGTGGCGTTTGTGGCGCAGCGTGGCGAGCAAGATACTCGGGTGAGGCGCAAATGACACTTAAACAAGGGGCGATTTTACGGGCAATAAGGTTTGAATCTGGCAGATCGCCGATGCGAATTGCCAGATCGAATCCGCCAGCAATTAAATCGGTTGTCTTATCATCCATCTGCATTTGTAGCTGTATTTTTGGATAGCGGCGTAGAAACTCGGGGATTAAAGGGGCGATATGTAAGCGACCAAATACCATAGGAACTGCGATGCGCAGACTGCCCTGAGGCGCTTGTTGTAGCTCAGAAATGGCGTCCAAGCCGTCTGCTGCGAGTTTAACGGCAGGACGAACATAGTCAAAATAGCGGGCGCCCGCTTCGGTAAGGCTTAAGCTGCGAGTGGTACGGTGCAAAAGTTGAATACCCAGACTTTGTTCTAATAGGGTAATGCGTTTACTCACCGCCGATTTACTCAGTCCAAGCTTTTGACTGGCCAGCGAAAAGCTACCGCATTCTACTACAGTGACAAAGATAGGTAGTGCTGAAAAGTGCTCCATGGTGTCCTTAGATTATCGCGTTCCCTTGCCATTATTGTTGATGATACCTCAACAGTCAGTTTTTATTATCGTGGTTATCATCGCCCTTGATGCAAGGTAGACTAATGCACTTGCTGGTTGCGGGTGTCGACTGTGAAGCCTAGTTATTTTCGCGCTCATCGCTCATGTTTATCGCTTATCTTGATTACTGCTAGGCAGTTAGCCACAGTGTTGCCGCAATCGCCGATGTACCATTCTCGATGCCACTGAACGGCATGGGATGGGTCTTAGCTATTTTGTCAGAAAGAGAGTTCCTATGTCCTTGCCTTACCAATGGATTTTGTTTGATGCCGATGAAACCCTATTTTATTTCGATGCTTTAAAAGGGCTTAAGTTGATGTTTAGTGAGTTTGGGGTCGATTTTACCCAAGCCGATTTTGACGAGTATCAGTTAGTTAACAAACCACTTTGGGTTGATTATCAAGATGGCAAGATAACTGCCGCCGAGTTGCAAACCATACGTTTCGAACCTTGGGCAGCCAAATTATCTGTCACGGCCATGACGCTCAATGGTGCATTTTTATCGGCAATGGCCGAAATTTGTTCGCCGCTACCCGGTGCCCGCGAGTTATTAGCCGCGCTCCAAGGCAAAGCCAAATTAGGTATCATCACTAACGGTTTCACTGAGCTACAAACCGTGCGATTAGAGCGTACAGGATTACAGCATCATTTTGATATTTTAGTGATTTCAGAAAAAGTCGGCATAGCCAAACCTGATGTGGGTATCTTCGAACATGCCTTCGAACTCATGGGCCATCCTGAGCGCGATGCTGTGCTCATGGTCGGTGATAACCCGCATTCAGATATCCAAGGCGGTATCAACGCCGGTATTCATACTTGCTGGTATAACGTCCACGGCCACGATGTACCCGCTGGTATCGCCCCGCACTATCAAGTGAGCTCGCACCAAGAGCTGCAAAAAATCCTGTTACCGTAAACGATTGTTCACTGAGCCTAGCTCAGCACTTGATATTAGTGACTCAGAGTGAGTGCTTTAACTGATACTCCCTCAGTGTCATAAAATACAAAAAGCCCTTACATTAAGGGCTTTTTGGTATCTAAAACGCGTTAACTATCATTACTCAACGTTTTGGATCTGCTCGCGCATTTGCTCAATCAGCACCTTAAGTTCAACTGCGGCTGAGGTGATTTCAGTGCTGATGGATTTAGAGGCGAGCGTGTTCGATTCGCGGTTGAATTCCTGCATCATAAAATCTAAACGGCGACCCTCGCTGCCGCCTTTTTTGAGGATGCGGCGCGCTTCGGCGACATGGGCTTCGAGTCTGTCCATTTCTTCGGCGACATCTTGTTTCTGCGCCAGAAGCACCATTTCTTGCTCGATACGGGCGGGGTCGAGTTCACCTTTGATTTCTGCAAGGCGGTTGGTGAGCTTTTCGCGTTGATACAGCATCACCGTTGGCATGTGCTCGCGTACGACGGCGATTTGCTCGCTGACTCCGTCTAAGCGGCTTAGCAGCATGTCTTTGATGGCTTCGCCTTCACGGCCACGGGCTTCGATGAATTGATCTATGGCTGAGTCGAAGGCTGTCATCAGATCGGCGCCGATCGCATCCATATCTTGTTCACCGCTCGCTAGCACGCCCGGCCAGCGCAGGATGTCGGTCAGATTGACATCGCCTTGTCCCGCTTCTTGCTTGAGCCAAGTGGCGGCGCCTAATAGCTGTTTTGCTAGCGCTTGATTCAACTGCAGCTCGTTATTGCTGTTGTCTGCCAATTCGTAGCGCAGATTGACTTCCACTTTGCCGCGGCTTAAACGTTTACGAAGGCGGTCGCGCAGTACGGGTTCGAAGCTGCGGAAATGCTCGGGTAAACGTAGGTAAGTTTCGAGATAACGTTGATTGACTGAGCGAATTTCCCAGGAGGCAGTGCCCCATTGTGCTTTGTGCTCGATGCGAGCGTAGGCTGTCATGCTTTGGATCATGGGTTGTCCTAATGGTGTAATCGTCATAATGAGAGGCGATTATAGAGTCAATGGCTTTAGGATTAAAGGCATACAGCAAATATACCCAAGCTGCTTCGTCCCGGCGGGTTTTAACGCACTTTATGCTGCGTTGGTTATTTTTAACTTAGTCCACTAGGTCCGCAAATAACCGCAATCGCCATGGATGGCGTGAATGCCATTTATGCAGGAGCAATAAATGGCCTTGCCTAAAGTGCGTTAAACTTCCGCTGAATTCTGCATCTTCAGGTTGTTTGGGTATAAGGACACGGATTAGGCGTTTGAGTGTGATGAGTTTGCCAGAGAATCACCCTAAGCATGGCATCCTAAGGCTCAAGCCCTTATAATATGCAGCCAAAATCGGTCAATGACTCAGAATACAGGAATCTCGCATGCGTCCAAGTAACAGAACGCCAGCACAAACTCGTCCCATCACTATCACTCGCCAGTTTACGGCCCATGCCGAAGGTTCTGTGTTAGTGGAATTTGGCGAAACGAAAGTGCTTTGTACCGCCAGTTTTACTGAAGGTGTGCCACGTTTCCTTAAAGGTCAGGGTCAAGGCTGGGTGACGGCGGAATACGGCATGTTGCCACGTTCGACCCATAGCCGTATGGATCGTGAAGCCGCTCGCGGTAAGCAATCTGGCCGTACGCAAGAAATTCAACGTCTTATCGGTCGTGCTCTGCGCGCTTGTGTGGATATGAAAGCTCTAGGCGAAAACACTATCGTGATCGATTGTGATGTGATCCAAGCTGACGGTGGCACGCGCACTGCTTCTATCACTGGCGCTTGTGTGGCCTTAGTGGATGCGCTGAACTGGGCACGCGGTAAAGGCATAATTAAATCTAACCCGCTTAAATTCCTTATCGCTGCAGTCAGCGTCGGTATTTACAAGGGTGAAGCGATAAGCGATCTAGAATATATCGAAGATAGCGCCGCTGAAACTGACATGAACGTGGTGATGACGGAAACGGGCAAGATCATCGAAATTCAAGGCACCGCCGAAGGCGAGCCATTCAGCCACGAAGAATTACTCGAACTGTTGGCATTGGCGAAGAACAGTATTCGTGAAATCGTCGATGTGCAGAAAACCGCATTGAACTAATATTGTGGTGATGAAAAGGCCCCGTCATGTTATAGAGTGCGGGGCTTTTTATTAACTGCAGCTTTTTATCTGCAGCAAGATGCTAGTGTAGTGCAAGCCCTGTACCGAATAAAAATTCCCCATAATACAAAACCAATAAAAGACAAAGTCGTAAGGAGATATTGTGAAAGCTTATCAACGTGAGTTTATTGAATTTGCCCTAGAACGTCAGGTGTTGCGATTTGGCGAATTTACCCTTAAATCGGGCCGTATCAGTCCTTATTTCTTCAATGCGGGTTTGTTCAATACTGGTCGTGATTTAGCGCGTCTGGGCCGTTTTTATGCCGCTGCGTTAGTGGATTCTGGTATTGATTACGACTTGCTGTTTGGCCCTGCTTACAAAGGTATTCCGATTGCCACCACAACGGCTGTTGCCCTGTGTGAGCATCACGATATCGACATTCCTTACTGCTTTAACCGCAAAGAGAAAAAAGATCACGGCGAAGGTGGCAGCTTAGTCGGTAGCGAGCTGAAAGGCCGCGTTATGTTGGTGGATGATGTGATCACTGCCGGTACTGCGATTCGTGAGTCGATGGAAATCATCGAAGCCCATAAGGCGCAGCTGGCTGGCGTACTAATCGCGCTGGATAGACAAGAAAAGGGCAAGGGCGAGTTATCGGCCATCCAAGAAGTTGAGCGTGATTTTGGCTGCGGAATAGTGGCAATTATTAAACTCGCCGACCTAATCAGTTATCTGTCTGAAAAACCAGGGATGGAAGTGCAACTTGCCGCCGTGAGCCAGTATCGCGAGCAATACGGGATTTAAGTGAAATCAGTTAATCAGCCAGTAATGACCTTATCTAGACCGAGAAGGGTTTGATTGGGTTGGTATGAAAACAAAAAAACGCTGCGATTCTATAGAAGGAATCGCAGCGTTTTTATTGAGCTGTATTGATTACTATTGATTTAGGCACGTTTTAAATAGCGTTAAGTTTCAATACATTTATTTAGACTGGTGCAAAAACTCGGCGCGAGTTGCGGGGTTAGATTTGAAAATACCGCCCAGCGCTGTGGTAGTGGTCGAACTGGTGGAGTCCATCACGCCACGGGATTTGACGCAGTAATGCACGGCATCCATTTTAACGGCAACGTCTTTGGTTTCGAGCAAGGTTTGTAGCGCGACTAACACTTGCTGAGTCAAACGTTCTTGCACCTGTGGACGTTGAGCGAAGAAACGTACTATACGGTTAATCTTTGATAAACCGATGATTTTTTTGCGTGGCAGATAAGCTATGGTGGCAGTGCCATCGATCGTCACTAAATGGTGTTCGCAGGTGCTGGTAAGACTAATGTCTTGCACTCGCACCATTTCATCGAAGCCCATCTTATTGTCGATCACCGTGATCTTAGGGAAGTTCGCATAATCTAAGCCGGAGAAGATTTCATCGACGTACATTTTAGCAATGCGGCGCGGCGTATCGGCAAGGCTATCGTCTGACAGATCCAATGACATTAATGTCAGGATTTCTTTCATATGATGTTCAATCTTGTCTTTACGTTCTTCACTGCTGTAAACGCTTGGGAGCATTGGGGTTTCAAGTCCACGTTCTAATAACGCGGCTTGTACTTTTACTGCTGCTTCACTTAATGCCATCTTATCCTCCACTACGTCGTAGCGGCTATAACAGAAAACCTATGCTGATCATCGCGTGGTACTAGGGCTGTTCAGCATCAGATACAAATTATTGTTATTCTCGCTAGGGCAAGAATAGGGGGACGAGGATAGCGCGAATTGCAGACAATTCATACCGAAAAACGCGCATAGACCACATGAAAAAGCCGATAGTCCTTATCGGATATCGGCTTTAAATCTGCCACTGCCAATCGAGTTTAGCCTATCAGTGTCGGCAAGTTTGAGTTAATTCTAAAGTTTCAGATTGGTTTTTAGGAAACTGAGCATTTGTTCATAGTATTTCGCTCTATGCTCATCGTTATAAAAACCGTGGCCTTCATTGTCCATCACCAGTTTTTTGTAAGGATAATCGTGAGCTTTTAGGGCTTTTTCGAGGGATTCGAGTTGAGTTATTGGGGTTCGCTCATCATCTCCACCATGAACTAGCAACAAGTTCGCTTTGAGTTTGTTGACATTATAGCTTGGTGACATTGCTTTAAGTGTCTCTAAATTGTTTCCAAGCACATCTGCTTGATAGCTACTTCCAGATGCTGAGTTTGCAACATCACTGTCATCTTTCCATAGTGGTAAATCGTAGATACCAGCCATACCTATGGCACATTTAAACATATCTGGCGCTAATACCGCGCTTTGCAGGGCACTATAACCACCAAAGCTGCCGCCAGCGATACAAACCCGTTCCTTATCGGCAAAACCTTGGTCAATAACGTACTGGGTTGCGTCGATAATATCAAATTGAATATCACTGCCCCATTTTTGGTATCCCGCTATCGTAAAATCTGCTGCATAGCCTCCAGAACCGCGAAAGTTAACTTGTAATACTGCTATACCTTGGTTGGCGATCATTTGGGTTTCAGGATTAAATTCCCACCAGTCTCTTCCATTTTTGGGGCCTGTATGAGGGCCACCATGGGGATTGACCACTAGCGGTAGATTTTTAGCTTCTTTTCCATAGGGTAATGTAAGGTAACCATGGATCGTTTTACCATCGCGGCTGGTAAAACTGATGGGTTTGACCTCAGCCATTTGCTCGGGATCGAGCCACTTTCTGGTGGCGGCGAGATACTCGAGTTTAAGTTTTTTCGTATCAAAGACGTAGTAGTCACCAGGATTTCGGTCGTTAAATGCAATGACCACGAGCTTCTCGCCATCCCTAGTTTCGCTGACAATCCGTACTTGGTGACCCGGCAGCGCGGCAAGCAAATCCTTCAGCAGCTTGGCATGGCTGTCTTCGTTATTAACGAAGGCATAGCTTGGGTAGCCATTTTCAAACTCAACGGCGTAGAGTTGTTTATTAGTGCCATTGATCCAAAAATTACTCGGATCGACTTTTTCATCTTGAATAATCTCGGTTTTATCGCCAGTTTCAAGGTTGATTCTGTACACGCCTAAGGTCTCACCTTGGGGGCGGCCAGCGGCATAAATGGTGTTTTTATCATCGGCGAAGGAGATGGGATGAAAATCATTTAAGCCCAGATTGAGTTTGTCGGTATTTACCCATTCGCCATCTTTGCGGTAAAACACTTTAGTGGTGTTTTTACTGTCTTCACCGGCAACGAAGCGAACTTCACCCTGATGGTCTGTCATAAAACGTGCTTGGCCTATGGGTGAGCCAGTGATGCGTTTGCGCGTGCCAGTAAATAAATCGACGCGATAAACATCCTGTGTTAACTCAACATCGAGATTGACCTTATCATTCCAAGGGATGGCATTAACCAGCATATAACGTTCATCATCGGGCAGGGGATCGAGGATAAATGCGCTCGCCCGCATAGGGGTGTTTTTCTTGATATTAGAACCCGTTTGCTGTTCGCCACTATTGTAACCGAATAGGTAAGCCTTACGTGAGCCATCGGCATTTACCGCCATCAATTCTCCGTAATAGATGGGGGTGTCGTGCCAGCCTTTTAGGTATTCCTTCGCTAAAACGATGCGTTCACTGTTAGCCCATTCATAGGTGCCAACCTGTGCGTTACCCGGGAAACGTATCGCATTGAGCAATTTTTTTGTCTGAGCGTCTAAGACTAACAGTACATTTTTACCCTCGACACTGGTAATCGTACTTAAGTATTTGCCTGTTGGAGATATTTTAACATTGGAATATTCATCGCCTTTGCTAAATAACTGCGCCTGCGATAATGCATTCGCGGCTGAAGTAGTGGCAGCAAACGAAGATATAGGCAGCATAGGTAAGCAAAGAGCAGCCAAAGTGGCTAATCGAAAGAGTTTCATCCGACATCCCTGTAAAATTATTGTGATTTTTGTTTCTTAAATGATTTTTGAGAATAAAACAAAAGTGAGAGCGAAACAAGGACGGGCTATAAAAATAAAGGACGCTAAATAGCATCCTTTATTTAAGTAAATCATTAACTTTGCAAAAGCTGGTGTTGGATAAATCGCCACTGTTCATCGAAGTGTGTGGTTGGTTTGAGTTTGAATTCACTTCGTACAAATTGAGCGATGCGGCCTTCGGCAAAGGCTAACAGTAAATTGGCTAATATGGCTTCGTCTAAGTTGAAGCCTTTACCTTCTCGTAGGGTTTTTTCCCGTAAAATTTGCTTTAACTGGGTTTCAATTTTGGCAAATAAGTTACCAATACGACTTCGCAGGCGTTCATTTTCACCGAGTAGAGCATCACCGTTGAGAACGCGGGAAATTCCTGGGTTACGCTCGGCAAAGATCAGCAGCAGTTGCAGTACCAACTGGCAGCGCTTCATGGTGTCTTTTTCGTCATCCATGATTAAATTGATGCGCGACAATAACGACTCTTCGATAAATTCGATTAGGCCTTCGAACATCCGCGCTTTACTCGGGAAGTGGCGATACAGTGCGGCTTCCGATACACCGACTTCTGAGGCCAGTTTCGCTGTGGTGATCCTTTGTCCTGGGTTGGTTTCTAGCATCTGCGCTAGACATTGCAGAATGTGTTCACGACGATTAATTTTTGGGCTTACAGCCATTGCAGTATCCTTGGCTCAATAACGACTTAGGGGATTATTTAGTGCCTGAATGGCCAAATCCGCCTTCACCACGGTCTGAGCTGTCGAACTCATCAACGAGTTTGAATTGTGCTTGTACCACAGGAACAAACACCAGTTGCGCGAGACGATCGCCCATTTCTAAGGTGAATGGACTGTCACCACGATTCCAACAAGATACCATTAAGGGGCCTTGGTAATCTGAATCTATGAGTCCGACTAGATTCCCCAGTACGATACCGTGTTTATGGCCCAGACCTGAGCGCGGTAAAATCACCGCTGCAAGTCCTGGGTCGGCCACATGAATGGCAATCCCTGTTGGAATAAGCACAGTTTCACCCGGTGCTATGGTCAAAGCCGTGTCTATCATGGCGCGAAGATCCATGCCTGCACTGCCTGCGGTGGCGTAAGCGGGCAAGGGAAATTCTGAGCCGATACGGGAGTCGAGAATTTTTAATTCAATCGGTGTTTTCATGTATTTGTTTTTTCTTTCACTATCAACGAAAGTAATTGCCGTGCCAACGTGAGTTTGTCAGTAGCAGGCAAATCTTGACTGCCGTGCGGCCAGAAAACACGCAGGGCATTAGCATCGGCATTAAAGCCTAGGCCAGCAATGGAAACGTCGTTTGCGGCGATCATGTTCAAGTTTTTACGTTTGAGCTTATCGCGCGCATAGGCTTCTACATCATGGGTTTCGGCGGCAAATCCCACCACAAAAGGACGGTTAGGTAAGCTCGCAACCGTGGCTAAGATATCAGGATTCCTCACCAGCGCAAGTTGCATTTCTTCGGTCGATTTTTTGATCTTACAGGTAGCAATATCACTAATGCGGTAGTCTGCAACGGCGGCGCAGCCAATAAAAATATCTTTTTTATCAACGTTATCCATAACAGCATCGAGCATATTTTGCGCCGATTCAACATCAATCCGTGTCACGCCTTCTGGGGTGCTGAGATTTACTGGGCCTGAGACTAAGGTGACTGCTGCACCCATATCTGCCGCGGCTTTGGCCAGTGCAAAGCCCATTTTTCCAGAACTGTGATTTGAAATGTATCTGACGGGATCAATTGCTTCACGGGTTGGTCCGGCGGTGATCAGCACCGACTGTCCTGCGAGTGGCTTAAATTCAACGGCGTCAGGCGTGGCAAAAAATTGTGTAGCCAGTTCCGCTATGTCTAATGGCTCTAACATACGACCAGGACCCACTTCACCACAGGCCTGACTGCCACTGGCGGGTCCCCAAAGTGTAAAACCACGTGATGCTAGGCTAGTTAAATTCGCCTGCGTAGCCAGATTGCGGTACATCTGCTGATTCATTGCTGGACACAGGGCAATTGGCGCCTCAGTGGCAAGACACGTGGTGGTGATTAGCTCATCGGCCATGCCTGCATTAATCCGCGCCAATAGGTTTGCGGTTGCAGGGGCGATGATGACGAGATCTGCCCAACGAGCAAGTTCTATATGACCCATGGCTGCTTCTGCTGCGGGGTCGAGCAAGCTAGATGCCACTGGATGTCCAGACAACGCTTGCAGCGTCAGAGGCGTGATAAATTCCATCGCACTTTGGCTCATCACCACGCGCACATCAAAACCACGCTCTTTCAAGCGACGTACTAAATCAGCACTTTTATAGGCCGCAATACCGCCGCCAATGCCCAGCAGGACGTTTTTATTTGTCAGACTCACAGACATCATCCGAGATAGAAATAATGCCGGCAACAATATCACAAAGCGGTGAATTTTAGTGACTATCCCAGTTCAAAAAATCTCGTCCATACTCAGTAAAGTGAAAATATGTGAGATGACAGGGAGGTCACATGGGGATTAAAGATTGGCCTGAGGGCGAAGGTCCCAGAGATAAACTGTTACAAAAAGGAGCTGCACATCTCTCGGATGCTGAATTACTAGCAGTATTGCTGCGTAACGGTTTAGCCGGATTAAACGCTGTTGACCTTGCTAGGTCGCTTATTAGCGAGTTTGGCGGCCTCAGAAATCTGCTCTGTGCCCCAAGAAATCAGGTGTGTCGACTTCCGGGCGTAGGACCTGTAAAATACGCCCAGCTTCAAGCTGCGGCCGAATTAGCGCGGCGTGTAGCGCAGGAAAATCTGCAAAGAGGTCAGGTTTTGACAAATCCCGATTTAACTCGGGACTATTTAATGCGACAATTGGCCGATCGCTCCTATGAAGTGTTCGCAGTTTTACTGCTGGATAGCCAGCATAGAGTGATTCAATTTGTCGAATTATTCCGCGGCACAATAGACTCAGCCTCAGTGTATCCACGTGAAGTGGTGAGCTTAGTGCTGGAGAAAAAGGCCGCAGCAGTTATAGTTTGTCATAATCATCCGTCTGGTATTGCCGAGCCCAGTCAGGCTGACCGACGAATAACTGAGCGATTAAAAAATGCGTTAGCAACCATAGACGTATCCTTGTTGGACCATATGGTTGTAGGTGATCGAGAGATAGTTTCTTTTGCAGAACGAGGCTGGATTAATTAATCTAACACTTGATCTTCACTCTGTGATCGTGTATAAAATGCGCCCTCTTTGTGCCTCGGGCGACGGCCATACGAGGCACATTAATGCTCGAGCGTTAAAATTGTTTTTGGAGAAGATTGACATGTCAAGAGTATGCCAAGTTACTGGCAAGAAGCCGATGGTTGGTAACAACCGTTCGCATGCAAAAAACGCGACCCGTCGT
Organism: Shewanella sp. SM29; assembly: GCF_025654245.1. NCBI lineage: Bacteria > Pseudomonadati > Pseudomonadota > Gammaproteobacteria > Alteromonadales > Shewanellaceae > Shewanella > Shewanella sp. SM29. Next base: position 75,912 of record NZ_JAKKRN010000017.1, read on the forward strand.
CGTTTTTTACCTAACCTACAAAACCACCGTTTTTGGTTAGAAGAAGAAAAGCGTTTCGTACAGTTACGTGTATCTACTAAAGGTATCCGTCTGATCGACAAAAAAGGTATCGAAGTTGTTGTTGCTGAACTTCGTGCCCGTGGCGAGAAGGTATAATAGATCATGGCTAAAGCTAAAGGTAATCGTGAGAAGATCAAATTAGTTTCTACAGCTAAGACTGGTCACTTCTACACAACTGAAAAAAACAAGCGTAACATGCCTGAAAAAATGGAAATCAAAAAATTTGATCCAGTTATTCGTCAGCACGTTATCTACAAAGAAGCAAAAATCAAGTAATCCTTGGTTAGTGTTTCGAGAAAAGCCCCTTATTTAAGGGGCTTTTTTTTGCATTTTTTTAGTGGCTAGTCATCAAGTTGAGATAATTGCCTCGCAAACTTAAGCCGCTGAATCATCCCCTGTGAAGTTAAAAAAGTGTGAACACTTACTGAAAATATAAAATAGTGCGGTTCTAAGCACTTTAAATCATAAAATCTGCACTTTAGTGAGAATAAATTCTTTATATGTGAATTAAAATGCAATACCATACGCGAAAGTTAGCGATTCATTCCTGGTGTGTCATCGTGACGCTGCCAGCTCAAAAATGAGGTGTAAATAACGCGTGCGTACCACTGAACTGGTTGATGGATTTCGTCATTCTGCCCCCTATGTTAATGCTCACAGAGGTAAAACTTTTGTGGTCATGCTTGGCGGTGAAGCTTTGGCTCAAAATCAATTCCGCGCCATCTTAAATGATGTCGCCCTGCTGCACAGTTTAGGGATCAAAGTGGTGTTGGTATATGGCGCTAGGCCGCAGATTGATGCTGCATTAGCCGTCAACGGTATTGAACCTGCCTACCACGAAGGTGTGCGTATCACGGATGAAGACTCGCTCAAAGTGATCAAGCAAGTTGCGGGTGCACTGCAATTTGATATCACAGCGCGTTTATCCATGAGCTTAAGCAATACGCCGATGCAAGGCGCGCAAATTAACTTAGTGAGCGGCAACTTTGTGATTGCTCAACCGTTAGGCGTGGATAACGGCATCGATTTTTGTTTGAGTGGCAAGGTGCGTCGTATCGATGTGCAAGGCTTAAAACGTCAGTTAGATAATCACTGCATAGTGTTGATGGGGCCGATTGCGGCTTCTGTGACCGGTGAAAGCTTTAATTTAACCGCCGAGGAAATCGCGACCCAAGTGGCGATCAAGCTCAAAGCCGACAAGATGATCGGTTTTAGCTCACAGAACGGTATTCTCGATCGCAATGGCGACGTGATTGCCGAATTGATGCCAAACGATGCGCAAAACATCATGAGCAAGCTGGCCGAGCAAGGTTCTGCCTGCGTAGGCACTATGGCTTTTTTGAAAGCCAGTATCGATGCTTGCCGTAATGGCGTGCCGCGTTGTCACTTAGTCAGCTACCTCGAAGATGGCGCTTTGCTGCAGGAACTGTTTTCTCGCGAAGGGATAGGCACGCAAATCGTGACTGAGAGTGCCGAGCGTTTACGCTGTGCGTCAATCGCCGATATTGGCGGTGTGTTGAACCTTATCCGTCCATTGGAGGAACAAGGCATTCTGGTGCGTCGTAGTCGTGAGCAGCTTGAGATTGAAATCGAACAGTTCATGTTGATTGAACGTGATGGTTTAGTGATTGGTTGCGCTGCGCTCTATCCTTTTGAAGAGGACAATGCGGGTGAGTTTGCTTGTTTAGTGGTGCATCCCGATTATCGCGATGCCGACAGAGGGAGCTTACTGCTGAAGAACATTATCAATCAGGCTAGAAACCGTGGTTATTCACGCTTGTTTGCATTGACAACTCGGAGCATTCACTGGTTCTTAGAGCATGGTTTTGTGATTGAAGATGTTGAAGCACTGCCGCAGAAGAAAAAGCAGTTGTATAACTATCAACGCCGCTCAAAAATTCTCGCGCTCGATCTTTAAGCCGTTCTAAATCAATCCAATCAATGCCAGCCTAGTACTCATATTAGCGCTGGCATTTTTATTGACATAATATGTCTTTATTGGCAGATTAAGACTTCACTGCACGGGAGATACTGCCAATGAGTCCTCAATTTTTTGAACTCGCCCCTTTAACCCAAACCTCTATCTTCAGTTTTATCGTCTTATTGCTCGGTTTAGCGGGTATCTTGCTGATGTTATGGCTAAAAAATATGCCTAAGATAGCGAAGTCGGCGAGTTTAGGTATATTGCTGGTGGTGATGGGCGGATTTTCTTGGGTCTTCTATCAATCGAATAGCGCCGAATTAGTGTTAACCGATACAGAGCTCACAGTGGATGTTCCCTTCTATAAAGTGCAGTTATCCCGCGCGGATTTATTGCCCGCCGAGGCACGTATAGTCGATTTGCAACAAGAGGCAGATTTAACGCCGAGATTTAAAACGAATGGTATAGGCATGCCAGGATTTCAATTGGGTTGGTTTAATCTACAAGGGAAAGGCAGGGCATTTTTGGCGATAACAGATAAATCGCAGTTAGTGTTAGTGCCAACGACTAAAGGCTACAGTTTATTACTGACAGTACCGCAAGGGAGTGAGTTTTTAGCACAGTTACAGAAGTAATCATCATATGTCATCATTTCTGCCACTGTGTTTATCGGCGTGATAATGCTCACGCCGTTTTGCGTTTATAGGCCATATCTAAGGTAAAGACGAGCAGCGCGCTCCAGATAAATCCGAAGGTCACGCCTTTTTCGGCATCGAAGGGCTCATTGAATAGACTCACCGCGAGGATAAACATAATACTCGGGCCAATATATTGGAAAAAGCCGAGCATAGACAATGGAATACGTACCGCTGCCCCTGCAAAACACAGCAAAGGAATGGTAGTCACTATCCCCGCCGCCATTAACATCAGATTCAATTGCCAATCGTTAGTCAGCATGCTCGCCGTGGCAGTGTCTAAGGTTGCGACGAGATAAATCAGCGCTACCGGTAATAACACTGCGGTTTCGACCAATAATCCGGCCTTAGCATCCACATTGACCTTTTTTCGCAGCAGTGCATAGAAACCAAAGGTGCCCGCGAGTGCCAGTGAGACGATGGGAATCGAGCCAAAAGAGATTAACTGGATCAATACGCCAGCGCTGGCGAGTGAAACCGCAAACCATTGCAGTTTACGCAACCTTTCGCCTAGAAATAACATACCGAGTAAGACGTTGAGTAAAGGATTGATGAAGTAACCTAGGCTGGCATCGAGCATGTGATCGTTATTTACCGCCCAGATAAATAGTAGCCAGTTTCCCGCGATCAATATGGAAGTAATGGTGAGAACCATCAACTGTTTAGGCTGTTTAAACAGTAAGCGTAAGCGAGAAAAACCGCCGATAAACTGCATAATGATCAGCATAAACACGAATGACCAAATCACTCGATGGAGCAAAATTTCGGTGGCGGAAACATGGTTGAGTAATTTGAAATATAAAGGCGCAAAACCCCACATACAGTAAGCACTGACGGCAAGTAGGATCCCTTTGCGGTATTCAAGATTTGGCATGAGACATCTTCGAAGAACAACAAGGTGGCGATTGTAGGTGTGTCTGACCGCTGACTCAAGGGTATCGCCGTGTTCTTTTCGTTACAGAATATCTCCGCAATAGATTGAATGGGCGATTAAAGTGAGTAAACATCCTGTTGATCAAGACGTTTACCTTAGTCAATTTTGAGCCCTAAGGCAGTAATACACATCTAAATTTAACCGCCTAACCCACCATATAAGTCCCTGTTCCAAAAGCGATATGGGTGCCTTGCTCATTATGTAGTTCCATGCGGCATACTGAAACTCGATTACCCGCACGAATGACGCTGCCCGTGCCCGTAAAGGTGAGGCCGCGTCCCGGCCGCAGATAATCGACGCGCATATCAATTGTCCCTAGGGTTTGCAGGCGTTGCTGCAGCTCTTCGACCGTCCAATCATCACGACTGGCGACCAGTCCTGCAAAGGCCGTGAGTCCGCCAACCACATCGAGTACCGTTGCTGTCACACCGCCGTGGAGGATTTGCTGGTGGATATTGCCAATCAGCTCAGGCTTCATGTTGATCACGACTTCGACGCCATCAATGTCATAACGCTTGATATCGAGTCCGAGTAGATTATGGAAAGGGACATGTTGATCAAATACTGCTGCGACTCTTCTCAAAGCTTCGGCTTGGATTGGGCTGGTCATTTTGGGGTCCTTGTCACTGAGTGACGGTATTAGGCGTAATTGGATTTGTTATCAACACTGAGATAAACAAAGTGCGGCTTAGAGCAATTAATCTACAGTGAAGCTTACGGCTAATGCAACTCCGTCGCTAAAATGACGACACAGTTTCGGCAGTTTTTAAAGTATTTTACCCCGCGTTCGTTATTTTTGGCTTAGCCCACTAGGGTTAAAATAGCTGCAATCGTGGTGAATTGCCTCGTCTAAAACGCTTTAAATTACCGTTGAATCCTGCATTTTGAACTAGTTTGGGTATAGAATAGGCCCCCTCACTTTTGACATAGAAGATCCATGGAAAAGCTCGTACTCGACACGCATGATGATCCGCTCTCGCAACGCCTCGCACAGGTGTTTGGTTACCGTGACTTTAGGGACGGTCAGCGGGAGGTGATAGAACGTGTCTGTGGCGGGCAAGATTGCTTAGTGATCATGCCAACGGGCGGCGGTAAGAGTCTTTGCTATCAACTCCCCGCGTTGCTGATGAATGGCATCACTATTGTCGTATCTCCATTGATTTCTTTGATGAAAGATCAAGTCGATAGCTTGTTGCAAACCGGTGTTGCAGCGGCTTATCTCAATTCTTCATTGCCGCGAGAGCAGAGCGCCGAAGTATTAAGGCAGCTGCGCCACGGTGAGTTAAAACTACTTTATGTGTCACCTGAGCGCTTATTAACCGCTGATTTTATTGAGTGTATGCAGTCGTTGCAGTTGGCGATGTTTGCCATCGATGAGGCGCACTGTATCAGTCAGTGGGGCCATGATTTTCGCCCTGAATATGCGGCGCTTGGCCAGCTAAAACAACTCTTCCCCTATGTGCCCATGATGGCGCTGACGGCAACGGCGGATCAGGCGACTCGGCAGAGTATTTGCGAGCGACTTGGGATTGACCCGTTCCGTTTACTTTCGAGTTTCGATCGGCCCAATATTCGCTACACAGTGGCGGAAAAGCTCAATGCTGCGAATCAGTTACGGCATTTTTTAACCCAGCAAAATGGCACTAACGGGATTATTTACTGTAGCAGTCGCCGCCGTGTCGACGAGGTTGCCGATCGTTTATGTCTGCAAGGTTTTAATGCTAAGGCCTATCATGCGGGAATGACGCAGGAAGATCGTGGTGCCGTGCAGGACAGTTTCCTTAAGGATCAAATCGATATTGTTGTCGCCACTGTGGCTTTCGGTATGGGGATCAATAAATCGAATGTGCGCTTTGTGGTGCATTACGATATCCCTAAAAGTATCGAAGCCTATTATCAGGAAACGGGCCGAGCAGGACGTGATGGGCTCGATGCAGAAGCTTTTATGTTGTTCGATCCCGCCGATATTGGTCGGGTGCGACATTTGATTGAACAGTCCGAGCCAGGGCCGCAGCAACAGGTCGAATTCCACAAACTTAATACTATGGCCGCCTTTGCCGAGGCGCAGACCTGTCGCCGCCAAGTGTTGCTGCATTACTTCGATGAGAGTGCATTAGAGCCCTGTGGTAACTGCGACATTTGCCTCGACCCGCCTAAGCGTTATAACGGCACCGAAGATGCGCAGAAGGTGTTGTCATGTATTTTCCGTTTAGGCCAGCGTTTTGGTATCAATCATTTAATTGAAGTGTTGCGCGGTTCGAAAGGCGCACCGATAGTCGATCGAGGGCATGACAAACTCACGACTTGGGGGATTGGTAAAGACAAGAGCCATGAGTATTGGCTGAGTGTGATCCGTCAATTGATCCACTTGGGACTGGCGAGTCAAGATGTGACTCGTGGCTCCTCTATTACCTTAAACCCATCGGCACGGCCTGTGCTCAAAGGGGAAGTGGCGCTAATGCTTGCTGAACCGCGTATTCAGTTAACAACCACAAAACGTAAGGCGAGTCAGTCTAAAGCACCGTTGAATTATGACCGTAAGTTGTTCGCACGGTTGAAGTTATTGCGTAGAACCATTGCCGAGCAGCAGGATGTGCCGCCGTATTTAGTCTTTAACGACGCTACCCTCGCAGAAATGGCAGCCATGATGCCAACGAGCGCGGGGGAAATGCTCGCAGTCAACGGAGTGGGCGAGCGTAAACTGAGCCGTTTCGGTGACGCTTTTCTCGATGAAATCGCGGCTTATTTAGCGGGAGAATAATAGTTTGGATTATTCTCATTGACTTTAACCTTGCCCAATTGATTGATACTGGCTCGCTTAATTAAAGACTCTAAGGTATCAAACTGTTGCATCGCCGCTATACCAATATTGACCTTACTTGAACCCTGCCAAGGCTGAATGCAAGCAACTAACTGACTAACGACTCTTTTAGCACCAGTTGCCGAGGTATGCGGCAGGATAATGACAATTTCATCCATAGAATATCGGATTAACTTATCTTGCTCCCGTAGTCTGTGTTGTAGCTCATCCTGTAAGAGAGGTAGGTCAACTTGACGGATCTGACTCGCATTAAACAATAATAAAGACAGTGGGTAATTACCTTGTTTGGCACTGTTTAATGCTGATGTGACTTGTTGGAGCAGCGTTTCCGCAGGTTCATTACCTTCAAGATGTGGGGCACGATTATTCTGTTTATCAATCAAATACCAAATAGCTCCGCCCAATAATGCCATCGCGATTAAGAACAGTGTGCTATAGGCCCAATCGACATTTAGCTCTTGTAAGATTGAATCTTTTTCTGGTGCAGTGCTATTTGGCTCCTGCTGCAGATCTTGTTGATTTAGACGGGCCTTAAACTGCAATATCCGAGCATTATTCATCGCTTGATTGGTGAGCTCGGCCGCTCGATAACGTTTGAGCAAGCAAGAATAGGCTTGTTTAAAATCCCCTTTTTCTAAGTAGTGATCGCTCATGATCCCGTAAAACCCTTTAAGATCTGAGTATTGTTTTAGGTTTTCAGCTTGCTCAATAGCGTGATTCATGAGGATTAAAGCGGCATCTTCTTGATGCTGAGCAAAACGAATTTGGGCGAGTAGGCGAGTTGAACGCATTGTCGCTAATTGTTGATTTTGTTTTTTAAACGTATTAATCGCGATAGAAAGATATTCTTCGGCATTATCGATGCGGCCTTTATCGAGCGCGATTGAGGCCAAAATGGCATAACTGTAGGCGAGTTCAAGTGGCGAACCGAGCTCAGGTAAAAGCGCTTTAGCTTGTTGTTCGAGTTTATCACTGTAATCAAACTCTTGATTATCAAGCGCTATCCGAGCTGCATTGCGTAAAATAAAGTGTAAAACTTTCCCTTTTGCATCGGCACTTTGTATACCTAAGTTGGTGTAATACATGGCTTGGGGGAAATCATGGGTGGCATAAAGTAAATTTCCCATCGCGGCATACACATAGGCCTGTGGTGGCCAAATCCAATTTTGGGTTTGAGCATGAATATCCGGATAAATATCAATCGCGAGGCGTAAATCTTCGATAGCAGAGGAGAAGTTATCAGTGTCAGTATCGAGTTGGCCACGTAAGCGTAAAGCATCGACTAAGGCTTGTGGTTGCTGGTAACGTCGCGCTAGGTTAATGGCTGAATCAAGCAAAGGTAGGGCATTTTGAACATTGTTATAGCTAAGGTTGGCGTCGGCTTGGCAGATCAAAAAGTAAGGTCGTACTTGATCTAGCTTAAGTTGTTTAGCGCTTGCTTCGCCTAATTGAGCGACGTTGATAGCGGCTTCATTTTCCCCTATTTGTAGTAGGTTTTGGCATTTCAACACACTTAATCTGAGTCGATTGATATCTGAGCTTACACTGGTCGCAAATTGTTTTTCTAACGCTGTTATTTGAGTGAGTGCTTTACTGGGATATTGGTAGACGAGTTCAGTGAGTTCATCTAATTGGTCTATAGCACTGGCCCCAAAGGGAAACAGCCATAACAACAGGCTCAGTACCAAGACGCGAAAATCCATTTTGTGCTCCATATAAAATGCGTAAGTTCTAATATCCCTAATCACTAAGGCGGGATTATAACTTTTCTTAATCGTTTTTTGCATAAAAAACTATTTTTTTCTAAGGGGAATAAGTTAACACATCCCAGTGATTTCTGAATCCAAACAGCTGGTTAATTCTGTGGTATCGATCACTAATTTGGGGATGAAACTCACCGTTATTAGCCTTAAGACAGGTTGAATGAGTGGAACATGAAAAAATTAGGGTTGACACTATCGGCTAGGCAAGTTAAATATTAACCGTCCTCAATAATTCAAACAGAATAAATATACAGATTAAATGAATATTATTAGCCGCAAACTCGACCTCCTCCTCCTCCTTCTCTCTCTCGCGGTTTATACGCGGAGGTCTTAGTGTTGCACGCTCGATAAAGAGGCAAAGCATTCACAAACCCCGCACCGATGTTGCGGGGTTTTTTGTATCTGAATACGGCAAAAATTAACTAACGAACGGTGACGTTCCATGGAGAAGCGAGATGTCTAACAGAGTCATAATATTTGATACTACCTTGCGTGATGGTGAGCAGGCGTTAGCCGCAAGTTTGTCGGTCAAAGAAAAACTACAGATCGCTATGGCGCTGGAACGTCTGGGTGTGGATGTGATGGAAGTGGGTTTTCCGGTTTCTTCGCCCGGTGATTTTGAGTCAGTGCAGACCATAGCGCGTACCATCAAAAATAGCCGCGTTTGTGCCTTATCCCGCGCATTGGAAAAGGACATAGATGCTGCGGCGCAGGCCTTGTCTGTTGCAGATCAATTCCGTATCCATACCTTTATCTCGACCTCGACGATTCACGTTGAGAGCAAGTTGAAGCGTTCTTTCGATCAAGTGTTAGAGATGGCCGTAGGCGCGGTGAAGTATGCCCGCCGTTTTACCGACGATGTGGAATTTTCCTGTGAGGATGCGGGGCGTACGCCCATCGATAATCTATGTCGTATGGTAGAAGCCGCTATTCGTGCGGGCGCGCGCACCATTAATATTCCCGATACGGTCGGTTACACAGTGCCCAGCGAGTTTGGCAATATCATTCAAACTTTGTTTAATCGGGTACCGAATATCGACCAAGCGGTGATCTCAGTGCATTGCCACGATGACTTAGGTTTGTCTGTGGCTAACTCGATAACTGCAGTGCAACACGGTGCGCGTCAAATTGAATGTACGATCAATGGCATAGGTGAGCGTGCGGGTAACTGTTCACTGGAAGAGATCGCGATGATTTTAGCGACGCGTAAGGGGATGTTGGGATTAGAAACGGGCATTAATGCCAAAGAAATTCACCGTACTTCTAATTTAGTCAGCCAGTTATGCAATATGCCAGTGCAGGGAAACAAGGCGATTGTCGGTGCCAATGCCTTTACCCATTCGTCGGGCATTCATCAGGATGGCATGTTAAAAGCACAAAATACCTATGAAATCATGACGCCAGAAAGCATAGGTTTGAATCGTAACAACTTGAATATGACCTCGCGCTCGGGTCGCCATGTGATCAAGCATCGCATGGAAGAAATGGGCTATAGCGAGCACGATTACAATATGGATACTCTGTACGAAGAGTTTCTAAAATTGGCAGATAAAAAAGGCCAAGTATTTGATTATGATTTAGAAGCCTTAGCCTTTATGGAAGCGCAGGCCGAAGAAGACAATCACTATCAATTGCAGCAATTAGTGGTGCAGTCTGACTCAACTGAAGGCGTAGCTACGGCGACTGTGCGTATCGAAGTGGGCGGCGAAATTAAAACCGAAGCCGCAACGGGTAATGGTCCTGTCGATGCTGCCTATAACGCGATTGCCCGCGCAACCGATCGCCGAATCGATATCATCAGCTATAAGTTAGGTGCTAAGGGCGTAGGTCAAAATGCCTTAGGCCAAGTCGACATTACCGCGGTTTACCACGAGCAGAACTTTCACGGCGTAGGTTTAGCGACCGATGTGGTTGAAGCCTCGGCACGCGCTTTAGTGCATGTGATGAACTTAACGTGCCGCGCAGACAAGGTCGCCGATTACAAACAAAGCATGCAAAAAAACCGAGAGCTAGGCGGCGTCTAGTCGCTAAAAGCATCCAAAGAATAGCAAGGTCGAGCATAAAGCATTTACATTTAAAGGAGTTGGCTGGCGTATGAGTTATCAAATAGCAGTATTAGCAGGGGATGGGATCGGCCCAGAAGTGATGGCAGAGGCGCGTAAAGTGCTGCGTGAGGTTGAAGCGCGTTTCGATTTGAATATCGAATACACTGAATTCGATGTTGGCGGTATTGCCATTGATAACCACGGTTGTCCCTTACCTGATGCCACGCTAAAGGGCTGTGAAGCGGCTGATGCGATCCTGTTTGGTTCGGTAGGTGGCCCTAAGTGGGAAAAGTTACCACCAAATGAGCAACCTGAGCGCGGCGCGCTATTGCCACTGCGTGGTCACTTCGAACTGTTTTGTAATCTGCGCCCAGCAAAATTGCATTATGGCTTAGAACATATGTCACCGCTGCGTAGCGATATTTCCGCCCGTGGCTTTGATGTTTTATGTGTGCGTGAGTTAACCGGCGGCATTTATTTTGGTAAGCCAAAGGGCCGTCAAGGCGAAGGCGAGAATGAAGAAGCCTTCGATACCATGCGTTATAGCCGCCGCGAAATTAGCCGTATCGCCCGCATCGCCTTTGAAGCCGCCCGTGGTCGCCGTAAAAAAGTAACCTCAGTGGATAAAGCCAACGTACTGGCTTGTTCAGTGTTGTGGCGCCAAGTGGTTGAAGAAGTAGCGGTTGATTTCCCCGATGTTGAGCTGGAACACATCTATATCGATAATGCGACCATGCAGTTGCTACGTCGTCCCGATGAGTTCGATGTGATGCTATGTTCTAACCTGTTCGGCGACATTTTATCCGACGAAATCGCCATGTTAACGGGCTCTATGGGCTTGTTGTCATCGGCGAGCATGAACAGCACTGGCTTTGGTTTATTCGAACCAGCGGGTGGCAGTGCGCCGGATATCGCGGGCAAAGGCATTGCAAACCCTATCGCCCAAATTCTGTCGGCGGCATTAATGCTGCGCCACAGCTTAAAGCAAGAAGAAGCCGCCTGTGCGATTGAGCGTGCCGTCAGCAAAGCATTAAATTCTGGCTACTTAACCGGTGAGCTATTGAGCAGCGACAAGCGTAGCCAAGCTAAATCAACCGCCGAGATGGGTGACTTTATCGCCAATGCTATAAAGGAAGGTGTGTAATGACGACTGTGCCAAAAAACGCGGTGGCAAAAACGCTGTATCAAAAAGTATGGGATGCCCACGTTGTAGCGACTCCAGAAGGTGAAGCGCCGATCATTTATGTCGACAGACATTTAGTCCATGAAGTGACTTCTCCGCAAGCATTCAGTGGCTTAAAAGTGGCGGGCCGCAAACTGCGTGCACCGGAAAAAACCTTTGCCACTATGGATCACAACACTTCGACCCGTAGCGCCAGCTTAGATGCTTTAAGCCCTATGGCACGCACTCAGGTGGAAACCCTAGCGCAAAACTGTAAAGACTTTGGTGTACGTTTATACGACATTCATCATCCTAATCAAGGAATTGTGCATGTGATGGGCCCTGAGTTGGGTATTACCTTACCCGGCACTGTGATTGTCTGTGGTGATTCCCATACCGCGACCCATGGCGCCTTTGGCGCGCTGGCGTTTGGCATTGGCACATCTGAAGTTGAGCACGTTTTAGCGACGCAAACCTTGCGTCAGTTAAAAGCTAAAACCATGAAGATTGAAGTGCGTGGTCATGTCACCGATGGCGTGACCGCCAAAGATATCGTACTCGCTATTATTGGCAAAATCGGCATGGATGGTGGCACGGGTTATGTGGTGGAGTTCTGCGGTGAGGCGATTGAAGCCCTGTCGATGGAAGGCCGCATGACAGTGTGCAATATGGCGATTGAGATGGGTGCTAAGGCGGGCATGGTCGCGCCGGATCAAACCACTTTCGACTACTTAGCAGGCCGCGAGTTTGCACCCAAGGGCGAAGATTGGGCTGAGGCTGTCGCTTACTGGCAAGCCATTAAGACCGATGACGGCGCCGTGTTTGATGCTGTCGTTGAGTTAGATGCCGCCGATATCGCACCGCAATTGACTTGGGGTACTAACCCTGGCCAAGTCGTAGCGATCGATGGCAAAGTGCCTAATCCTCTTGATGAAGCCAACCCAAGTACCCGAGCTAGTATGGAAAAGGCCCTAGAATATATTGGCCTGAGTGCGGGTACGCCTATGACAGACATCAGCATCAACAAGGTATTTATCGGTTCATGTACTAACTCGCGGATTGAAGATTTACGCAGCGCCGCCGTGCATGCTAAAGGTCGTAAAGTCGCGAACGGTGTCACTGCGATTGTCGTACCTGGTTCTGGGCAAGTGAAAGCGCAAGCCGAAGCCGAAGGCTTAGATAAAATCTTTATCGAAGCGGGATTTGAGTGGCGTTTACCGGGTTGTTCCATGTGTTTGGCGATGAACGATGACAGATTAGAGGCGGGCGATCGTTGTGCTTCGACCAGTAACCGTAACTTCGAAGGTCGCCAAGGCCGTGGCAGTCGCACCCATTTAGTGAGCCCGGCGATGGCCGCCGCCGCTGCGGTGGCAGGGCATTTTGTCGATATTCGTAAACCTTACTAATTACCGTAAACCCAAGAGGAGAAGTTTATGCAACCTTTTACGACCCATACCGGGCTTGCGGTCATGATCGACAGCACCAATATCGATACGGATCAGATCATTCCGAAACAGTTTTTGTCTAAGGTGACGCGCGATGGTTTTGGCGTGCACTTATTTCATGATTGGCGTTATTTAGATGATGCGGGCGATGTGCCCAATCCTGAGTTTTCATTGAACCAGCCTCGTTATAAAGGCGCTTCAATTCTTTTGTCGCAGGAAAACTTTGGTTGTGGTTCAAGCCGCGAACATGCGCCTTGGGCGCTGGCAGACTTTGGTTTACGCGCCATTATAGCGCCCAGTTTTGCCGACATTTTTTACGGCAACTCAATCAATAACGGCCTATTGCCTGTGGCGTTAACCCACGCGCAGGTGTGTCAGTTGATGGATGAAGTGGCGGCAGAAGAAGGCGCGCAAATCACGGTTGATCTCACCAGCTGTAAAGTGATTGCACCGTCAGGTGCCGAGTTTAGTTTTACGCTGGCAGAGTCGGCAAGGCATAAGTTACTCAATGGGTTAGATGCAATTGGGCTGACCTTGTCCCATGCTGCGCAAATCCGTCAGTACGAAACTCAAATCCAAGGTTGGCGCCGCTAAACTTTCAGCGCACATTTGTACTCGTGTTGAGTATATATTTAAGCGCCTAGGTTAATACCTAGGCGTTTTTGTTTTGAATCTCAAAACTCTCTTAATTTAATTTATTGTATTTAAAAGCATAAATTTTTATTGTCGTTTTGATACTAGAAAATTTTATTCTCTGCAGTGATTTATGCTGAATTTGTCGAGTTTAAATGATTTACACGTGTTCCAAAGTTTTAATTTTTATCTTGTTGTTTAATATTGATATTTTTTGGTTTATTAATTTAAATCTCACGACTGTTGTGAATGATTTTTGAGTGCTTAAAGGTTAGTCTTTGTTTGAATGGTGATGTGCGTCACTAAATCTGTTTTAAACTTGTATTTCTTTAGAGTTTTTATCTGTTTTATCTCCTTTGGTTGCAAACATCTTCTGCATAAGTAAACTGCTGCGCATTCAATATGGAGTGTTTGCTCTATTTTGCCTGAACGCCGCAGTACTCATCTAAGTAGTACAGATAACAATAATATGATTAGAGAATAACAATGCAAAAACGTCTTCTGACTTTGGCTGTCACTGCAGCCTTGTTAAGTTCAACGACTCAACTCCATGCCGCGGGTTTTCAACTTGCGGAATACTCTGCTACAGGTTTAGGTCGCGCCTTTGCGGGTGAAGCCGCTATGGCGGATAACGCTTCGGCTCAAGGTCGAAATCCTGCAATGCTCACTTATTTAGAAGGACGTCAGTTGTCCGCGGGTGGCATTTACGTTATGCCAAACGTCGATGTGACAGGTGATGTGAGCCTTAGCTCATCGTTAATTGGTCCTAATCCTGTTGTTATGAAAGGTGGCGATGCACTAGATGTAGCTGATGACGCACTTGTGCCAAATTTTTATTATTCAAATCAGCTAAATGATCAATGGACTTGGGGCCTAGCGGTAAACTCTAATTATGGTCTAGCCACTGAATTACCCGCGACCCACGCAGCGGCTATTTTTGGTAACAAGACTTCGGTTACGACCGTTGAATTTAATCCAAACATCGCTTATCGCATCAATGATGCTGTTAGCGTAGGTGCTGGTGTACGTATCGTTTATGGTGAAGGCGAAATCGGTGCCTCATTACCAGGTTGGGTCGATGGTATCAAACCTGCTCTGCCGGCTCCTGTGCAGGCTATGTTACCTCCAGGTGGCACTGAGCTGAAAAGCATGAAGGGTGATGATGTGGGTTACGGCTGGCAGTTAGGTGCGAGTTGGCAAATTAATCCGGCTCACCGTTTGGGTTTTGCTTATCACAGCGGCGTGCAACTGGACTTGGATGGTCATGCCTCAGGTGTGTTGTACACTGGCGGCCAAGATGTGTCCATTGAAGGTTATTTACCGCTTGAATTGCCCGCTTTTGCAGAGATAGCTTCCCATCACCAATTGACCGATAACTGGGCCATGCATGCGAGTGTGAACTGGACCGATTGGAGCGTATTCGATCAACTAGTGGCTTATTTCCCTGGTGAAGTTAAACCTAAGGGCGGTTTAGAGTCTGATTTAGTTAAAGAAGAGCACTTCGAAGATAACTGGCGCTTCGCGCTAGGGACGACTTATCAAGTGAATAACGACTGGTTAGTGCGTGTCGGTGTTGCTTTAGATAAAACGGCGGCAAATGACGAGTGGCGCACAACCACAATTCCAGACTCTGACCGTCTGTGGTTCTCTGTCGGCGCAGGTTATAAGGCAACTAAGAACCTGAACGTTGATTTTGCTGTGACTTATATTAAAGCGACTGGCGATGCGCCAATCAACGAACAGCAAAACCTATTGAACCTCGCGACTGTTAACTTTAACGGTGAAGCAAGCGGTGATGTATGGCTTGCGGGTATCCAAATGAGCTACAAGATGTAAGTTCAGTATGTTAAAAAAAGCCCTGAATCTTCAGGGCTTTTTTATGGCTATAGCATGGTGGAGTGATCTTGTTTTACGGCTTGCTTGCTGGTCACGGCGGTAAATTCCGAATATATTCACTGCATAAGTCGGTGGATCATGTTAATTCTCCCTAGCATAAAAAGGCGGCGGAGAGTTCAGATAGGATAGTAGCGTGCAGAAAAAATACGTGGTGGCCTTAGATCAAGGCACAACCAGCTCAAGGGCGATAGTGTTCGATCACGACGCAAACATTGTCAGCGTGTCCCAGCGGGAATTTACCCAGTTGTACCCTAATCCGGGTTGGGTCGAGCATGATCCCATGGAGATTTGGGCAAGCCAAAGTTCAGTGTTAATTGAAGTATTGGCGCGTGCGGGTATTCACAGCGATGAAGTGGCCGCCATTGGCATTACCAATCAGCGGGAAACCACTGTTATATGGGAGAAGGCCACAGGTAAACCTATTTATAACGCGATTGTGTGGCAGTGCCGTCGCAGCGCTGAGATTTGTGAGCAACTCAAAGCTCAAGGGTTAGAAGAATATGTGCGTGAGAATACCGGTTTATTACTCGACCCTTATTTTTCAGGCACTAAGATCAAATGGATTCTAGATAATGTGCCCAATGCCCGTGAGCAAGCCGAGCGTGGTGAGTTGTTGTTCGGCACTATCGATACTTGGCTCGTGTGGAAGTTAACCGAGGGCAAGGTACATGTTACCGATCCCACCAATGCTGCCCGCACTTTGCTATTCAATATCCATAGCCTGACTTGGGATAATAAGTTACTCGAAGCCTTAGATATTCCCTTGTCTATGTTGCCTGACGTTAAACCCTCCTGCAGCGTGTATGGTACGACACGGATTGCGGGTGAAGGCAGTGAAATCCAAGTTGCAGGAATGGCGGGCGATCAACAGGCTGCGCTTTTTGGTCAGTTATGTGTCGAGCCCGGCATGGCGAAGAATACCTACGGTACTGGTTGTTTTTTGTTGATGAATACAGGGACAAAAGCGGTGCGCTCAAACCATGGCTTATTGACTACAGTTGCCGTGGGGCCTAAGGGTGAAGTGAACTATGCCCTTGAAGGTTCAGTCTTTATGGGCGGCGCGACCATTCAATGGTTGCGAGATGAACTGGGGCTTATTCGTGATGCCAGTGATACTGAATACTTTGCCTCTAAGGTCGCCGATACTAATGGCGTGTATCTGGTGCCCGCTTTTGTGGGACTCGGTGCGCCCTATTGGGATCCCAATGCCCGTGGTGCGCTATTTGGTCTGACACGCGGGGCGAATCGTAATCATATTATTCGGGCAGCGTTGGAATCTGTCGCTTACCAGAGTAAAGATTTACTCGATGCTATGACCAAAGACAGTGGCGTCAGCCTTAAGCGTTTAAAGGTGGATGGCGGCGCGGTCGCTAATGATTTTTTGATGCAATTTCAAGCCGACATTACCGATGTCGAAGTGTTAAGGCCAAGCGTTTGTGAGACAACCGCTTTAGGTGCGGCATTTTTAGCTGGGTTGGCAGTGGGCTTTTGGGAGAGTGTGATAGAGCTTGAGCACAAAGCCTGCATTGATAAGCATTTTATCCCTAATATCGATGCCCAGACTCGAGTACAGCTATACGAAGGTTGGCAGGACGCGGTGGCCAGAACTCGAACTTAAACAATACGCCTTGAGGCGGCATTGGTTTGAGATAAAACTTAATTTGAGGTATCGCATGATTCGAAATCTGGCCTGATTTCAGACATGCTCGATAGTGCTGCTAAAAGAGGCTAATAAAAAGGCGCTAATCCAATGGGATTGCGCCTTTTCCGTTTTATATCAGTACGGATTTATACTTCTACATCTATGATATGTTGGCTCGGTGGCTTCTTGATTTCTGCGGAATCATCGGTCACTTCAAGTACGACACCTTCTTTTAGTTTTAGCGTTTCGGTTTCATCCGATGCACGGCGTTTCTTATTTTTATTGTTATCTGATTCTTTGCGTCTTTCCCTGACTTTAGTATTGCGGCTTTCTAACGCTGGAGGTAACTGCGACTGCGGTGTTTCATGGCTATCGGGGGCATTTGCGCTTGCACTGCTGACTTGGTCAACAACCCGTTTAGGGTGAAACACGGCTTTTACTGGCTGTGCCAGCATGGCATAAATGCTATCCAATCCACTCATAACGCCTCCTTGTTATTACACCTCTTAATATGATATCGGCTGAAGTAGGTCAATATTTAGACTATACGCCGTTTAACTTGTTAAGGCGAATAAGGCGAGCCATTAGGTAGCTAGTGCTGGTATAAGGTGAATGTATAGGGAGAAAGTGGTTCTTTTGGTGGATTTTACGTGGGATTTTTGATCTTTCTCGCAATCGCGACATTAATATTCAGCCATTAGTAAAAAGATGAACGTCTTTATTTGGAATAAAAATTTAGATTTTTATGCTGATTTCAACTCTTTTTTGACTGTCGAATAAGGATGGACGTAAGTTTGTTTTGTTGCGTTTTTGAGTTTGACGTTATTTCTCGACCCGTAAAATCCCACAAATACAGAAATAATTCCCTATTTTTTTCATCGCAAGCACCTGAAAGCAAAAGGTTGCTGAATATATCGGCGCTATTTATTCCTGTTGTTTCCTCTGTTTAGTCAATCTCTAATGGTTTTTCTTGTCAAAAGTTTGTCGCGAGGTTAAGTGCTCAACATGCGGCTAACCCGCTTGCCGACTGGATTTATAAAAGGATCCCATCCCTTGACAATGCTTGTCGACTGTCCCTAAACTTAGCAGTTGTGGGAAATAGTGGATATTTGTGGATCAAAAATCAAAGGATAGGATGAATTAGCGTGTTTCGTGGGGCCAGTGCTATCAACTTAGATACAAAGGGACGGATCGCTATTCCAGTGCGATACCGCGAACCTTTGCAGCTTGAGCACCAAGGCCGCATCGTGATTACCGTCGATATCCAATCCGCCTGTTTACTCTTGTATCCCATTCACGAATGGGAATTGATCGAAGCTAAGTTGTTGAAGCTTTCAGATACCGATAAAACCCAGAGATCTTTAAAGCGCCTGTTACTCGGCTACGCCCACGAAGTGGAGCTCGACAGTAATGGGCGCATATTACTGCCGCCACCGTTAAGGCAATATGCCAATTTAGATAAGCGCATCATGCTGGTGGGGCAATTGAATAAATTTGAGCTGTGGGATGAGCAATCTTGGCTGCAGCAAATTGATGAATGTCAGGAAACGATTCGAAGTGAGGATCTCGTTAATAACGAGCGCCTCGCGGATTTTTCACTTTAACGAGTCGCGATAACTAAATAAGAAGAGAGTAATGAGTCAAGAATTTGCCCATTTATCCGTACTGCTAGCAGAAACGGTTGGCGGTTTAAACATCAAAGACGATGGCATCTATATCGATGGCACGTTCGGCCGCGGTGGTCATTCAAGACAAGTATTACAACAACTCGGTGAACATGGTCGATTGATCGCCATCGACCGCGATCCTCAAGCGATTGAAGCGGCCAAACAATTTAGCGATGATCCACGCTTTCAAATCGTGCATGGTGGCTTTGGCCAATTAGCCGATTATGTCGAAGAGCTTGGGCTTGTGGGCAAAATTGATGGCGTATTACTCGATTTAGGTGTGTCTTCGCCCCAGCTAGACGATGCTGAACGCGGTTTTAGTTTTTTGCGCGATGGTCCACTCGATATGCGTATGGATAACAGCCAAGGCCAAACGGCTGCGCAATGGTTGGCTCGTGCCGAAATTGAAGATATGGCTTGGGTATTTAAAACCTACGGTGAAGAGAAAAATGCTCGCCATATTGCCCGTTGTATTGCTGCCGATCGTGAGAAAACGCCGTTTTTACGTACCAAAGATTTAGCCGATTTAATTGCGCGTATCACTAAAAATAAAGAACGCAATAAGCACCCTGCGACTCGGGTTTTTCAAGCGATCCGCATTTATATCAATAGTGAATTAGATCAAATTGATCAGGCACTTGAAGGAGCAGTCAATGTGCTCGCTCCCCAAGGACGTTTGTCGGTCATCAGTTTTCATTCTTTAGAAGATCGTATCGTGAAGCGTTTTATTCGTCGTCATAGCCAAGGCGAGAGTGTACCGCACGGTTTTCCGGTGACTGAAGATCAAATTAACAAGTCGCGTAAGTTACGTGCCGTGGGCAAGGCGATTATGCCATCCGACGAAGAAATCGAACGCAATGCCAGAGCTCGCAGCTCAGTGTTACGCATTGCCGAGCGTTTAGATTACTAAGGGGCGCACTGTGAGTAAGCCCTCGATTAATCTGCCACGGATCGTTTTACATGATTTATGGCTGCACAAATGGATCTTGTTATTAGCCTTGCTTGTGCTGAGTAATGCGGTTGCCGTGGTTTATGGCAGCCATGTTAGCCGTCAACTGACAACCCAGTGGGACCAGTTACTGCAGGAGCGAGATAGATTAGATATTGAGTGGCGCAATTTATTATTAGAAGAGCAATCGCAGACTGAGCACAGTCGTATTACGCGTATTGCCTCTAAGGAACTCAACATGAGTCGTCCGTTACCCAGCGAAGAAGTTGTGGTAAAGGTGCCGTGAGTATAGGGAAGATATGACTAGGCAAGCGAAAATCAAACGGGTAAGCAAACCGCAAAAACCTCAATTGATCCACTGGCGTTTATACGTAGTGGTCGGGTTTGTGTGTGCGTTGTTTTGCAGCCTAGTGGGACGCGCAGCTTACATTCAAATTATCGAGCCTGACAAATTACGTCACGAAAGTGACATGCGAACATTGCGGACCACTAGTCGTGAAGTGCAGCGTGGCTTGATCACCGACCGTAATGGCGACATGTTGGCCGTGAGCGTACCTGTACGAGCCGTCTGGGCCGATCCAAAACAAGTCAATGATAGTAATGGTTTTGCCGATATGCGCCGCTGGCAAGCCTTAGCAGATGTGTTGCATGAGCCCCTCGAAGATTTGTTAGAGCGAGTGCGCAGTAACCCCACCAAACGCTTCACCTACTTGAAACGCCAAATTACCCCTGCGGTTGCGGACTATATTACTCAGCTTAAATTACCCGGTGTATTTCTAAAGTCCGAATCTCGCCGCTATTATCCTGGTGGTGAAATCACAGCTCAATTAATCGGCATCACTAACATAGATGATGTTGGGATTGAAGGTGTTGAAAATGCTTATAATAGTTGGTTAACAGGTACGCCTTCCAAACAAAAAGTGCGTAAGTCACGCGATGGTCATGTCGTCGAGCGTCTCGATATAGTGCAGGAAGGCGAGAGTCCAAATGATCTCGTGCTGAGTATCGATCATAGGATCCAACAATTAGCCTATCGCGAACTAAAACGCACCACTGAGATGAACCAAGCGACTTCGGGTTCGATTGTCGTCCTCGACATTCACACGGGTGAAGTCTTGGCTATGGTGAATACGCCTTCGTATAACCCCAATGCGCGCGACAATCTGCAAACCTTCAGAATGCGTAACCGTGCTATGACAGATACCTTTGAGCCGGGTTCGACCATTAAGCCATTTGTGGTAGCCGCAGCGCTTGAAGCTGGCACAGTTAAATCGACCGATATTATTGCCACTTCACCGGGTTGGATGCGTTTAGGTGGTCGCCAAGTACGTGACCCCGCGAACTACGGCGATATGAGTTTGGCGCGTATTTTGGCTAAATCCAGTAACGTCGGCATCAGTAAATTGGCTTTGTCTATTCCGGTGCAGCAACTGCTCGGTACTTATCAATCCATGGGACTTGGCAGCTTTTCGGGAATTAACCTCACGGGTGAAAGCGCTGGCTTGATTCAAGATCGCCACCGTTGGTCAGACTTTGAACGTGCCACCTTGTCGTTTGGTTACGGCTTAACGGCAACAACACTTCAACTTGCGCGCATGTACGCCACCTTAGGCAATGGCGGTACTTTGTTCCCTGTCTCGATAATGAAACTGAAAAAGCCACCTGTCGGTGAGCGAGTCATTTCTGAAAATGTGGCCCACGATGTAATGCAAATGCTGGTCGGTGTAACGGAAAAAGGCGGCACTGGCACCTTAGCGCACATCGACGGTTATCCAGTTGCAGGTAAGTCTGGCACAAGTCGTAAGGCAGTTGCTGGTGGTTATGGTGATGATTATGTTGCTTTATTTGCGGGTGTTGCGCCTGCGAATAATCCTAGATTAGCGATAGTGGTGGTAGTGAATGAGCCTAAGGGCGATCTCTATTATGGTGGTTCAGTGGCGGGGCCTGCATTTGCCAAAGTCATGTCTGGCGCACTGCAAATGTTAAACGTTGAACCCATTACCGATAAAGAACAAGTGCAATTGGCGGGAATCGCCGCTGGGAGAGCAGAATGATGTTATTACGGGATTTGCTAGCGCCTTGGCTACATTATGCTGGCGCGCAGTCCTTCAATGATCTGACCTTAGATAGCCGCGCAATACGTAGCGGCGATGTGTTTTTGGCGCTGCCAGGACATAAGGTCGATGGCAGACAGTTTATTGAAAAAGCCTTAGATTTAGGTGCCGCAGGCGTAATAGTTCACACGGATGATGCTGACCAACATGGCAAAGTGTTGCTGGGCGATAATGCCGAGCACGGTGTGCA
This sequence comes from Shewanella sp. SM29, assembly GCF_025654245.1. Classification (NCBI taxonomy): domain Bacteria; kingdom Pseudomonadati; phylum Pseudomonadota; class Gammaproteobacteria; order Alteromonadales; family Shewanellaceae; genus Shewanella; species Shewanella sp. SM29. The sequence continues at coordinate 97,849 of NZ_JAKKRN010000017.1, forward strand.
GATTTATTTCTTTCAGTTAAGTCGTCAGGTATCGGCAATTGCCGCCCAGCGTTATCCCTTAGCGCACAAGTCTGCCGTTATGCCATCCCTTGGGGTTATCGGTATTACTGGAACTAACGGTAAAACCTCTACGAGTCAACTCATTGCACAACTGGTGACTTCATTGGGGCGCAAAGCCGCCGTCATGGGCACCCTTGGCAATGGTCTCTGGGGCGAGCTTGTTGATAGTGGTAACACCACAGCCGATGCGATTACCTTAATGCGTCAGTTGCATGAGTTTGAAGCCCAAGGCGCGAACGTCTGCGCCATGGAAGTGTCGAGCCACGGCTTAGTGCAAGGCCGCGTCGACGCAGTACCATTTGATGTTGCCGTGTTCACTAATCTGACGCGCGATCACCTCGATTACCACGGCGATATGGAAAGCTATGCCGCCGCTAAACAAAGCCTATTTCGTTTCAGCACTTTAGGTCACGGTTTATTGAATCTCGATGATGCAGTTGGCGCGTCTTGGTTGACTGAGCTTAAGCCTGCGCCTGCGCAGATTTGGGGTTTTAGTATTGAAGGTCATCAAGGTGCGGCTTTTTATACCAAAAATGCCAAGTTTGACGATCAAGGTGTCAGTGCAACCTTAGTGTGGCCCGAGGGCGAGACTCAAATCCACTCGCCACTTCTTGGTGCCTTTAATCTCTCTAATTTACTCGCGGCGTTATCGGCCCTGTATCTGCTAGGTTTTGATATGAAAGCGTTAGCCGAGCAGGTGCAATATTTAACGCCCGTTGCAGGTCGTATGGAGCGTTTCACTACAGCGGATAACATCACCTTAGTGGTCGATTATGCCCATACACCCGATGCGATCGAACAAGCGTTAAACGCGCTACGTCGCCATTGTGCTGGTGATTTATGGTGCGTGTTTGGTTGTGGCGGCGACCGTGATAAGGGCAAGCGTCCTTTGATGGGCCAAGCAGCTGAACAGTTTGCCGACCGCATTATGGTGACCAGCGACAATGCGCGCAGTGAAGACCCCGCGCAAATTATTACCGATATTATCCAAGGGCTTGCAACACCAGAGCAGGCATTGACTGAGGTTGACCGTATCGCAGCAATTAAAGAGGTTGTGGCATTGGCTAAACCTGGCGATGTGATCTTGCTGGCGGGCAAGGGCCACGAAACTTACCAAGAGGCGGCAGGTGTGCGTCATGACTATGATGAACGCGCCCTGGCACGCCAGTTATCGGAGCAATCAAGATGATCCCTCTTTCTCTCGAGACTCTAAGTCAACACTTAGGCGTGCATCGAGTCGGTGACGACGTCACCATCCAAGATTTAAGCAGTGATAGCCGTAAAATCGGCGCTGCAACCCTGTTTGTTGCCTTAAAGGGTGAGCGCTTTGACGGCCATGATTTTGCAGCTACAGCTATTGCGAACGGCGCCGCGGCGTTAATGGTTGAGCGTGAGTTAGCTTTTGATATTCCGCAGCTCATAGTGGCTGATTGTCAAAAAGCCATGGGTGCGATTGGTGCTTATGTTCGTGACCAGATCAATCCGATTTGTGTTGCTTTGACTGGCTCAAACGGCAAAACCAGCGTGAAGGAAATGATCGCGACCATTCTGTCGGCAAAGCATCAAATCCTCTATACCGCTGGCAATTTTAATAATGAGATTGGTGTGCCGCTCACTTTGCTGCGTTTAACGCCAGAGGATGAGTTTGGGATATTCGAGCTCGGCGCTAACCATAAAGGTGAAATCGATTACACCTCGGGACTTGTGCGTCCAAACGTCGCGCTGGTGAATAACGTCGGCAGCGCCCATTTAGAAGGATTTGGATCGCAAGCGGGTGTCGCACAGGCGAAGTCAGAGATTTTTAATCATCTGCAGGCCGATGGCACTGCCATCATCAACGCCGATGATGCCTTCGCTGATTTTATGAGCGTTAAGGCAAGACCTTATAAGCAACTGAGCTTCTCCCAGCAAGATGGCGCCGCTAAACGTCATATCGACGTGATAGCGACAGGCCATAAGACTAATGCGGATGGTTGCTATCGTTTTATGCTCAATTATTTAGGTGAATCTTGCCAAGTGGTATTGCCGTTGGCGGGTCGTCATCAGGTGAGTAATGCACTCGCCGCTGCAAGTGTTTGTATTGCTTTGGGATTGAGTTTGACTGAAATATCTGAACGCTTGAGCCAATTAACGCCAGTGAAAGGACGTATGCAGCCGAGTCAATTGGGGCGCGTGCGTCTAATCGACGATAGCTATAACGCAAATCCTGTCTCCGTTGGCGCTGCTATCGCTTGGTTAAAGGAAATTTCTGAAAATCGCTGTCTGGTACTGGGAGATTTAGGAGAATTAGGCGACAATGCGCCCCTTTTACACGCTGAACTAGGGCAACTGGCCAAGCAACAGGGGATTGATGCCTTGTTTTGTACCGGAACTTTAAGTCAGCACACGAGCCAAGCTTTCGGTGCGGAGCACTATGACAGTGTGGCGACGTTAGTAGAAAAACTTATAAAGCATATAAACCAGTTGCCGGGACAGGTAACGGTTCTCGTTAAAGGTTCACGTAGCGCCGCCATGGAGCGGGTCGTGGATGGCCTAACAGTAGCCTTCGGGCGTGGGGAGTTAGTGTAAATGCTGGTATATCTGGCCGAGTATTTAACCCGTTTTCATACCGGGTTTAACGTGTTTTCCTATGTGACATTTCGAGCCATTTTAGGCTTATTGACCGCATTGGTTTTTAGCTTATGGTTTGGCCCTAAACTGATTGAACGTTTGCAATTACTGCAAATTGGTCAGGTTGTGCGTAACGATGGTCCAGAATCACATTTTAGTAAGCGTGGCACACCGACTATGGGTGGTTTGCTGATATTGGCTGCTATTTTCATCAGCGTGTTGCTGTGGGGCGATCTGGGTAGCCGCTATGTGTGGGTCATGCTGTTTGTGCTCGGCAGTTTCGGTTTGATCGGCTTTATCGACGATTACCGCAAAGTGGTGCGTAAAGACACTAAAGGCTTGATCGCGCGCTGGAAGTACATTCTGCAATCTTTGGCTGCGCTGCTTATTGCTTTTTTTCTGTATGCCACAGCGGCAAATCCAGGTGAAACCCAGTTAGTGGTGCCTTTCTTTAAAGACGTGATGCCGCAACTCGGCGCCGTATTTATCGTATTGGCGTACTTCACGATAGTGGGTTCGAGTAATGCGGTGAACTTAACCGATGGTCTCGATGGTTTGGCGATTATGCCGACGGTAATGGTCGCGGCGGCGTTTGCGTTGATTGCTTATTTGTCGGGTCACGCTCAGTTTGCGAATTACTTACATATCCCGCATTTACCCGGTTCGGGTGAGCTTGTGATTGTCTGTACCGCCATTGTCGGTGCGGGTCTGGGCTTTTTATGGTTCAACACTTATCCCGCGCAAGTCTTCATGGGCGATGTGGGTTCACTGTCATTAGGTGCTGCACTGGGCACGATCGCAGTGCTTGTTCGCCAAGAAATTTTGTTAGTGATTATGGGCGGCGTGTTTGTGATGGAAACCCTGTCAGTCATTCTGCAGGTGGGTTCGTACAAGTTACGTGGACAGCGTATTTTCCGCATGGCGCCGATCCACCATCACTATGAGTTAAAAGGTTGGCCTGAACCTCGAGTGATAGTGCGTTTTTGGATTATCTCGATATTCCTAGTCTTACTTGGCTTAGCCACGTTGAAGTTAAGGTAATTGGTTATGCAAAATCAGTATTCACACATAGTGTTAGGTTTGGGGGCCACGGGCTTGTCCGTGGTGCGCTATTTGTGTGGAAAGGGCATTACGCCATTGGTGATGGACAGTCGTCGGCAGCCTCCGGGCGCCGAAACGTTAGCGACGTCTTTTCCTGATGTAAAGCTGATTTCTGGCGGATTCGATTGCCGTTATCTTGTGCAAGCGACGCAGATCATTATCAGTCCAGGCATTGCCACTTATACCTCAGAGGTACGTGCCGCGGTGGATATGGGTATCGAAGTGATTGGTGATGTTGAGCTATTTGCCCGTGAAATTGCTGACCGTAAACCTTGTGTGATTGGGATTACTGGCTCTAACGGAAAATCGACCGTCACTACGCTGGTGGGCGAGATGGCAAGGGAAGCGGGTATTGCTGTTGCCGTCGGAGGTAATATCGGTGTGCCTGCGCTGGATTTACTGCATGAAAATGCGGACTTATTTGTGCTTGAGTTGTCGAGCTTTCAATTGGAAACCACCCACAGTCTTAAGTGTGTGGTGGCGACCTGTTTGAATATCAGCGAAGACCACATGGACAGATACAGTGACATTGATGCCTACCGCGAGGCTAAATTACGCTTATACAAACAAACCCGTGCCGTACTCTTTAATCGTGACGATAAACTGACCGTACCGCCAGAACCAATGAACCAAAACAGTTTTGGTTTAGCTGCGCCAGAAGCGGACGAATGGGGCATCAGCGACAGCAAGATTTATCACGGCAGCAGCGAAATAATGCCGATCACTGAAGTGTCGCTGATTGGCAGTCATAACCATGCCAACCTACTTGCGGCGATGGCGCTTGTGGATGTCGTGGGTGTCGACAAGCACGTTATGGCAAAAGTGGCGCGTACTTTTACTGGCTTATCCCATCGCTGTGAAGTGGTTGGTGTTAAGAATGGCGTGACCTATGTCAATGACTCTAAAGCGACAAATGTCGGTGCCACAGTCGCCGCACTCGATGGCTTGAGTGACCACTTAGGCGATATTATTTTGATTGCTGGCGGTGACGGTAAAGGGGCTGATTTTAAGCCTTTAGCTGTGGCTTTAGCTAAAGTCACACACCTCATCACCTTAGGCCGCGATGGTAAAAAGATTGCTGCATTGAAAGACGGCTCGATAAGAGTCGACACTATGGCTGCTGCGGTAGCGAAAGCCGCTGAATTGGCAACCTCTGGTGATATCGTTTTATTATCGCCAGCCTGCGCCAGTTTAGATATGTACAGTAACTTCATGGCTCGAGGTGATGATTTTAGAAACCTCGTGGGACAACTTAATGGCGAGTGATGCAAGACAACTTAGCCTATTTGGGCGTTTGCGTTTAGCAATACCCAATTGGCAACGTGATACCGAAGTCCCGGGCGTGCAATTGTACGACCGTGCTTTGCTCGCGGCTGTGTTGTCTTTGATTAGCTTCGGCTTTGTAATGGTGATGTCAGCCTCTATGCCTGAAGCGCAAACGCTCACGGGGAACCCATTTTATTTTATGACTCGCCATGTGGGTTATTTAGTGGGTTGCTTATTCATTGCGGCATTTGTGCTAAGAGTAGAGATGCAGACTTGGCAGCGCTGGAGCCCCATGTTGTTGTTGATTGTGGGTTTGATGTTGTTAGCTGTATTGGTGGTTGGCACTACGGTAAACGGTGCGACGCGTTGGTTATCCATAGGCCCTATTCGCATCCAGGTGGCGGAGGTCGCTAAATTTGCCTTCGCCATCTATATGGCGGGTTACTTAGTGAGGCGTCATCAGGAAGTGCGCGAGAATGCTAAAGGCTTCTATAAGCCGATTGCAGTATTTGCGATTTACGCTGTGCTGATTTTGATGCAGCCCGACTTAGGTACTGTGGTAGTGCTATTTGTGGGAACGGTTGGTCTATTGTTTTTAGCCGGTGCGCGTTTACTCGATTTCTTTGCCTTGATTTTTGCGGGCGTATTGGCGTTTGTGGCCCTAGTGCTATTGGAACCGTATCGTATCCGCCGAGTGACCTCCTTTATGGATCCTTGGCAAGATCCCTTCGGTAGCGGTTACCAGTTGACTCAATCTTTGATGGCCTATGGTCGAGGTGATTGGTTTGGCCAAGGGCTCGGAAATAGTATTCAAAAATTAGAATATTTACCCGAAGCGCACACTGACTTTATCTTTGCCGTGATCGGGGAAGAATTGGGCTTTATCGGCATTATTGCTGTGTTATCTGTACTGCTATTTGTGGCGCTGAGATCGATTCGTTTAGGTAATTTGTGTTTAGCCATGGATAAGCCATTTGAAGGTTATTTAGGTTATGCCATCGGTATTTGGATTTGTTTCCAGACTGTGGTGAATGTCGGCGCGAGTATCGGCATGTTGCCAACCAAAGGGCTGACATTACCTTTTATCAGTTACGGTGGTAGTAGTTTATGGGTCATGACTGCGGCAGCGATGATGTTGCTGCGCATTGATTACGAGCGGCGCATGACATTAGTTCAGGCCGTGCAAGGGAGATTGAAGTGATGACTCCAACAGGAAAACGTATTTTAGTCATGGCGGGTGGTACGGGAGGACATGTGTTCCCAGCACTGGCGGTGGCTAAGTATTTAGCTCAACAGGGTTGGCAAGTGCGTTGGTTAGGCACGGCAGATCGTATGGAGGCGCGTTTAGTGCCCCAGTATGGATTTGATATTGATTTCATTGATATCAAAGGTGTGCGCGGTAATGGTTTGATCCGAAAACTCGCGGCGCCCTTTAAAGTGGTGCGTTCAATATTGCAGGCTAAGGCCGTGATTGCTGAGTTTAAACCCGATGTGGTCCTTGGCATGGGCGGATTCGCCAGTGGCCCAGGTGGTGTTGCGGCAAGATTAGCCGGTATTCCACTGGTGCTGCATGAACAAAATGCTATCCCAGGGATGACAAACAAGTTGTTGTCGCGGATTGCGACGCAAGTGTTATGCGCTTTTAAAAATACCTTTACCACAGTGAAGGCCAAGGTCGTTGGTAATCCGATTCGCCAAGAACTGATTGCCTTAGGTGCAGAACCTAAGCATGAGGCTGATGAAGCCTTAAAAGTGCTCGTGGTCGGTGGCAGCCTTGGCGCCAAAGTATTTAACGATCTTATGCCAGAAGCTGTCGCGATACTGAGTCAGCAGCAGTCAGTGACGGTTTGGCATCAAGTGGGTAAAGATAATCTTACGGGCGTGAAGGCGGCATATCAGCAACAAGGACAAGATGGTGGCGTGAATATCGCTGAGTTTATCGACGATATGGAAGCCGCCTATCGCTGGGCTGATGTGGTATTGTGCCGAGCTGGCGCCTTGACTGTGTCTGAGTTAGCGGCGGTGGGGCTACCGAGTATTCTGGTACCTTATCCCCATGCAGTGGATGATCATCAAACCCGTAACGCTCAAGTATTGGTTGAGGCTGGCGCAGCTTTCCTATTGCCACAGGCCATCTTGGACGTGAATAAACTGGCGAACAAATTACAGTTGCTCGCCAATGACAGAACAGAATTAGCCCGTATGGGCCAAAGAGCGAGAGACGTTGCGGTACTGGATGCGACTGAACAAGTTGCCGCAGTGTGCATCAGCCTTGCTGAGAAAGGATAAGCATGACTAAGACAGAAAGATACGCACAACTGAGAAGCATGATCCCAGAAATGCGCCGTATTAAGCGTATTCACTTCGTCGGCATTGGCGGCGCGGGCATGGGCGGGATCGCCGAAGTGTTAGTGAACGAAGGCTATCAGGTGAGTGGTTCGGATATTGCGCAAAATGCCGTGACTGACAGATTGTGTTTACTCGGAGCCAAGATCCAAATTGGTCATGCCGCTGAAAACGTGCAGCAAGTGGATGTGGTCGTCATATCAACCGCGATTAATCTGGAAAATCCAGAAATCCTTGCCGCTAAAGAATTACGTATTCCTATTGTGCGTCGTGCTGAGATGTTAGCCGAGTTGATGCGTTATCGACATGGTGTGGCGATTGCGGGCACCCATGGTAAAACCACGACAACGAGCCTTATCGCCAGCGTTTATGGTCAAGCTGGGCGGGACCCAACCTTTGTGATTGGTGGCTTGCTCAACAGTGCCGGTACCAATGCCAGATTAGGCACCAGCCGTTATTTGATTGCCGAAGCCGATGAGAGTGATGCGAGCTTCTTGCATTTGCAGCCTATGGTCAGTGTGGTGACCAACATCGAAGCTGATCATATGGATACTTATGGCGGTGATTTTGAAAAACTGAAATCGACTTTTGTGGATTTTCTGCACAACTTGCCGTTCTACGGTGTGGCTGTGGTGTGTATCGATGATGCCGTCGTGCGTGAGATTCTGCCGCGTATTGGCCGTAAACACGTGACCTATGGTTTCAGTGACGATGCGGACGTGCAAGCACTTAATTTTAGCCAGCAAGGTCATCAGTGCCGTTTTACTGTTAGACGTAAAGCTAAAGAAGATCTCGATCTGGTGTTGAATTTACCGGGCCAACATAATGTGCTCAATGCGTTAGCTGCCATTGCGGTGGCGACTGAAGATGAAATCGACGATAACGCTATTACTCAGGCTTTAGTGGAGTTCCAAGGTATAGGGCGTCGTTTCCAGCATTTAGGCAAATTTGCCACGCCGAAGGGCGAAGTCATGTTAGTGGATGATTATGGTCATCATCCCAGCGAAGTTGCGGCGACCATTAAAGCTGCGCGCGCAGGATGGCCTGATAGACGTTTGGTCATGGCGTATCAGCCGCACAGATACACTCGTACCCGTGATTTGTATGAGGATTTTGTGGAAGTGTTATCACAAGTGGATTGCTTATTGTTACTCGATATTTATAGTGCGGGTGAAGCGCCGATCACAGGTGCGGATGGTCGCGCATTATGTCGTTCAATTCGCTTGCGTGGTCAGCTAGATCCGATCTTTATCGCAAGCCCAGATCTGCTTGCAGAAGTGTTGCCCGATGTATTGCAGGACGGGGATTTATTACTCACCCAAGGTGCGGGTAATATTGGCGCCCTGTCACGACAGTTAGCGTCGTCTGGATTAGGGTTTGCTGTGGTGGAATTACCTGCGCAAGCAAGCTGATCTTTAGCGCTTGATCTGCGAGAAAAAGGAAATTTTGACCAAAGGATTTTGGTCTATATAATGGCCGGTTTTCTGTGGTTTTTAATGGGTGTCGTTAAAGGTGGGATGAAGCGTGTCTTGGAGTGATAAGAGGCGGCACTGGCGGGCAAGAATGTCACGGTTTAATTGGTATCAATGGAGCGGGGCTGGCTTTTTATTTTTCATCGTAGCCAGTTTTGTATTTGGTGGCTATCAGTTACATAAATTTTTGAATGATGCCAGCAACTTGCCGATTGAGGCCGTTGCCATCAAAGGTGAGCGGGTTTACACCACAGATAAAGATATACAAGTAGCACTACAGCATTTAATGCAGCGCAGTTTTTTTAGTGCTGACATTACCTTAGTGCAGCAGGCGTTAGAAGCTTTACCTTGGGTGTATCGCGCATCGGTAAGGCGTGAGTGGCCAGCGAAACTCAGGGTGTATTTGCAAGAGCAACAACCCGCAGCCCATTGGAATGGTGACTTGTGGTTGAACGTGCATGGAGAAGTATTCGAAGCGCCATCGCACCCAGAGCTTGAGCATTTACCGCAGTTATCTGGACCAAATGATATGGGCCTTGAGGTGTTGACTGTCTATGCACAGATCAACTCCCTACTAAAGATTAACGGCTTTACCTTAGCCAGTTTGAATTTAACGCCACGACATGCGTGGCACGCGACCCTTGGAAACGGTATCGTTTTAGATTTGGGTCGAGAAGATAAAATTGCACGGATACAACGATTTATTACTGTTTATCCGGTTTTGGCGAAACAAGAGAAATCCGTTGCCAGAGTAGATTTACGCTACGACACAGGGTTGGCCGTAGGCTGGGGCGATGCACAAACAAGAGAGCCGATAATTAATGATCAAAAACCAAGATAGAAACCTTATCGTCGGATTGGACATAGGAACCTCTAAGGTCGCAGTGATCATAGGCGAAGTTCTGCCCGATGGCGAAATTAGCATAGTCGGCCTTGGTAACCATCCCTCAAGGGGAATGGATAAAGGTGGCGTGAACGATTTAGATTCGATAGTTCGCAGTGTGCAACGTGCGCTCGATCAAGCGGAATTAATGGCGGATTGCCAAGTGTCATCGGTTTACTTGAGTATTTCGGGTAAACACATCGCCTGCCAAAATGAAAACGGCATGGTATCGATCAACGATGAAGAAGTGACACAGGAAGATGTTGATAACGTGATCCATACGGCTCGCTCGGTGAAGATCCCGACCGAACGTCGCATTTTACACGTGCTGCCGCAGGAATATGCAATCGACGTTCAAGACGGTATTCGCAGCCCAATCGGTATGTCCGGTATGCGTATGGAGGCCAAGGTACACATAGTGACCTGCGCCAATGATATGGCGAAGAATATTACTAAGAGCGTTGAGCGTTGTGGCCTTAAGGTCGACGACTTAGTGTTCTCTGGGATTGCTTCAGCCGATGCTGTGTTGACCTTCGATGAGAAAGATTTAGGTGTGTGTATCGTCGATATCGGCGGTGGCACTACGGATATCGCGGTATATACCAATGGCGCCTTGCGTCATTGTGCGGTTGTACCGGTTGCAGGTAACCAAGTGACGAACGACATCGCAAAGATTTTCCGCACGCCGTCGTCACATGCTGAACAAATTAAAGTGCAGTTCGCCTGTGCGCGCAGTTCTATGGTGAGCCGCGAAGACAGTATTGAAGTGCCATCGGTAGGTGGTCGTCCATCGCGGAGCATGTCACGTCACACGCTCGCCGAAGTGGTTGAACCAAGATACCAAGAGCTGTTTGAGCTTGTGCTTAAAGAGTTGAAAGACAGTGGGTTAGAAGATCAAATCGCCGCAGGTATTGTGCTCACAGGTGGCACAGCGTCGATTCAAGGTGTGGTCGATATTGCGGAAGCGACTTTTGGCATGCCAGTTCGCGTAGCGTCACCGCTACCGATCAAAGGTTTATATGAATACGTGGACCAGTCTATTTACTCCACAGGAGTCGGACTGCTTCATTACGGCGCACGACGGGTGATCGAACGTCAGTTCGAACGTCCTGAGCGCCAAGGGGTAACTAGCGCTTGGAATCGGGTCCAAAGCTGGTTTAAGGGCGAATTTTAATTTTCATAACGCAGGCAACACGGAGATCAGACAATGTTTGAGATCATGGATACTCACTCAGACGACGCGGTGATTAAAGTCATCGGCGTTGGCGGCGGCGGCGGTAACGCTGTCGAACATATGGTCAAACACAACATTGAAGGTGTTGAGTTTATCGTTACCAATACAGACGCTCAGGCCCTGAGAAAATCAGGCGCTGGCTCAACAATTCAATTAGGACGCGATGTCACTAAAGGTCTTGGAGCAGGGGCAAACCCAGATGTGGGTCGTGCTGCAGCTGAAGAAGACCGCGAAAACATTCGCGCGGCAATCAAAGGTTCTGACATGATCTTTATCGCTGCCGGTATGGGCGGTGGTACAGGTACAGGTGCTGCACCTGTTGTGGCTCAAATCGCACGTGAAGAAGGTATTCTGACCGTTGCGGTTGTGACTAAGCCTTTCCCATTCGAAGGGAAAAAACGTATGGCTTACGCTGAGCAAGGCATTGCCGAGCTGGCTAAGCACGTGGATTCGTTAATCACTATCCCGAACGAAAAATTATTAAAAGTATTGGGCCGTGGTACTTCTTTACTCGATGCGTTCGCCGCAGCGAATAACGTGTTACTTGGTGCGGTACAAGGTATTGCTGAGCTTATCACTCGTCCAGGTCTGATTAACGTCGACTTCGCCGACGTGAAGACTGTGATGTCTGAAATGGGTAATGCCATGATGGGTACAGGTGTCGCTCGCGGTGAAGACCGTGCTGAAGAAGCGGCCGAAGCTGCTGTTGCCAGCCCATTATTAGAAGACATCGACTTAGCCGGTGCGCGTGGTGTGTTAGTTAACATTACTGCGGGTATGGACATGAGTATCGAAGAATTCGAAACTGTCGGTAATCATGTTAAGGCTTATGCCTCTGACAACGCGACTGTGGTTGTTGGTGCTGTCATCGACCCAGAAATGAGTGATGAGCTGCGTGTAACGGTTGTTGCGACTGGTATCGGTGCTGAAAAGCGTCCTGATATCCAATTGGTTTCTAAACCTGCACCTCGTCCAGAGCCTGTAGTTGTTGAACCAAAAGTCGAAGCCTATGTCGAAGAAGCTGCACATGTGAACTATGCAGCGCCAAAAGGCAACGTGTTGCCAGCGGCTCCGCAGCCAGCTCCTACGCCTGCACCATCGACAAAGCATGAATTGGATTATCTTGATATTCCAGCATTTTTGCGTAAGCAAGCCGACTAGCGAGAGCGTTTGAGTCCAGCGTAATATGTGAGGTGTTGTTCGTTTTGGGCAATACCACAACATAGCTGCATTTGTGTGACATAATAAAGTTATGTTATTATGTTGAACCAGTGCGGCTCGATTTGCCGACGCTGAGTGTACAAATATTAGGCTTTATAATTGGCATATAAACGGGTAACTGAATGATATTTCAACGAACTGTTCAGAAAATGGTGAAAACAACTGGTGTCGGATTGCATTCTGGCAACAAGGTCACTTTGAGCATTATGCCCGCGCCCGTTAATTCAGGGATCGTACTCGTGCGCACCGATTTGAGTCCTGCCGTCGCCATCCCAGCGAAGGCGGAGCAAGTTCGTGAAACCACTATGTGTACGGCACTTGTCAATGACGAAGGTATTCGTATCTCGACCATTGAGCATTTATTTGCAGCTCTTGCGGGTTTAGGCATAGATAACGCTGTAATCGAAGTGGACGCGCCTGAAATTCCTATTATGGATGGCAGTGCAAGCCCATTCGTCTTCTTGTTGCAGTCTGCTGGTATTAAAGAGCAGGCCGCGCCTAAGAAGTATTTAAAGATTAAGCGCCCTGTGCGCGTTGAAGATGGCGATAAATGGGCCGAGTTAAAACCTTTTAAAGGTTTTAGAGTCAATTTTAAAATTGATTTTGCGCATCCAGAAATCGCTCGTAGCCAACAGCATGTGGTGATGGACTTTTCAACTTCTGCTTTCGTGAAAGATATCAGCCGTGCCCGTACTTTTGGGTTTATGCGTGATATCGAATATTTGCGAGCCAACAACCTAGCGTTGGGCGGCAGCATGGAAAACGCTGTTGTACTTGATGAATATCGCGTCCTTAATCCCGACGGCCTGCGTTATGAGGACGAATTTGTTAAGCACAAAATTCTAGATGCGTTTGGTGATTTATATGTGGCTGGGCACGCTATTTTAGGTGAGTTCACTGCGTATAAAACTGGTCATGCGTTGAACAACCAATTGGTGCGTGCTTTGCTTGCGCAACAGGATGCGTGGGAGTTGGTCAGCTTCGAAAAAGAAGCCGATGTTCCCGTCAGCTTTACTGTACCAGGTGGCGCTGTATTTGCTTAAAAAGCGGTAAGATTATTTATTACGGCTGGCCAATGAGGCCAGCCGTTTTAGTTTTTCACCCAGTGAACCGCCAATATTTTCCGCTAATGCTGCAATGTGCTCTGCTGCTGCTGGGCTTAATTCTTTATGTCCCTGTTTAGGCTTTGCGTCATACATTGCTAATCTCGGGTTGACTTTAACTTCAATTGCGGTAAGGATTGGGAGCGTTTCTGCTTGAAGCTGGGTTAATAGCTTCGGCTTTTGGAAATTAATTCGCGCAGCCCAAGCTGCCGAAGTGGTTTCAACCACAAGAACACCCTGGCGGAAATTAGCGACTTTTAGTTGCTCCGCAACAGGACCTGCAATAATCTGCTTCACATGCTGATCCAGATACATAAGTAGTTCCGCTTTCTCAGCAAGGTCGGGTAATTTTCCCGATTGATGCAGTAATTGGCTGAGATCTTGAGGGGGCTTTTTCATATGATAATAAGATGGCTGAATTAGGCTATGAGTGTAACAGTATTTATTCAAGGTCGGAATGGCGTCACACGCTGGCAGCCCAGTAAACGCTGGTTGCTACTTCCAATACTATTGTTGGCCACTGGGTCCGGTATTTATCAACACAACTCCGCTCGATTTCAAGATCAGCAAGCCAGTGTCGATAACGATCGTCTCGTGCGCGAACAACAAAAGAAACAAGTCTTAGAGCTTAAAAGTGCTACTGAGTCTCAACTGGCTATGCTTGTGACTCATGTTGCACGTATGCAAGCCAAGATCACCCGTCTCGAAGCTTTAGGTCAACAGGTCGCCCAGCAGAATAAGTTGGATGAAGATTTTGATTTTTCATCCGAGGTTGGTGTGGGTGGTTTGAGCGAACTAGGCACTAACATCGAGCTCGGACAGCTTATCGACGATATGGATAAGTTGGCATCACGAATTGACAATAATAATGTTCAGCTTTCACTACTTGAAACAGTGTCATCTAACCACCATATAGATGATGAACGTTATATATCAGGTATCCCGCTCGATAAAGGTTGGTTGTCGTCGCCCTACGGATTACGTAATGACCCTTTCAACGGTCGCAGGTCTGTGCATAAGGGGATTGATTTTACCGGTCGAGAAGGAGCTAAAGTTGTTGCGACTGCTGCAGGCGTGGTGACTTTTGCTGGAAATATGTTCGGTTATGGCGAATTGGTTGAAATCGACCATGGTAACGGTTTGCATACGCGTTATGGCCATAATAAAGCTTTGTCAGTGACTGTAGGTGATGTGGTCGCAAAAGGCGATGCTATCGCCAGTATGGGAAGCACTGGGCGCTCAACTGGGGCTCATGTGCATTATGAAGTGTTGCGCGGCGGACAGCAGATAGATCCACAAAAGTTTGTCTACCGCAAAGCAAGTTAATTGAAACATTGGCTTCTAGTTTCCATCATGGACTTGGCCTACAGAGAATAAGTGATTCAGATGTTTGGTAAATTACTGACAAAAGTATTTGGTAGTCGCAACGACCGCACCCTTAAAGGGCTTCAAAAGATCGTTATTAGCATTAACGCATTAGAAGCTGATTATGAAAAATTAACCGATGAAGCATTAAAGGCGAAAACCGCAGAGTTCCGTGAGCGTTTAGCTGCTGGAGCTTCATTAGATAGCATCATGGCTGAAGCCTTTGCGACAGTACGCGAAGCGTCTAAGCGTGTATTTGATATGCGTCATTTCGACGTACAGTTACTCGGCGGTATGGTACTCGACAGCAACCGTATTGCTGAAATGCGTACGGGTGAAGGTAAAACCTTAACGGCAACCTTACCCGCCTACTTAAACGCATTGACAGGCAAAGGCGTCCACGTGATTACAGTGAACGATTACTTGGCACGTCGTGATGCCGAGAATAACCGCCCACTGTTTGAGTTCCTTGGTTTAACCGTAGGAATCAACGTCGCAGGCATTGGCCAACATGAGAAGAAATCTGCCTATAACGCCGATATCACTTATGGGACCAACAACGAGTTTGGTTTCGATTATCTGCGCGATAACATGGCGTTTTCACCGCAAGAACGGGTTCAACGTCCGTTGCACTACGCCCTAATCGATGAAGTGGATTCAATCTTAATCGACGAAGCGCGTACGCCGCTGATCATTTCTGGCGCTGCCGAAGATAGCTCTGAGCTATACATCAAGATCAACACCCTGATCCCCAATCTTATCCGTCAAGATAAAGAAGATACGGAAGAGTTTGTGGGTGAGGGCGACTACAGCATCGATGAAAAAGCCAAACAAGTGCATTTTACCGAACGTGGTCAAGAAAAAGTAGAAAACCTGTTGATCGAGCGCGGCATGTTAGCCGAAGGCGATTCACTCTATTCTGCAGCTAATATTTCCCTGTTACACCACGTCAACGCGGCGCTTCGTGCGCACACGCTGTTTGAACGTGATGTGGATTACATAGTACAAGACAACGAAGTCATCATAGTCGATGAACACACGGGTCGTACTATGCCAGGTCGTCGTTGGTCAGAAGGCTTACATCAAGCTGTCGAAGCCAAAGAAGGCGTACACATTCAAAACGAAAACCAAACATTAGCTTCGATCACTTTCCAGAACTACTTCCGTCAATACGAGAAGCTGGCAGGTATGACAGGTACAGCTGACACTGAAGCGTTTGAATTCCAACACATCTATGGATTAGACACAGTCGTTGTGCCTACTAACCGTCCAATGGTGCGTAAGGATATGGCGGATTTAGTTGGTCAGCCAGTATTGGTGGGTACAGTATCAATCGAACAGTCTGAACTGTTAGCGCGCTTAATGGTGCAGGAAAAGATCCCGCACGAAGTTTTAAATGCTAAATTCCACGAACGAGAAGCAGAAATCGTCGCGCAAGCTGGCCGTACTGGCTCTGTGACTATTGCGACGAACATGGCAGGTCGTGGTACCGATATCGTGCTTGGCGGCAACTGGAACATGGAAATCGATGAACTCGATAATCCAACAGCAGAGCAAAAAGCTAAGATCAAAGCCGATTGGCAAATTCGTCATGATGAAGTCGTTGCTGCGGGTGGTTTACATATCCTAGGCACAGAACGTCACGAATCACGCCGTATCGATAACCAGTTACGTGGTCGTGCGGGTCGTCAAGGTGACGCGGGTTCATCACGCTTCTACCTGTCGATGGAAGATAGCTTAATGCGTATCTTCGCCTCGGATCGTGTTTCTGGCATGATGAAAAAGCTGGGTATGGAAGAAGGCGAAGCGATCGAGCATCCATGGGTGTCACGCGCAATCGAAAACGCTCAACGTAAAGTTGAAGCCCGTAACTTCGATATCCGTAAGCAATTACTCGAATTTGATGACGTCGCTAACGATCAACGCCAAGTGGTTTACGCCCAGCGCAATGAGTTGATGGATGCGGAAAGTATTGAAGATACTATCCAAAACATCCAAGACGATGTGATTGGCGCAGTAATTGATCAGTATATTCCACCGCAATCAGTAGAAGAGCTGTGGGATATCCCAGGTTTAGAGCAACGTCTACACCAAGAATTTATGCTCAAATTACCTATCCAGGAATGGTTAGATAAAGAAGACGATCTGCATGAAGAGAGTCTACGTGAGCGTATTATTACTGCTTGGGGCGATGCGTATAAGGCAAAAGAAGAAATGGTTGGCGCACAAGTGCTACGCCAGTTCGAGAAAGCCGTTATGCTGCAAACGCTCGATGGTCTGTGGAAAGAACACTTAGCGGCGATGGATCATCTGCGCCAAGGTATCCACTTACGTGGTTACGCACAGAAGAATCCAAAGCAAGAATATAAGCGTGAGTCGTTTGAGTTATTCCAACAACTGCTGAACACCTTGAAACATGACGTCATCAGTGTGCTGTCGAAAGTACAAGTGCAGGCTCAGTCAGATGTGGAAGAAATGGAAGCGCGTCGTCGTGAAGAAGATGCCAAGATCCAGCGCGACTATCAACACGCAGCGGCAGAGTCGCTTGTTGGCGGTGGTGATGAGCATGAAGCTGTCACTGCGCAAGCACCGATGATCCGTGATGGTGACAAAGTGGGTCGCAACGATCCTTGTCCTTGTGGCTCTGGTCGTAAGTACAAACAATGTCACGGCAAGTTAAGTTAATCTGCTGACAGATTAAGCCTACTGAATAAGTAGAATAAAACGTACACTAAAGGCAACTTATCTAAGTTGCCTTTTTATTTCTTCATTAATTTAGAATTAAGCCTCACGTTTACTTCCATGTCATCCGGATTACATTCTTACTCTTCTTTATATAGCTAATCGTCGTTATTCCCCATTGAACATCATTTCATTCTTATCGATAGCCTCTAAAGTTAACCCGCCGCTGTAGCAAATTTAACCGTTAAAACCCATTTTGTGGATAAGTCTGAGGATAAAGTGGGGGTATTGTGTGACTAACTGAAAGTATTAAAAAAAGATCCATTTTTCTCAAAAAAGCCCTTGCGGACTTTTTCAATCTCCCTATAATGCGCATCCACTGACACGGCAGACAGCGAAACGCAAGTTAAGCAAAGAAAGCCAAGCAGTTCATCGGTTAGCAAGCTAAACGATGAGTGTTGAGAAAGTTGAAAAAACTACTTGACGCACTAACGGGAATGCGTAGAATACGCAGCCCTGACCCGCTGAAAACTCAGTGTGTGGTCAACGCTCTTTAACAATTTATCAAGCAAATCTGTGTGGACACTCACAGGTGTTGAGTTAATCGAAACTGCTTAACCTTCGGGTTGGCAGTCAAAAATTTAAATCAATGTTTTCAAGTCATTCTCCTTAACGGGAAGCATGATTGAGTGTTCATAGTAATATGTACATACAGTAATGTATGAATTGAAACGCGATGCTTCTTAGTGAGCAAAGCGAATCAAAACAGTAGAATTCATTGAGCCGCTGAAGTCGTAAGACGGAAGCAACAAAACTTTAATTGAAGAGTTTGATCATGGCTCAGATTGAACGCTGGCGGCAGGCCTAACACATGCAAGTCGAGCGGCAGCACAAGGGAGTTTACTCCTGAGGTGGCGAGCGGCGGACGGGTGAGTAATGCCTAGGGATCTGCCCAGTCGAGGGGGATAACAGTTGGAA